>CALOED010000199.1:0-8595 GCA_942492005.1 uncultured Saprospiraceae bacterium
CGAATTACTTGGACGATAAGTAAGGATAAATGAAAGTTTTGTTCTAAAATATTACTATCGAAAGACTACTAATGTTTCTATTGTTAGAAATGTTAGTAGTCTTTTTTTCTCCAATCTTCGCCCTTCTTGCAGCATCAATTTATCCAAATCTCGGTTCAATAGCTCATCCATCCATCAAACTTCCGATAAATGCCCAGAGTTTTTATAATTCTGAAAAACCAAGAAATCAAACAATAATCGAGTAAGGTTAGAAATGACGTTGTTAATTTTCAACTCGTTATAGGGTTACTTGCCCAAAAGATGAACGAACGCCTGTTTTTTATCTAAATTTTCAAAATCGGGAGCTGCCTTTAATACAAAATCATAAAGATTTTTAGCCTGTTCGCTTTTATTATGAAATGGAGAATAGACCCAATCTGTGAAGCGAATCAATTCTTTTTCAGAACATTTTTTCCACGGCAGGCAACTTCTTAGTCATGCTAACTATTACTAATAATGCTACTCAATGTAGTAACTCAACATGGCGGTATGTTGCTGTGGTAATTAATGGAACTTGCACCGTCAATTGGCACGATTACGATTAAACCACAGGTGTTCTTTTACCTATGTCCCCGATTGTTCAATAAGAAATTAGCTAGAGATTGCTGGTAAAGCATTGTTATTGATAAGAGCCGTTTTGTTTTCTAAACGGGCAATTCTACAAAAAAGGTACTTCCTTTGCCGACTTCTGAGATTAGAGAGATACTACCGCCTAATCGTTCGACAATGCGCTTACTCATGGCAAGCCCGATGCCTGTACCAACGATATTGGGGTCGCTGTGCAAGCGTTCAAACATTCCAAATATCTTATCGTGATATACCTTGTCAATACCTATTCCATTATCAGCGAACGAGAAAACGTGCATTTTAGAAGCCAATTTGTAACTGACACTGATTTCAACGCTAGGCTTGTCATTGTATTTGGCTGCATTTTCAATTAAATTCTGAAAAACAGCATTGATTAAGGTTCTATTAGATTCTATAATTGGTAAATCTGAAATTTGGAGTTCAATGGGCTTTGTTGCACCGATTTGAGCTTGACTCGCTATAAAACTCATGGCTTTGTTTAAGTCCACCGATTCCAGTTCGATGTGTTTATCTTGCGATATTTTAGAGTATTCCAAAATATCATTTATCAAATACTGCATTTGTTCCGAACCTTGCTTGATGTATTCCAAATACTCACTGATATGCTCGGTTTTACCACGTTTTATATCACGCTCGATTAAGTCAGTAAAGCTGCGAATAGTCCGAACGGGCGTTTTAAGATTATGGGAAGAGATGTAAGAAAAGCGTTCTATTTCCTCGTAGGCCGTCGAAAGGCTATTGTTTTTATTTTCAAGTTCTTTGATATATTTTCTAATCTCTTGAATGAACGTCAAAATGATAGTAGAAACGCCAACAGCCGTAATAATAAACATTAAAATAATATCGCCATCGTCCGTAATATCAGCATAAGGGCTTTCATAAAAATTGGTGTAATACATACTGCCTAAAAACAAGACAATGATGAAAAGATTGGCTAAAACTTGATTTCGAAAGTTATCAAAAAGAAACATTGAGGTAGTAATAAAAATAAAAAATGCCGTATTGGCTCCTACTCCTCTGCCGTAAAGCATAGTAGCAGCCGTAAGTAGTAAAGGGAAATAAATAGCCCAATACATCCTTGCCGGTTGATACATTTTGAAATAATGGAAGGGAAGTATCGCCGAAGAGAATACCAAAATAATAAACAATACGTAAATGTCTTCTTCGCCTTCAAAAAGAGTTTTGATGATAAAAAGAAGGATAATGAAAATAATAGAAACAGTGAGTTGGTTTAATATTTTGAGGCGCATGATGTCCAAATAAGACATCTCATCATTGGTGCCGATGTGACTGATTTTTTGCCAACTTTGTAAAAGTTTTTGCCTCATGTTTGGTCGTTGCTATTTAGATTTTACATTGCAAATATGCAATAAACTAAGGTATAAAGAAAAAATAAGATTAATAATAAATGAAAGCCTATTGGTCTGCTTACCGCAGCAGCGACGGGTAAATTGAACAGCTCCCTTACAATAAAAGAATATCAAAGTTTTAGCCAATCATTTATTTTTTTAAAAAAATAGAAATTTGGTGTAACATCTTGTCGAAAAAAACCGTCATACCATCAGAAAAACTGCAACCTTTCTATAAAAAAGGTGTCCTTACAAATGGTTTTCGTCACGTTCCCACAATAAAGTTAAAATTTTTAGGGGAACGAAGTTTTAAATTAACCCGTTCTTAACACCAAAGAGGAAAAAAATAGCTATATTTACAATACTATTATTTTATCCATTGAAGCAATCCATCATTTGAAATATCGCCAATAATGAAGAAATTTAGTTTTCGTGTGTTTTTTGTTGTATTACTTGTAGTAGCGAGTATTAGTGCGCAAATTTTCGTAAGCGGACAAAGTGCTATTCAATATAATGCTGTCCATGTAGAACAGCACCTGGATGCGGATTCTGTTGATGCGCCTCATATTCAATTAGACATTGAAATACTAAAATCAATTATACGACAAGGGAAAAGTCATTTACCTGTGATTTCCAACACGCCAGACTTATAAAATATAATTTATACTTGTTTTTACTAAATGCAAATTGATTAAAAAAAGAGCAACTTCTTCATCACGAGGAAGTTGTTTTTTTTTATAATCTTTCAGAAATTACCATTTTGCAAGCATTCAGCGCAATTAATTTATAGCACTTTCTGCATAATTCGTTTCACGATTGCCTCCGTTTCATCAGGATAATCTACTTCTACCACTTTATCGTGATGCAGCCATTCTCGAAGTTCATCCTCGAAAGTATCCGTCATTTTCCACGAGACCCGAACGCCTATTTCTTCCAAAGATGCGGCATTGCACTGTTGTTCGTATTGCATGACCATAGGGATAGCGAAGAGCTTCTTTTTGAGAAAAAGAGCTTCGGCGGGTCCTTCAAAGCCTGCGCCCATCACCGCCCCTTCGCAATGCGCCAGTGCCTGTTCCCATTTTATGCCACTTATCGGATTAATTTCTACGTTTCCTTCTGTAAAAAGCGTTTTTGCTCGTTTGGAGAACACCTTCCAGCGTATATCTTTGATTTTAGAAAACACGCCAATCAGCGTTTTATCAGCTACTGCGGGCAAATAAACAGCGATATGGTCTTGCTTGCTCGGTTGTGTCTCTCGAATGCCGCTGCGAATGACGGGCGTATTGATAAAGTCATCGTATCGGGCAAAATGAAAGGCTTGAACATCGGTTAGCGGCGTAAAGTTTTTGAGCATAAACTCGCCCCACCATTTCTTATTAGCAGGTCGGGGAGACTTATCGGAGAGGTAGCAGCCTTGATGGCTCAAGCCATAGCAAGGCACGCCTCGAAGGCGGCAAGCCCATGCCGTTAGCGGTTCATAATCATTTATGACTATATCGTAATCCTTGACAGGGCAACTGGTCAAATCCTTAATAAAGCGCAAAGGACGCATGATTTGGAAGGTTTTTTTAAAATCAATACCACCTTTTTGTCCAAATACAAAGCTAAGTCCGTGCTTTTGATATTTTATAGGATAAGGCAGTTTTACTTCGGCTTCTGTACCGCTTACATACAAATCTACTTCGCCATATTCTAGCAAATACGGAATAACTTCTTTTGCTCTGCTCAAATGTCCGTTTCCTGTACCTTGTACTCCAAATAATATCTTCATAGTTTTGTATTAAAGTCCGTTTCAAAGGTAAAAATTTTCCAAACACCATCATTATATTCTAAGGCAGAAGCATTTTCGACCCAATCGCCAGAATTTAAATACCAAATACTTCCGTTTTCGTTGGATACTTCTCGCATCTGAGGTCGGTGAATATGCCCACATATTACATAATCGTAGCCTTTAGAAATAGCCATATTGATAGCTGCATCTTCAAAATTTCCTACCTTTTTCGCCATTTGTTTTGAAAAATCCTTTAGCATTTTGGAAATACGAACCTTCCGAAAACCGAACACTCCCGTTATCCGATTGAATATTCTATCCATTACGATAAGTATGTTATAGGCTAATCCACCCATAATGGCTGCCGTCCGTGCTTTGATGGTTTTATCATAAATATCGCCATGAAAAATCCACGTTTGTTTGCCATCTATATCTAGTATTATTTCGTCTTGTAGCTGAAAGTTGCCCCATGTAATAGGCGTAAATTTTCTTAATAAATCATCGTGATTGCCCGTGAGATAATAAGTAGGAATGCCCGAAGCTGCGATTTTGGCGAGGCGTTGCAAAACCTGCAAATGGGATTTAGGAAAATACCAACGCATATATTGCCAAATATCAATCAAGTCGCCATTGATGACTAAAATACTTGGCTCAACAGAATCCAAATATTGAATAAGCTGTTTGGCTTGCGCTCCAAATGTACCCAAATGAGAGTCCGAAATGATAAGTATATCCACCTTGCGCTTCGTCATATATCCTCGTTTAGGAACGAATAAATAATAATTAGCTGTTTGTTAGCTCGTTCCTTAGTTATTTCTGTCTGCGATTTTGTACCGCTACGTTTGGCAAAAATACGTTATTCGCACACAAAAAAAAACTCTGATACGGGATAGTATCAGAGCTTAAAGTATATATGATATTCGCCAAGAGGCGTATTTTTTTGTTAAAGTCAATTTTCGCCTTGAGAAGTTAGATAGTGTTTATCTATTTTCTTTTAGTTTTCTGCCTTTTCTCGACTCTTTTGATTTTTTCATCAATGCGAGTTTAAATTTTCGTTGAGCCGAAGGTATTTTTGCTACTTTCTTGATAGGCAACACTTTCTTAAATTTCTTGTAATAAGAACGCTCCAACTTTACTTTTTGCTCTTGCAATTTGAATCGTTCTTCTATCATTTTTTCAATTTCCTTATCCGATTTTCCCTCAATGGTCGCCTTATGTTGTTTTCTTGATTTATAATGAATTTCACGAATTTTTGTTTCGTATTCATTATACAAAGGCCAAAATTGTTCCGCTTCTTTCGTTGTCAAGTCCAACTCTTCGGTGAAAATGGCTATTTTCAACGCCTTCATTTTTTCTCCAGAGGCTCGCTGTGCTTCTGCCATCTGAGCAGAAAAGAATACCAGCATTAATATTACAAATATATTTTTCATTCTTTTTTTATTTTTATCTGTGTTTGTTTTAAGTAAGTTGTATTTTTTTATTTTAAAAATATAAATAGTGCGATTGATTGCGAATTTTATAATACTTCTTTCATTAAATTTTCATCAATTTCATCAATCCAATACTCTTCGATGTATTCATTGAGTTCTTCTTCATTGACGTTGAATTCAGTTGAAAAATCCATTTCTGCCAAATCGGTTTCCATGGTTTCAAATATCAATTCTTCGCTAAACAAGTCAATGTTATTCTCAATATATTCCAATGCTTCTTCGTCCGAAATAGCCAATTCCCCGTTGGTATCGTTCGTAGGAAAAACGAAAATGCCAATGGCTAAAACGGCAACCAAAGCCAAACTAAAACTAATGGCTATTTGAGGGCGCATTAGCCAGTTACTAATTTTTTGAATAGGCGTTAATTGGCTTTTACTCGTTGCTTTGGGAGTAGCGGCACTCCAACTTTCGGCTTCTTCCTCTGCTTTGATGCGAGCAAAAATATTCTGCTCCAGTTTATCAAAATACAGGTTAGGCACTTCAAAGCCTTCTTTTTGCCCTTTGAGTTGAGCCAGCATTGGTGCTATTTCTTGTAATTCTTTTTTTATATTCTTCTCTCTCATAAGTCTATTTTAATTTTTAAAATCCATCCTACTTTTATTCTTCTCCTGCTCTCAAAAAACTTTCAACTTTCTTTGCAGCATGGTGGTAAGAGGCTTTTAAAGCACCTACCGATGTGCCGAGTGATTCTGAAATATCCTGATACGACATTTCATCAAAATAACGCATATTGAATACTAATCTTTGTTTTTCGGGCAACGTTTGAATGGCTGCTTGCAATTTTCGTTGTATTTCATCGCCATCAAAATACACATCTGCCGCCAGTTGATTTTGAAGATTTCCCTCTTCATCATCCAGCGAAGAAGACTTTCGACGTTGTTGTTTTTTCAAAAAAGTAATCGCCTCGTTAGATGCTATTCGATAAAGCCAAGTGTAAAGTTGCGAATTGCCCTTAAAATTTTTGATGCCTTTATATACTTTTATGCAAGTGTTTTGAAGCACATCATTAGCATCTTCATGTTCCATCACCATCCTACGAATGTGCCAATACAACCGCTCTTGATACTGTTGAAGCAATAAACTAAAACCTTTATCGAAGGTGGCTGCCTTATCCAAAAGCGTCAGAATTGCCTCGTCGCTCACCGTATCTTGTTGCTTAGGTTTATGCACCGTTTTTGTTCGTTTTAAATGATTTTCTGTTGCTATTGCCATTCTTGATATTGATGAAATTTGGTAGTAAGACTGACCAAATAGGCAAAGGTTTAAAGCAAGGCAATCATTTTTTATAAATACTCAACTTTATAAAGCACTCTTTATGGATTTCCTTTTTTTCGTAAAAAGAATCGCCAACCTAGCAACAAAACCAAGATTCCGCTCAAAATTCCACCACCTATTCTCCACCATTTTTTTTGCTCAATTTCTTGTAATTTTTGTTGGTAGCCGGGGTTTGCATTGCCCGGCGAACCTATGCCCGAAATAAGATTCCAGTTGCGTTCGTCGCTATTGTCCATCGTAGGATGCGGCAGGCTAAATACAAAAGTAGAATCCAGTGGTTCTATTTCATAAAAAACACTATCTATCATTGCGCCATTGCTGGCAAAAAGCCGCAACATTTCCTTCTTTTTACTAATGCCAAAATTGAGGTTGCCCACTACGTTTTTTACTTTCGGAAATGCCTTTTTGAATAGAGCCGTATCTTGACAAATTATCAAATAGCCATTCGGAGCTATCTGCACATTCGGAAACTCAAAACTGTGCTGTGCGTCTCTAAACGTCCATTTTTTTAAATTCACGACTTCTCCAGAGGTATTATATAATTCGACCCAATCATCTGTATTTTTATTATTGGGAGCTATTTCATTAAAGATAATTTTGCCATCCAATCGGTGGTCTGACTTCTTGAAGACGGCCACGAACTTACTCGACTCTTTCTTTAAATCTATGGTCAAACTTATCGTTTTTACTTGTCCATCAGGCGTTTCCCAATGCGAAAAAGCGTAACCGTAGCTCGGTAAGGCAGAAAAAGTAATTGGTATTTTTTCAAAATATTGCCCCACCAGTTTATTGCTGATGTCAATATGATTATTCACCTTGACCGAACCGTTGCCTTTCACGGTCAATTCTACGTTCCTAATTTTTCCTACATCAAATTTTTGTTGAATAAACCCTCGCATGAATTTTGGGCGTTTTTGAGCAAACTCCCTCATCGTATTGATGTGTTTTAACCAAATACTTTCCAAATATCCCCATCGTCGAGCGTGTCTGTCATACTCGGGTTCTATCAAGTTCTTAAATACTTCGATGCTATCCAATACCCGATTACTCTCAAATCGAGTATTCATATAATCCGAAAACCGATTGATAAAATGGGTTTCAAAGTTTTTGTTTTTGAGTAAATTTCGCAGGATAAAGGTACTCCAAGGCGGATTCGGCCAGCCAGGAGCGTCGGGTTGTGTGTGTAGTTCCAGCGTATTGAATTGGTAAGCCAAGGGGTCTTGCAGCCCAAAACCCCAATCGGTATCATACAAAACCCACCGCCAACGCCCCTCTGGCGTTTGAGGTCGCCAAAATTTGATGTTTCCGCCCGCATCATGGTTGTCAAAATAGATTTGTGCGATTTGCAACGCCATAAAATTATCTACATCCATTTGTGTTTGAATGTATTTATAATGTTCATCCGATGCCAAATCATTGTTGCGCATATATTGCAACATGGAGTTGTAATGGTTAATATTTCCAAATTTCACTCGGTCTTGATGCTCTATTAAGTCCAAGCTATCATCATCCACATCGGTAGAATATTCTATAAAATGCCGATTAACTTTGTCTCGAATAAAATAAATTCCCCAATACTGACCATTAATATATAACAAACACGGGCGATAGGATTGCTTTTCTATATCTACGCCATTCATCAAACTCGTCATAAAAACATCTCTAAAATGCGCCTTTTCGCAGTCGCTGCCTGCATTTCTTATCACCAGATGCTTATATGATTTGTGTTTTTTATCAGGAAATATTTGATAATGAATCCGCTTTTCGCTGCTATAAATGCCACGAGTAGCAATGGCAAATGATTTTTGCTCAAAAATTCTACTCATACCGCCAAAGAGTTTCAAGCCGATTCGGTCTGTAAAAACCCGTTCGCCATTTTCATTAAAAATCTCAAAATCGGCGGATACCTCTTGCCTCGACCAATAGTTGGCATTCGCAAACGGATAAACTGTATCGGCATTCGCTCCTTTGTGCAGCCAACCAGAAATAGGGTCGTTGAGAACGGCAGGTTCTACTGCCAGCGAAAGCAGCATGAAGTTGGATTTTTCTCGAATAAAATAAGTATTGGTATAAACTTTACTCG
>CALOED010000200.1:0-5199 GCA_942492005.1 uncultured Saprospiraceae bacterium
CGCCCGTGATTAATAAAGATGGTAGCAACCTTAATGAAAATATATTGTATTCGTTACCCACTCGTTTGCTTACATTGAGTTATGAGCCGCCTGTGATTCGTCCGCTTACGATGGCAAAGGAGAAAGAATTGCCTTCCTATAATTTTTATGGAAAAGTAGGCTATGGTACGCCAAACTCTCCCTTTGTGGATTTGCGATACAATTCAGGCAAGAGCGATAAATTAGATTTTGGTATCAATGCCAAACATCATTCTGCCAACAATAACGCAAATTTGGCAAACCAACGGTTTTCGGATACCGAATTAGGCCTGAATGCGACTTACTACATGGGAGCGTTTGGCGTTGGCGGTAATATAGGTTACGCACTAAACGATAATTATTTTTATGGTACAAATCCATCCGATACCGTTCCTTTTATGAGCGATACCCTTCGCCAGCGATTTGGCGTATTCAAAATTGGAGCAAAGTTTTTTAATGCCAAAGAAAACCTAGCGGCATTGGATTACAAAGCTGATTTGGATATTTATAGAATGGGCGACTCTTACTCGGGTTCTGAAATTGGTGTAAAATTCAATGCCGACATCAGTAAGACTTTTAGCGACAAGCACCCGTTGTCTGTCATTGTCTATGATGATTTTAATAGCTACAATCAAGATACGGCAAATATCAATAACAATATCATAGGTATTCGCCCAAGTTTTACGTATCATGCAGAGGCATTTAAGGTTAAGATTGGTGTGAATTTGGGGCAAGAAGCAGACTTTTTTGCATTCCCCGATGTAGAAGCGTCTTATGATTTGGCTGACGGAAAATTTTCCATCATAGCAGGTTGGACAGGAGAGGTCGTGAAAAATTCTTACTACACCACTACTTCGTACAATCCTTATATTTTCACGCCAACGGGATTGCTCAATACTCAAATTCAGAAGCAATACGGTGGTGTAAATGTAAAACTAAACGGCATTAACCTTACCGCAACCATCGCTCGTAAACCAACGAAAAACTTGCAATTGTTCGTGAATGATACGACTGACGCTCGATTTTTCCATACTCGATACGATGACGCTAATATTTTCAATATTCACGGCGAAGCGGTTATTTCTTTGATTAAAAATCTTGAAATTGGTGGTACGCTGGATTTGAACACGTTCACCATGACCAACGAAGCAAAAGCGTGGCATTTGCCTAATTTTGAGTCGAATATTTACGCTAAGTACAAAGCCCTTGAAGATAAATTGAGCCTTAAAGGCGAATTGTATTTACCAATAGCATTGCTTATATTGACGAAACTGGAACGGAGCAAGTCTTAGCTGGCGTTTTTGATTTGAGCTTTGGCGCAACTTATGATGTAACAAAAAACTTCGGTGTGTTTTTGGATTTAAATAAACTCACGGCTCAAAAATACGTGCGTTGGACACTGTTATCCTAATTTTGGTTTCAATATATTGGTAGGCGTAAAAGCTCGGTTTTAATGCTTGAAAGGAGTTGAATAATGACACTCAAACAAAACTTATCCATGTTTTTTATACTTGTGCTGATGTCTCAATCGGTATCAGCGCAAGTATATGAACACCCCATCGCTCGCCAACAAAAAGGCGGAATGCAAATCGAAAAAGTGATGCTCTCGGATAGTCAAACGGTAGTCAAAGCCTTTTGCGTAAACGACACCTACCGACCGAGTGCCTTGATTTCTACATCCGCTCCAGGTTCTAATAACGCCTTTCGCCTCATTGCTCGCCAACGATTTTATCATATCAAAAAAGTAAATGGAATCCCATTCAGTCCCGAAAGTTTTACGTTGAACTTTGGCGATACGGTATATTTTGAATTGGTTTTTGAAGCTATTCCCAAAGGTGTAGCGATTATAGACCTAGTAGAAGGCGCAACTACGGTCGAAAACGCATGGATGGTTTATGGCTTGCAACTTAGCCCAACTCATTTGCATAACGGGACGTTTTCTATATTTACCGATGAAAGTTCTTTTGCGGCTTATTTTAAAAAAAACAGCCTCCGATTATGGGAAGTAGAAGGATTTTGGCAGCTCTCCGCCCGCTTTTCTGATAAAAAAAACAAGGTAGAAAAACCCTATTGTAATGACCAAAAAGTAGCCATAGTCAGAGAAAATAACGATTTTATCGTGTATAATATGAATGGTGAGAAGCTCGATATTTTGTTCAAACATTTCAAAAGAGAACGGTATGTACTGACTTTACCGCTAAAAAATGTATATCCTTTGCAACTCACTTTCAAAGCCAAAGGAAGCCCCATGCTGCTCAACGCAAAATTGAGCCGTAAGCAAGTAAAAGCACTCGGAATGTATGAAGATTTTAAAGGGAAAGGGCGAATTTATCTAAAAACCGAATGGAAAAGAAGGTAAAACCTATTCACTCGTTTTCTTACTCAAAATTCCAAAATTATCATCCGCCAATTTTCTCCGTCAGGCGATTGATAATTCCATAAAGTTTCAAAACCCACTTTTTCGTGCGCACGCATCGAGCGTTTATTTTTTAGCGATACTTCGGTAATCGTACAATCAAAAACGCCTTTTAGCTGCTCGCTCATCGCTCGATACATTCCGCCAAATATGCCTTGCCCTCTATGCGATTTTGCAATGCAGACTTGCCCCATCACGAAATAACGATAATCCGCCAGCGGTTTGCCCTTGTAAGAAAGTTGTTCAATTTGCTCAAACATGGGTATCAACACAGGAATCTGATTTTTAAATTCTACCGTCATGACTAGCGCATAGCCCACTATCCGTTCGCCATCCATCGCTACGGTGTGCGGATAAGCCGCATTCATTTCCCAAAGCAAATCTTCATGGTGCTGCACCGTGACGAAACCTTGCGCTTGTGCTTCCTCCTTTGTGATATTTGCAGGCAAGTTTTGCCGTTGAAGGTCAAGCATTTGTAAAATATGCTGACGGGTAGTTGGATGTCCGTAAGAAATTTTCATTTTCTTATTTTTAAGACTGAAATTTATAGCTGATACTTTTAATATTTATAAACGCTCAATTTCTTCTTTAGTCAATAATGTGTATCGAATAATTTTATCAATAGCTTCTCCGTTAAGTTTCATTTCTCGTGCTATTTCGATATTCCTTTTATCAATGCCTTGTTCAATGCCCTGTTCAATGCCCTGTTCAATGCCTTCTATTCTTCCCTCCTCACGAGAAGTATCGACAATATTTTTAATATCTCGATAATGTTTTAAACTTTCTTCGTAAGCCTCTCTTTCTGCTGGTGTAAAACGGGCTATTTCCGCAGCTTCAAATAGTTGTTTGAAAACTTTCTCTTGTAGTTTTTTGGGGCGATTTTGTAATTCCGAAAGATGTCTTAGCACATACAACCATTTTTCGTAGTGGTTTTCAAGCTCTTCTTCTTTCTTTTTGAATTTAGGAAGTTCAAGGTAGATTAATTTAAGTTTATCAAAGAATACTTCTCCTCGCTGATTTTTAAATTCAATAACATGATGTAATGTTGGGTCAGTTTTATGATCATCAAAAATAAAATCTAATATTCCAATAGAATAAACAGGGTCTAACTTGTAATCCCAATCTCCTTTTTTGCCTGTTCTTGTATTGGAAATGTAGAATAAAATACACTTCTATCCTTAAAATAATTTTGTTTTGCCTTTTGCATTTCCACAATAAATCGTTCTCCATCTTTTCCTTTACAATACAAATCAAAAATAGCTTTTCTATCTAGTGGCGTTTTGCCTAATTTATCCGTTGAAGAATAACTCAAATCTTCAATTTGCTTATCTTTAGGCAAAATTTGATTCAAAAAATCTATCAGAAGGTTTTTATTCATTTCTGTTCCAAATAGCTTTTTGAACCCAAAATCAGTTAATGGATTTATATATTTCTCAGTATTTATAAAATTGCTCATTTTTTAATACTTAAATGATGTCTTTAAAATTGTGATACATAAATTATTTGTTGAACAACGCAAGACGAATAAATATGTCTCTTACAAATTTAATCAATTTTGAATAATTTTACACTCGTAACACACAGATGACTTTAGCCAAATACTTACATTTAACCAAAAAACGTTACTCATAGGTTAAGCCTCGTCCTAAAGTAGGAAAGATTTAAACTTAGCACAGTTTTTTCATATAAAAAACGAAACCCACCTTTTTAGAATAAAACAAATAATCGAAAACAATGAAAATCATATTTACCAACGTATTTATATTATGTCTAAGTCTATCCCTTTTTTCACAACAGAAAAAAGACATATATATCATTGATTTTCATAATAAAAATGAATTTAATTCCATATTAGGTAAGAACGTAGCCAACGAGTTTGAATCCTCTCTTTCGCTTTGCAAAAGCAAATACCGTATCATTCCTCGCATCAAATACAGCCGACAATTAGAAAATCAAACCTTTGAAGCTGCTCGAAGATTCCTAGAAAAAGAAGGCATTGATTACATCATTTATGGCAATATTTCCAAAGATGATATTTCTAAAATGTTTTCGATAGAATATATTCTAGAAGAAGTCAGCACTACTTCGGTGACACTGATTGAGAGTATCAATTTCAAAACGCTGAGTAAATTACTCAATAGCACTCAACGCCTCAAAGCCATTCAAAACAAACTAAAATACGATGATGAACTGTGTAGAAAGTTTTCAGAAAAACCCTCAAAACCCCAAATAATAGACGAAGGTGCAGTCGCTAAAGAAGATGAAGCCGATAATTCGCTGACCAATGATAGCGATAATGACGGCGTGCCAGATGCGATTGATAAAGAAATCAATTCGCCAATAGGTGCGATAGTAGATGAAAGGGGCGTAGAAATAAGAGATTTACCAAACAAAAAAATGACTTCTGCCGAACGTCAAGCCATTCTGGACCAACTGCCCGACTTGCCCAATATTTCTTTTGATGCGGATAGCACCAACATCAACGAAGAGTCCGAAATGAAAATAGACCAACTGGCTAGAGTGCTAAAAATGTATCCGCTCATAGTCGTCAAACTCGAAGGAAATGACGCTAATGATAAAAGTATTGCCGATCAGCGAGCATTAACCGTCAAAAATTATTTGATGAAAAATTACAAATTACCCGAACGACGCTTCTCTATTGCCAGCAAACAAGAAGCAGGACTCAAAGCTGAGGTAGTTACCGAAATTGACCTTGATAAAATGGACTTTTAGCCATTTTTAAAATTACATTATTACTTCATAAG
>CALOED010000201.1:0-7973 GCA_942492005.1 uncultured Saprospiraceae bacterium
AAGATGATTGATTTTTTTAAAAAGCACAATAATAAAATAGTGATTAAGCCAAATGTTGGTTCAAGCGGGAGAGGCGTTGCGCTTGTAGATACGCTTTATAAGCTAGAGTGCGAAATGTATAACAATATCACTAAAAATAATGCTATTTGCCTTTCGCCCTTTTTTGAAATTGTAGAAGAGTACAGGGTGGTGATGTTAGGGAACAGGCCCAAATTGATTTTTAAAAAAAAGAAACCCATCCTTCGAGGAAATGGAAAAGATAATATATTAAACTTACTGAATCAATCATATACCATCGAAAACCTATCTATTCAGCTTTTGAAAACATTAAAAGAACAACAACTTGAATTGAGTACCGTGTTAGGAGATGGCGAAATATTAGAACTAAACTGGAAACACAATTTAGGTAGCGGCGCTATTCCAGAAATTATTGAAATTCAAAGCCGTAAGGACTTAGTTGAAATCGCTCGAAATGCTACAAAAGCATTGGAAATGAATTTTGCATCCGTAGATATAGTAGAAACAAAAAACGAAGGACTTAAAGTAATAGAAGTCAATTCGGGTGTAATGTTGATTAATTTTGCACTCAATAGCGAAGAAGGCTACAACCTAGCAAAGAGCATATACATGAGTGCTGTCAAATCAATGATGGAAAGATAAAAATGCGAATTGAATTAACACAAGCCATGAAAAAAGACACGATTACATTACCATTAAATTGCAGCGTCGATTACACAAATGTTTTTTTATCTAAAGAAGAATCAACGCAGCTTTATACGCAACTCATCACGGATTATGAGATAAATAATCTCAAAACAGCAATTTACGTAGAAGGAAAAAAGACCTTATCCGACTATGGCAAAATTATGTTTATGGATGAAAATTTGTATGCAGAAAACAAACTTCCCGAAAACCAATGGGGAAAAACAGCGATTTGGTCCGATGAGTTAAAAAAGATTAAAGAAAGGGTAGAGGCGTTTACGAATAGGATATTTCATGTTTGTGTTTGTATATATTATCCTGACGGAAATTCTGGCGTAGGCTATCATTCGGATTATGTTGCCTATGGCGATACTTCCGTAATTGCTTCGATAAGCATCGGAGAGGAAAGGGAATTTTATTTAAGAGAGAAAAAGAACTTCAAGGTATTTGATTTGGTCTTAGAGGAAGGTAGCCTTTTGGTAATGGGAGAAAATTGCCAAGACAGATATGAACATAGTTTGCCAACTAACCCGAAGTATGAAAAGGGGAGAATTAATCTAACTTTTAGAAAATATGGTTTTTAGACGTTTTAAAAAAGTTGGGGAAAAAACGAAAAGGTCTATTCCTCCACAGCACAAAAAAAACGCTCCAAAAACCGAAGCCTTTGAAGCGTTTTTTAATACCTCTATCTCTTTATTGCTAAAGATAATCTTCCATTGGAGGACAAGTACAAATCAAATTTCTATCGCCCGAAGCATTATTTACTCGCCCAACGCTTGCCCAGAATTTATGCTCTCTCACGAAAGGCAATGGAAATGCCGCTTTTTCACGAGAATAAGAATGGGCCCATTCATCAGCAGTAATAACGGCTTGCGTGTGCGGAGCATTTTTCAAAACATTGTCTTTTTTATCCGCTTTCCCCGTTGCTATTTCCTCAATTTCCTTTCGGATTTCGAGCATGGCATCACAAAATCGGTCAAGCTCATCAAGACTTTCACTTTCCGTTGGTTCTATCATCACTGTGCCAGCTACTGGAAACGAGAGTGTTGGCGCATGAAAACCATAATCCATCAATCGCTTCGCCAAATCTTCTGCACCTACTTCCTTAAAGCTTCTCAAATCTACGATTAGCTCGTGAGCGCATCGTCCATTTTCGCCCGTATAAAGTATGTCGTATTCTTTTTCCAATCGAGCTTTGATATAATTAGAATTGAGAATAGCGTATTTGGTAGCATCCGTAACGCCCGTTCTGCCCAACATTTTGATATAAGCATACGAAATCAACAAGATACTCGCACTGCCATAAGGCGCAGCAGAAACCGCTTTGATGCCTTGTTTGCCACCAACACCTTCTACCAAAGTATGCTTTGGCAAAAACGGTGCAAGACTATTATTTACACAAATGGGGCCCATGCCAGGCCCACCACCACCATGCGGAATGGCAAAGGTTTTGTGCAAATTCAAGTGACAAACATCTGCGCCAATTTCGGCTGGACTGGTCAGCCCAACTTGCGCATTCATGTTCGCACCATCCATATATACTTTGCCGCCGTTATCGTGTATCACTTGGCAAATCTCTTTGATACTCGTCTCAAATACGCCATGCGTAGAAGGATAAGTGACCATCAATGCCGCCAAATTGTCTTTGTATTTTTCTACCTGAGACTTTAGATGTTCTACATCAATATTACCTTTATCGTCGCAGTTTACACCCTGTACTTCCATACCTGCCAACACTGCCGACGCAGGGTTAGTACCGTGTGCCGAAGTAGGTATGATAGCAATGTTTCGGTGCGGATTGCCGTTCGCTTCGTGGTAAGCTCTGATGGTGAGCAGTCCCGCATATTCGCCTTGTGCGCCAGAGTTGGGCTGCAAAGAACAAGCATCGAAGCCCGTAGCTGCACAGAGCCAATCTTCCAACTCTGTAATGATTTGAGTGTATCCCTCTGCCTGATTGCGAGGAACGTAAGGATGAATACTTCCAAACTCCGCCCACGTAACGGGTATCAGTTCAGTTGCCGCATTGAGTTTCATCGTACACGAACCCAAAGAAATCATAGAGTGCATCAATGACAAATCTTTGTTTTCGAGTTTTTTGATGTAGCGCATCATATTGGTTTCCGAGTGGAAAGAGTTGAATACCGTATGCGTTAAATAGTCGCTAGTACGAACGAGTTCCGCAGGTACTTGATACGTCATTCCTTCCGCCTTTGCTTGCAATGCCGCCAAAGTAAATACTTGCTCTTGCTGCTCGTTTGCCTTTGCGAATACATTGACCAAGGCTTGCAAATCCTTTACGGTAATCGTTTCGTCAATGCTAATACCAACGTGGGCATCTCCAATATATCTCAAATTGATACCGCTATTCAAAGCTATTGCCTTGACTTTAGCTTGCGCATCGCCTACCTTTACTTTAATGGTATCGAAATAAAATTCGTTTTCTTGTTCAAAGCCCAACGTTTCGATGTGGCTCGCTGCCAACTGTGTCATGCCATGAATGCGTTCCGCTATTGCCTTGATGCCTTCTTTGCCATGATACACAGCGTACATACTGGCAATAATTGCCAAAAGAGCCTGTGCCGTACAGATATTAGAAGTAGCTTTGTCCCTTTTAATATGTTGTTCACGAGTTTGCAAAGCCATTCGAAGCGCATCATCTCCATGACGGTCTTTGGAAACACCAATAATACGCCCTGGCATTTGGCGAGTAAAGTCTTTGTTATTGATAGTAGCAAAATAAGCCGCATGAGGTCCGCCATAGCCCATCGGTACGCCTAAGCGTTGAGTAGTGCCGATGACAATATCTGCGCCCCATTCGCCCGGAGGCGTAAGTAAAGCAAGGCTCAAAATATCGGCTGCTACGGCTACGTAAACGCCTGCCTCTTTGGCTTTAGCCGCATACGCCCTATAATCTTCTACTGCGCCTTCTTCGTTCGGATATTGCAAAAGCGTAGCGAATACCTTATCCGAAAATTCAAATGATTGCCAATCTCCTGTAATCACTTCGATGTTGAGCGGCGTAGCACGAGTAATAAGTATATCGAGGGTTTGCGGCATAATTTTATCCGAAACCAAGAATTGATTAACAACTTCGCCTTTATTAAGTTTGTTTTTGATGCGCCAAAGCATAACCATGGCTTCTGCTGCCGCTGTACCTTCGTCGAGAAGAGAAGCATTGGCAACTGGAAGTCCCGTCAAATCACTCACCATTGTTTGGAAATTGAGTAAGGCTTCCAAACGTCCCTGTGCAATTTCTGCCTGATAAGGCGTGTATTGTGTGTACCAACCTGGATTTTCAAACACATTTCGCAAAATCACAGAAGGCGTAATGGTATTGTAATACCCCAAACCGATGTATGACTTGTAAAGTTTGTTTTTGCTCGCAATGGTTTTCAATTCTTGCAAATATTCATACTCCGTTTGAGCCTCTGGAATATTCAAAGGTGCGTTGGTACGAATGGTAGATGGTACGGTTTCGTCAATTAATTGGTCAAGCGATGATACGCCAATAGCTTTTAGCATTTGTGGCAAATCGCTCTCTCTAGGCCCTAAGTGACGATTCACGAACTGGTCGTGTGATTTGATATTTAACATTATCTATGAAATTTATTATTTTCAGAAATAATTGAAACTTTATATAAGAAGAACTTAGAACAATAAATAATGTGGATGGTTGAAGTCTTTTTTGTTTTTGCAATTTTATGAGCGCAAAAGTAATTATTTCGTGGTATTTATTGATGCGATTTTAAGAATTATATAATAATCGGAAGGTTTAAGTAGTGGTTTTGGTATTTTGATAAAAATAAGAGGAATATTTTGATGATTTATCAAAGGAAGTGTGGCGGAGTAGGTGTGCTGATAGTAAAAATTGCGTTTACTAAGATTTCAGAAGTCTCGGCAAACGCAAAGCTAATTGAAGGGATAAAATTCTTGGTTTAAAAACTTCGCCAAATTTTGAGAATAAAAGATAAACCGATGAAGGCAAAAACAACGGCTGTTAGCCATTCTTCTATTGTCCAGTTGCAAACTGAAAGTTGAGTAGTTTCTGGATTTGTATGGGCTTCGTTCTTTTGTGTTTGAAAATTATTCGCCTTGCTTTGAGGTTTTGATTTTTCAATAAGTAGTCTTTGCGTATTGCCGATTAAGTGCTGCACGGTATCTCGGATGATGTTTTGACAGCCATTCTCACTATGGCTTTGGTGCTGTACTTTACAGGTCGAACAGAAACTCGACTTGCGAAGTTTTCAACTTTGTAACTTTGTAAGTCTTCATTTTTCAACAGTTTAAACCTACAAAGTCTTGAAGACTTCGCAGGTTCAGCCTATTCTCGCCTAGCTTAGAAAGTAGCGATGATATAGATTTCCTTATGGGGAATTGCTGATGTTTTGATAATTGGCTTCTTTTAATTTTCAAAGATAAGATAAGATAAGGCTAAACTTATCAAATAGTCAGCATTTGAATAGCATTATTCAAGAGTTGCTGGATTTGTATGATATGCCTAAAAAGTAGCCTTGAGTTGTTGCGGCTTTGTGAAAGACTAAAGTTGTGGCAACTTTGAGGGGCCTTTCAATCCCACTCTGGTTCAATTAAAATGCGTTGCTTTACCAATCAAATATAGCTGATAATCAGCGTACTTCAAAACAAAAAAGCGAGAAATTTACCTAAAAAAATTGTCGATGTCCAATCCTATGATTTAGGCTGGATATCGACAATTTGATAAATTATTAATAATGAAGCATATATAGATAACAATAATTACAATGTTTGAAAAATAACTAAAATCAAAAAACATCGACAACTCATAACACCCAAAATTCATGGTCTTTTACTCCTTGTTTTTTCTCCATCTACGCTTTTTCTTCTTTTTCTTTTTGCGTTTATCTTGGTCTTTACTAATCTCTTCCAATGCGTTCTTTGTCAAAATCAACAATGAATTGTTTTCGCAATTCCAAATAGAAATATGGTTTTCAGAAACAACGGTATGCTGTTTCCAACCTGCGTATTTCGAGTAAAGCATCAGTGTACAAATATCGGTAGGCGTGATAAATTCCCCCGTAGCAGGTAAATGAGAATGCACCGAACCATCTACTTCCTTTCCTTTTAGCTCTTCCGAATCATAAAAAATAGGTATAATATTTTGGTGCAATGCCCTATAATCCTTGACCGAAAGGTCATCACTGAACCGAATAAGATAATCGTTACCAAGTATCATTACACCACTTTTCTGGGGTGCAGTGAGTATATACACCTTTTTTTCGCCGCCATAAATTAAAGGAATAAGGTTGTAGCTCGTATTCGAGTAAGTCTTAAAAAGGGTATCATTTTGTATCACATTGCCAGCACTCATTCGCATAGTGAGCAGTGTCATTTCGATTTGACTAATCGGGCGTTGCGCCAAATCTACCTTAGATTTTTTTAGATTATAATCTTTATCAAAAGTAATCGTACCAATTACAATTGGCGTATCGGCCCTCGAAATAAACACACATTTCGCCACATCATCTTCAATATAAGATACATAGCCGCCAATGTTTTTGGTGTTTTTGTATTGCTCTAAAAAAAGGTCAGTGCCATGCCAAGATGCTTTTTCCAAACGGAAAAGATGTTTTCCTTCGGCTTCTATGGCTTTTGCTTTTTCAAATAAATCATCCTGCGACCACGAAGGAAGACTGAGTAGTAGCAATAAAAATGAGATTAAAATCTGTTTCATAAATTATCTTTTTAGGTGAAAACAAGAATATAAATATGAAAATTATAAAGAATAAAATCGCTAAATGGGAAAGAATAATTGGCGGAAATATGCCAAAAACACAAATTTGGCACTTATATATATATTTATTTTTAAATCAAAAAAGTCACTAAATACCTATATATATCCTATATATAACGAATAAAATATATTTATTTAAATTTAAATATGTCACAAAAAGCGATTTTAGTAAACGCTAAGGCGCAAAAAAAGCACACTTCTTGTATATAAGAGAAATAGCCAAATAAATACAAACAATTAAACGACTACTATATGAAAGTTTTTACATCATCTATATATATTCTTACCATACTCCTCATGGCAACTACTGCGGAGGCCAGGAGCAAAAAAATATATGAAGGCTATATTATTACCGTTTCGGAAGATACTTTAAATGGTAAAATTCGGATGTTGTCTCCTGCCTTGAATGAAGTGAAAGTGAAATTCATCAATAGAAGTAACAAACAAAAAACCTACAAGGCGAAAGATTTGAAATCTTATGCCTTTGAAGTATCTATTTGGAACAAGAAAACCCGCAAGCACGAGACAGAATGGATAACTTATGTTCGCCAAAAAGTGGAACGCCCACCAGTAGCGTTTGGTCCAAAAGACGTATTGCTTCACCGTGTTCAAAATGGTAAAATAAGTATGTACAACCACTATATCGAACAAAATGCTAACGCTGAAGAGCCATTAGTGCGAGAGCAGTTATTAGAAAAAGAAGGATTGGAATTGGTGAGCATTACTAAAATAAATTATAAAAAAGTACTTAAACTGATGACGGAAGATTATCCAGATTTGCAAGCAAAAATTGGAAGAAAAGGGCATGGTTTCAATCATATTGATGCCGTCATTGCCAAATACAATGAATATATGATGATGAATAGCGAAGAAGAATTTTCGTTTAATTAATAGACAATATTCTGTTTGTGTGCGTTGCATACAAAGCTACTCAAAATCAGCAAGTTGCATTTTGCACCATACAATTTTTTTTAGAATAAGGTCTATGTTTTTTGTGAAAAAGAAAAGCAAAAAGCCATGAGGTAATCAATATCTCATGGCTTTTTGCTTTTTATTTTGTTTAGTCTTGCTGTTTATATTCAGAGGAGATTTCGATGTTTTTCTCTATCCGCCCCAACTTTCTCTATCCAAACTTCTAAAGTGTATCGCCTCAGAAATATGTTCAATCCCAATATCCGCCTTACCATCCAAATCCGCTGCCGTGCGTGCTACTTTCAAAATTCTATCATACGCCCGAGCAGAGAGTTGAAGCTTTTGCATGGCTGTTTTTAGTAATAATTGTCCAGCTTGATTGAGTTCGCAATATTGGCGAACTAAGCGGCTAGGTAGTTGGGCATTGCAATAAACGGATTTAAAATCTTTGTATCGCTCTTCTTGTATTTTTCGGGCTTCAATAACTCGTTCTCGTATTTCGGAACTGGTGACTTTTGGGCGTTCCATGCTCGATAATTCATCATAAGATACGGGAACTACTTCTACATGAAGGTCGATTCTATCCAAT
>CALOED010000202.1:0-2064 GCA_942492005.1 uncultured Saprospiraceae bacterium
ATTTTTGATACAATCGCCTTACTACGCATAGCTTTGAACCGTTATCATTAATAGACGAGCTTTGCCTGATGCCCAGAGTGTTCCCATTGTTTAATTGGCAAAGCAATATAACCATCCCCCTAAATTGATTCCAAATAATTTGATTTTCAAAATTGACAATCTGGTCGTTTTTGACTAACTTATATAAACAAGCTTAGTGAAGCTAAGCTTGTTTATAGTAAGGTTAAAAAAACTCCCGACGGTTCGGAGTCGCAAAAGCCCTTTTTGTTGTAACCTACACAGCTAGCGCGATTGTATAACTGTTCTTGGGACCCTTTAGACTAAATGACTTCAAAAATTGGAGCTGTTTGACGACGAAGGAGGAGTTCTTCAATTTTAAGTCATGTGGCTTTAAAGGGTAAGGACATTATACTGCGCTAAAGGGCTCTTTTTGCTTACTTTTTTAGCTCCTGAAAAAAGTGAGAAGATAGAATCAATGTAGTGCGATGCTTAAAAAGGATAATGATAACAGCCGCTAAAAACCATACGGGCTTGTGGCTTCGGTATATCACTTAAGTTTAGAAAATCATTCCTATCTTCGGGAAACAAGTTCTAGTTAAGAGCCGTACGGTTCCTAGCGGCGAAACGTTATGAGCAATGTACAATAAGGCTCGAAAGATGCCCATTGTTTGTATCGTCGCCTTATAGAATTTCGCCAGATCATATACTTTCCGTTCCTAAATTATGGAGATATTTTGCTGTGGAGAAAATCAATTTGTAGATTCAAATGGCTACAAAAAAACTAACTCACTGCTTATATGAATTTGAGACCTACTTCTCGAGCTGTATTGGTCAAAAAGAACTCGTTAGCCATTTTTGAATTCTTGTAATTCTACACAGCAAAATAAAAACAAACGCTCGCCTAAAAAAGAGTTGTATCTGAATGGCGAAAAAGTTTCCGCTCATAACACTAGCTATGAAGCATACGGAGCTTATGCTTCGTATGATAATTTATAGTTGAAAATCATTATTATCTTCGAGAAAAAAATCGTGGTTAGAGTCCGTACGACTTCATAGCCGCGGCCGTTGTGTTTAATTGATCACCGCGATCGGAACCCATCTCCAAATTAGATGTGATCCCCACTCCCAAAGATTTTAATACGAGTCATCCTCTAAGATTGAAGTAAACGCTAGTTTGCTTTTAATGTAAAGCTTGTGCGCTTGACAGCGTGCAAATCTCGATTTGTGACGTGGCACGTCCGCAAGCTTTATATAAGTTACCAGAATAAAATGACAATGTCAAATTGGAATGCATTGGGTAACTTAATCTTAGAGTATGACGGATTAAAAAACATCTTTAGAAGTGGGATACCTCTCAACAATCATTTCGAACTCACCATACATGGCTATGTATAATGAATACTCATGATTGAATTTAGAGATGGGTGGTCTTTTATCCGCTAAGGCGTTTGTCGCGGTAATCAACTACGTTTTTAATTAAAAATTTATTCGTCCAATACGAATAACCATTAGAATATAAAGTGCTGAATAATCACTATTTTTAAATAAAAACTAAACACAACATTCGCTATACTTCATACACCTCTCCACTTCGTTTCGAGCTGTACGAAGTATAGCTCAAAACGTTATAGGTAATGAACAGTACAATAAAACACTCTAGAAACTAAGTTGAAAAAGCACATTTTACATATTGCACTCTCCCTATTGGCTTTCTCTAGTTATAGTCAAGGCATTGATTGTGATTCGAATGAAATAAATAGGATTGCTCAAATTTTTCAAGATACAATTGTACAAGGTGCGATAGGCACAAGGAAATTGATTTGCGAAGACCCCGATGATCCAAATTTTGGGAAATTAGTTGATACAACCAGAAGTCACGCCGCAACAATTCTTCGAGATGATTATTTCAAAAGTTGTTTGAAAGGTAAGGATCATGAATATTTTACAAACCTCTTAGGTAAAGGAATCCTAAAAAAGGGGGATGAAGTGAGTTGCGGTAATTGCAATTCACAAATAACCTATTCGCTTCAAACTTATGATGAAAATGGAAAGCCTCGTGACCCG
>CALOED010000203.1:0-3063 GCA_942492005.1 uncultured Saprospiraceae bacterium
GCCATGAGACCAAAAACGATTAACCGAAACGCCTTGTTTTCTCAAATATTCGCTCACGCCTTGCGCTTTTAGATACTCTCGAACGGCTTCCGCTCTACGCTTAGACAGGCTCATATTGGAAGAAGGTTTTCCAACATTATCCGTATGCCCAACAATTTTTAATCGCCATGTTGGATTTTCTTTGAGCAGTGTTGCCAAATCGTTTAATGTGCTAAATGAACTGGAAGCAATCACCGCCTTATTGGTCTCAAACTGTAAGTTATCAAACGCCTTTTTGACAATTGCTTTGGCCTCTTCCTTCTTGTCTATCACTACCTTAGGCGTATCAGGCACAACGATTGGCTCTTCTATTTTTACTTCGGGCGTATCAATGACTACGACCACTTCTTCTTTGGGTTTTGGTGGCAAAATCACTTCTTTTTCAATGATGACAGGAGGCTCACTTTCTTTCTTTAATAAGGAATAAATAATCCCGATATTGGTATAATGATGAATGTCATTGACGTTGTTTAATTGATTATTCGCATCCCACTTGTAAGAATCCAATTCGTCAGAAGTTGTAAAACTGATACGATGCGAAATGACTAAGCCAATATGTTGGTTGATTTTCCATTTGATGCCGCCGCCTAATTGAAACAAAGGCGTGATTTGTGGTTTTTCATTGACTAAACTTTCATATTTGCCATCCATGAGCGAGCGAATATTTGATAATCGCTGAAATCTAGTGGTTTGTGGCAATGCCTGCAATGTCAAAAACTGGTAAATTGAATCTTCTGAATTAGCGGCATCAATTGCCGTAGAGTGACGCATTACACCAATGCCGAGGATTAAGAAAGTCTCGAAATCGGTTTTATTTTTTAAAAAAGGCAATTGAGATAACGTTAGCACGCCTTGCAAACTAGCCTCTTGATAATGGGTTTGATAATTATTATAAACAGAATCGAGTGCTGAATTTTGATAATTAATCGTTGAATTTCGAGTGCCATTCCAAACGGGGTGATACTCCCATGTTTTAGATAATGTTTGGTCAAATCCTTGCACGCTACCCATTCCAATATTCAAACGAGCCGCCAAATAACGGGTAAATGGCCGTTCTGCATAAAATCCAAAACCTAATCCGCTACTCGGTTGCACTTCGCCTTCGAGCCATGCGTAGCCTTTTTCTGCACCAAAATTCATAATGGGTTGCTGTGCGGACACCGAAAAACCAAATAATAAAATCACATAAGTTATATATAAATATTTCATTTTTTTTTTGAATTGTATAACTAGAGAAACTACTGTGCTGCTCTAATTTTGATTAGAAAACACACTCCATCAAAGATTTATATTTTAAAACTCTAAAGTCAGTTGAGCTTGCCAAGTACGCCCATTTTGGAGCAGGAGCGGCACAAGCGGTTGAATGCTTGACGGATGCTGATAGAATTGGTCAAGCGCATTGTATATCCTAAAAGCAAAACTTGCCCGATTTAAATACCTGCCGAGTGAGTTGTTTTTGGATAATTTTGGTTGAATCAACAAGTTAGAATTTAACAAAAAATAAGGCAAGGTTTTGAAACCGCCAGGAGTTAGCCTGCCGCCTTCATACAACCCCTCTGCGTACAATTTGAAATGCTGCAAAAATGGAATAGTCACGCCAAACTTACACAAAGGCTGCGGCATATTAATCAGCGCACTTTCGTTGAAATTGAAGTTGTAATTTATAAAAGTCTGCACGCCTTTGGGCAATTGAACGGACAAGCCGCCTTCCAAACCTAAGGTGCTAAGTGGCGCAATATTATCGTATTGCGTTGTTTTTTTGACTTTATCAATCAAATTATCCAACTGCATATAATAAGTAGAAAGATTGAGGCGGAAATTTTTTGAAACCTCCTGCTGCAACGTCAAATCAAAGCTATTGACAAACTCGGCAGCCAAATTCATATTCGGCTCAGGCAATCGCAATTGAGATATTTCGGACTCTATCAAGCTAGGAATGCGATAACCTCGATTATACGAAAAGCCAAGCTGTGTTTTTTCAGTAGGCGTATAGTTAATCGCAAAACGAGGTGCTAAAATCGGCTTCGTGCGGGCATTTAACTCCAAGCGCAACCCCGTATGAATACTCAATTTATCGGCATACTGATAGGAATGATTGGTGTATAAACTATACGACCAATACGAGAAATACTTCTGATAGCTATTATTGGCGTTGATGGTATCTACGTACTGTTCGAGTTCGGGCCAGAAGTTTTCGGTGTAATAATCATTGCCATCAAAATGCAAATACAACTCGTTGTTTTGACTATAAGTAGAAATAGGAATTGCCCAAAAATCAGTGCCTACCAAGAACGTATGTCGATTATTCAAACGAAAAAGATGCTGATATTCCGCACCGACCATCAACGCCCGTTCCATTGGATTTTCTCGAAATTGTATAAATGCGGTATCCGTAAAGCCGAGTATAACGGTGCTGTCAGGCTGAACAATACTATCCACACTATATTCTGTATCTTGAAAATACAAAGAGCGGTTGGTGCGAGTATTATTCAAATAAAATCGAATATTAATGTCTTGACGTTTGAAATTGGCAGCGTAGTTAATATCTAATGTATAGCTATTTTGCTGGTAAGTACTTGCCGTATCTAGGAGATTTCTAAAATAAATCATATCAGGGATGGCTTGTGCTGGCTCAATCTCAAAAGGCATAGTCGAGATAATTGGAATTTGCTCTGTTCGCTGATTATAAGAGGCATTAATGGATAAGTTGCCCAAATTGAAATTCAGCCCCAAACCTCCAAAATTTTCCTTTTCTTTATTCAAGTTCTGGTTGGTTGGCGTATAATATTCCTGATTGTTCAATTGCCCAATCCGTCCTCGCAGATTAAAAGAAGCCTTACCAAAGGTCTGACCAAAAGCAAAACCGCCATCTAGCTCACCAAAACTTCCGATGTCGAAATTCAACCGAGTGCCTTTTCCAGATTTTTTAGTAGTAATTTTAATCACGCCGACCATTGCATTATTGCCTTGCATCACCGCAGATGGCGAGCGCAGTATTACCACTTTTTCAATATCTTCCATATT
>CALOED010000204.1:0-12408 GCA_942492005.1 uncultured Saprospiraceae bacterium
GGAATTGTATTCGGCGATGCTAAGAATTTTAGAATGCAACATCCAACCAAAGCCGATAAGGAAATTTGGTATGGTAGCTTAGAAGGGCCAGAATTGGCGGCTTATATAAGAGGAACGTCAAAACTGATAAACGGAGAAGTCGTGATTCAATTTCCAGAACATTACGGAATTGTTGCAAATCCTTCATCAATGACCGTAATATTAACACCTCTTTCGGCAAGCTCGAAAGGACTTGCAGTTGTCGAAAAAACAGATACTGGGTTTAAAGTAAAAGAATTGGCTAATGGAACGGGTAATTATGAAATTGATTGGGAAGTGAAATGTGTTAGAAAAGGATATGAAGATTACCAGCCGGTTAGAGATAAAATAGATGCTTTGCCATCAATAGTAAATAAGGAAGATATAAATGTAGCTAAAGAAGCGGAAAATCAAAATAAGGATGCTCCTGTTATTAAGAGAAATAGAAATGCTCCAAAAAAATGGAACGGAATGAATAAGGAATAAAAGTTAAAGTGTGCAGCGAAATATAGCGGTGGTTGTTTTTATCTATTTTTAACGGCACTGGTTTTTAAAATAAAAAATGGTATTCATAACCATTTCAAAAAGCCTTTACAATCACTTGTAAAGGCTTTTTTATAAAAACGCAACGTGACCCGCCGATAAATAAAAGTCTCTTATTTTTATAATGAAGTTTCGGTTTCAAGATAGCTTTTGTAACTTTAAAGAAAAATAAAAAGATGGAGCAACTGCAAGAATATTTCAATAATCCGATGGTGCAAAAATTATTAATCATCATAGCGGGTTCTATGGTTGTTTTTACAATAATCAACCTGGTGCGTCGGATTATACCTCGCTATATCAACGATACAGGCAGCCGCTACCGTACTCGAAAATTTATTAGCTATGTAGGTTATTTTTTAGTTGTCCTATTAATTTTAATCACTTTTAGCAACCAACTTTCGGGTTTAACGGTCTTTTTGGGCGTAGCAGGCGCAGGTATTGCCTTTGCTTTGCAAGAAGTGATAGCGAGTGTGGCGGGTTTTATTGCTATCAATTTTTCTAATTTTTATAAAGTAGGCGATAGGGTTATGCTCGGTGGCATCAAGGGCGACGTGGTGGATGTTGGGGTTTTGAGAACTTCTTTGATGCAAGTTGGCGATTGGGTAAATGGCGACTTGTATAACGGAACGATTGTCAGAATTGCGAATAGTTTTGTATTCAAAGAGCCTGTTTTTAACTATTCTGGAGACTTTCCTTTTTTGTGGGACGAAATCAAAATTCCTATCAAAACACATTGCGACCACCAGTATGCAAGGGAAGAATTTTTACGTATTTTGAATGATGTGCAAGGCGAATACGCACAATCCGCAAAAGAATATTGGTCAAAAATGACCAAAAAATTAATGATTGAAAATGCGCAAGTCGAGCCGATGGTAACGTTAGTTTTTGATGAAAATTGGATAACTTTTACGCTTAGATTTGTAGTAGATTTTAAGAAAAGACGCAAAACCAAAGACGAAATTTTTAGTAAAGTTCTAAACCTTATTAAGGAATCTGACAACCGTTTGGAAATAGCTTCTGCCGGATTTGAAATTACCTCTATCCCTTCTAAAAACACATAAAATCATACTACGATACATTTTTTTTAAACCTTAAAAATTAATGACTTTCGTTACGTAAGGTTCTGGCAGCAGCCATTCTCATTATGGAAAAAAGATAGCGAAAATATAAGGTAGCGTTAAGATTCTTCTTTTTCCAGCTAAAAAGAAGCAAAGGCGACTTCGACGGCTTTCAAGAAAAAGTACTAACCGTCATAATTTTTAATTTTAATATGTTGCTTACTACATTGTTTCAAAAGTTTGTTTACATACTCCAAGGTAGCTTGCTGCCTTGTTTACATTGAAAACCAAAGTACAATGGGGCAAGCCACCATTGGAGAAAAGATTAACTTATTTTTGAAACACTGTACTTACAGCTACTTAATCATGTTACGCAGAACTATTTAACTTTTTGCTTCTTTTAGCAGCAAAAAGTTAAACATTCCAGATGGAGAATTACTATTACATATCATAGAAAAACTGCTCCTTTACAATCTTACCATCTTTGACTTGATACAAACAGATTTCTTCCATTTTTTCACGCCCAATAGGCTCTTTGAAAGTAGCTTCCATCGTCATGGTGCAGCTAAAATGATTTCCGCTTACAATAGGATCGCCTACGGAGTTTCCGTGCATTTCAACTACCATTTCGCTCCATGCTTTGCCTTTTGCGGCTATTCCATCCAGCCCGTGCGCTATTTCTACTTGCGCTCCTTTTGGCTCAATGCTCACCACATCGGGCGAATATAATTCTGCATAACATTCGTCATATTTTCCTTCTCTGCAATATTGTACCAATTTGTTGGCGATTTCTTGTGTTGTCATTACTTATTTTTTTTGATAATGCTAATAATTAATTTCAACTTCCAAGATAAAACAAATATTTTCTAAACTAAAACTATTTGTTTTAAAATTTTGTTAAATTATATTTTTTTCTCCTATTTCATCTGAAAACTCTAATCACGGGAATATTTTTACATTAGTTAGGGTTACTTACATTAGTTTTATCCACAAAACCAAAATTATCTCATTTTAACCACATCAAATCAAAAACGCACAAATGCCGAAAGATATAAAAAACACCATTCAGCAATTGCTTCAACAACCCAAATATGGTAATGGTATTGGTTTGCATCGGGTCAAGTTTTTGATTGAACGGCTTCGTCGCACCGAATGGTGGCAACGCCTTTCTTCTATCAATGTAGTTGGCACTGACGGCAAAGGCAGCACTACCGCCATGATTTCTGCCATTTTTCATCAGCTGAATATTTCTCATGGAAGTTATACTTCGCCACATTTATTCGATTTCAATGAACGCATTCGAGTGAATGAACAGCCTATTCCGAATGAAGATTTGAAACGAATCGCACGCCGAATTTTCAAGATTCAGAAGGCTTACGAAACGAAATATCCGAATGATACTTTTGGAGCATTTGAGTTGTTTACCAGTATCGGATTAGAGTATTTTTATCAAAAAAAAGTGGAAGCCGTCGTTTTAGAAGCTGGTATAGGCGGACGATTTGACTCTACTCGCCTTTGCACGGGTAGCCTTGCGGCACTTACTTCCGTGAGCCTCGAACACACCGAAATACTCGGCAAAACGGTAGAAGAAATTGCTTATGATAAAATGGATATTTTGAATACTGGCGGCACACTCATTGTTGGTGATTTGGATAAAAAGCTACTTGAAAAAATTCGCAATTACGGCATCGTCAAAGGCATTGAAATAATGCCAATTAAGGAACATTGCATTGTTCATAAGGTGGAGTATGCAGATGATAAAATGACATTAAACGTTGGTATTCAGGAAATTGTATTTAAAGATTTGGAGTGCCAACTCGTCGGTACGCATCAAGTGAGCAATTTGCAAGTAGCGGTGCTATTGGTCAAAAAATGGTTAGAAACTCACCGCCCACAACTTCCAAAAGCAGACTTTCAATATGCGGTAAAACGGGCATTAGTTCAACTAAATTGGAAAGGCAGGTTTCAGAAAATACACAGCGAACCCAACATTTATATTGACGCGGGACACACGCCCGACGCTTTGCGGCAACTCGTAGCAACGGTGCAAAAAATTAAAGATAAGCCTTTGGTTATCATTGTTGGTTTTTCTAAGAAAAGACGAATAGAAGCCATGCTGCATACCTTGCGCCCGATTGCGGGGAGGCTGATTTGCACGCAAGCCTATCATCGAGGGATGGCAACGGAAGTCGTTTATCAGATGGCATCGGAGTTGAAGATTGGTTTAGGTATTGAAAAAGCAAGTACGATAGAGGAAGCTATTTTGATGGCCAAAAAAATGGCAACGGATGAAAATACGGACGTTTTAGTCGTTGGAGGTTTGTTCTTAGCAGTTGAAGTAGCTGCGTTTTTGGAAGGCAGAGTGCCTAAAGATTTGAGCTTTTTTTGACAACCAATAAATGTTTTTTGGGGCTTATATACTGTGAAGAAAAAAGACAATCCAGCATTCTAAACGCCTGTCTTTGAAGGGGATTTTGAGCATTACGCAATTTTCAACTTCATTGTATTGACACCAGCCTTCATCCGTTTGTCGTCTTGCAATGTTCCTGAAAACATACTCAACTACTCGTATTATTCGCCCTTTATCTTCGTCATACACGCCTGCTTTTATGCCCGAAAGAGCCAATTTGAGTGGCTTTTTTGGTTTTGCATCTTTTAATTTTTTTGTAAAATTGAACCTATTCGTATAAGCAACTATATCGTGAAGAATGCCTTCTTTGTAAGTTACATTGCTACAATAGTAATAAAAATCAGGATAAAAGTCTTGGTAAAAACTATTGAAAAATCGACTTTTAATTTCCTGATTTTTCGGTTGTTTTATTGACATGGCAAACAGGGTTGTCTGGTGATTTTATTTTGTTTCCATCACCAACAACCAATGTTATACCTTTATAGTTCCGAAACCTTATTTTGTTTTGTCTATTTACCTATATTTATAGTACCATTCAAAGAAGCACCATCCTCTACGGCAAGTTCATTTGCAGTAATAATACCATCTACTTTAGCAGTATTTGCCAACGCTAACAGTTCACTAACCTTCAATTCACCATTAAAAGTTCCTGCAATGTTTGCTTGCTTCGTAGTAGCATTTCCTTCGATAAGGGCATCCGCACCCATTATCATTCGAGCGTCGCACACAAAATCACCCTTAATAACACCATCCATTCGAGTATCATTTGTGGTTTTGAATTTGCCTTCTATTACAGTGCCTTTTACAATCACGCAAGCACTTCCGCTGGTATTATTAGAAGTTGTCTTTTTTGAATTGTTGTTGCTACTGCTTGTTTCAACAGCAGTTTTATTTCCTGTTTTCTTTTTTCCAAACATAATTTGATAGTCTCTTGTACTTTTCCAAAAATAGAGCATTCAGAATTTAAAAAATGCCCACGTTAAGTCCTTGCATAAAAATAATTAAAAAAGTACTGAAAATATCCTTAATCCCTATTTTTCGCAGTTTAATTAATATGTATTTTTAAAACGAAATATATAAACTGATAGAAATCAAATATTTAGAGATTTCGATATCCCTAAATGATAATTTTAAATACTTCTTATTTTAATAAATGCAAAATATTCATTGCCATAATTCCGTTTAGACTTCATATTAAAATTGTAATAACAAAATATTATCATTAGATTAACATAATATATTATTTCAGTCATAGGGGTAGAGGGTTGGATGAGCTACAATAGCCATTATCCAATCCTCTTTTTTTGTCTAGTGTTGATTCTTTTACTTCTAAAATTTCCTCCCTTGCATCTATTTTTTTGACATTAAAATCAACTTATTCGGTAACTTGACTGCTAAAGGAGGCTATCAGAAGTTTCGCTTTTTTATTCAAAATAAAAAATATTGAAAAATTTTAATTTGCAAAAAGGAACAAAATGGAAGATATTCTAAAAATGGCACGGATTCAGATTGTCGTAATCGTTCTATTTATCTTTTTTAAAGTAATCAGACCAAGTATTTTGCGTAGCGAATCGCACGAGTTCTTTAAAAAATTCTTATTGTCTTTTCCTAATTTTTGTGAAGGCGTGATTGGAGTGCTGGTTTTGACTGGAGTTGGTCTTTATTTTAATAAATACTTAAAAACAAAAAATCTGACTATCTATATCACAGCTATTATTTTTGCAAGCATTTTTGTGATTACTCAAGAAGTTAAGATTCATAATTTAGGAGGTGAAAATATATACGACCCAAATGATTTAATCTATTCAATAATCGGAATTTTAACTGGTGCAATGATTGTTTTTCGATTGAAACCAAAGATAAAAATGAATTGAAGATTAAAACTCAATGCTTTGGATTATCCTGATAAATATTTATTAAAATGAAAAGTAAAACTCGCCTCTAGTAGAACAACTTCGCTAAATGCCCACCGTTTTTCAGCAACTATTAAGACCACAAGACGTTAAATACAAGCAATAAATAAAAAATAAATAAAAAACCTAGTAATTTTGCAGTTGAATATAAATGAGTATAAAATCGCTCGACTAAAATTTCTAATGAGTATAAAATGATAAATAGTAAAAATTATATGTGTAAGAATATATTAGTATTAGGATTTTTTGTTTTGGCATTGGCATTCGTCCAATGTTCAAATAACGACGCTTCAAGTCTGGCTACCGATGTAAATACGCCCGATACAGTAGGCAATGATGTAAGTGATGTGGGCAAAACGATGACCTTCAAAGGAAAAATAAAAGGTGCAGGAGGATTGAAAGCCTATTTTGATGTCAAAAAAATAAACGCTGCGGAAATGATGACCAACACCACTATTGAAGGTGACGGCTCATTCAGCTTCACGGTTGATGATGTAAAGTCGGGTATTTATCGTATCCGAATTGGTAAGAAACACATCCTTTTGGTGCTAGATGGTACGGAGACGGAAGTAGATATTACGGCAGACCTAGGAACGGTTGAGAGCTTGAATTATGACATAAAAGGCTCAAAATCAAATAGGGAATATAACCGAATCGTTCGTCAGTTTATTCAAAATGATCCTGATGAAGGAGACTTTATGAATTACATTGACACGACTTTTTCTCCAATGGCAGGTTATGCCTTGGCTACTGAAATATTGAATCCTATTCGTTTTCAGTTCAGTTTTTCATCTCCCGAAAAGATTATAGAAATTCATTCGAGAGCCAATTCTAAATTAGCCGAAGCCTATCCAAAGTCGGATTTAATACCTATACATCAGTCATTTATAGAAGAAATAAAAATGGTATTGGGCCAACAAATGGTCAGAATGGGCGCTACGCCTCCAGATATTCAACTCCCTAGCCCGTCAGGCAAAACCTATGCGTTGTCTGAATTGAAAGGGAAAGTTGTCCTTTTAGATTTTTGGGCAAGTTGGTGTCGCCCTTGTCGTATGAACAATCCCGAATTGGTACGTATCTATAATAAGTATAAAAATCAAGGCTTTACGGTTTACTCCGTATCATTGGATAGAAATGCGCAAGCCTGGAAACAAGCTATTATCAAAGATGGCCTGGAATGGGATTATCACGTAAGTGACTTGCTTTATTGGCAAAGTGCGCCAGCTCAAATGTATAACGTAACGGGTATTCCGTTCACTTATCTTTTGGATAAAAATGGTAAAATAGCCGCTATCAATCCACGAGTACTCGCAGTTGGAGCAAGCCGTTCAAAAGCTGTTATAAGTTATTGGTACTTTAATTCAATAAAAAAGAGATACGTTTCATTGTAAGCGAATCTCTTTTTTTATTGGTCGCTCACCAACTCGCCAAACTGCTTTTTTCCTTTCACAAAAAACGCCCACACCACACTTCCTTTCAAAATTCCTTTGGTGTTTGGCTTTCCAATGGCATTTTCTCGAATAAGTGCTTGATGGTGTTTTCGCTTTTTTGCAATTTTAAAAATGCGTGGATACACATAAAAATGCGCTCGAATGATTGCCCCTATTTCTCTAAATTTCCCTTCGGTCAGAAATAAAGCACCCGCCAAACCATCCATGACCAATCGGGTAGGTATCAGCCAAATCAGCTTGCTGGAAGGTTCGTTTTTAAGTAATGTCAGAATGCTGTTTCTAAAATTTAAATACACCTTGCGAGGACTCGTTGGCGGCAATGTGCCTCCGCCCACATGATAAACCACCGACTGAGGAGCCACCATATTTTTATATCCTGCCAGCTTGAGTCGCCAACACAAATCTATCTCTTCCATGTGTGCAAAATACTCATCATCCAAGCCCTCAAATTTATCATACAACTCTCCTCGAATGAACATGGCCGCACCCGTTGCCCAAAATATCTCTTGCACATCATCGTATTGCCCTTCGTCGGTTTCGAGTTCCGAAAATACCCGACCTCGACAAAACGGATAGCCCAAACTATCCATCCATCCGCCGCTACCGCCAGCGTGTTCAAACAGCGATTTATCGTAATGCGCTAAGATTTTGGGTTGGCAAGCTGCTATCGTTTCATCACTTTCCATCAGTTCGATAACTGGAGCTATCCAATTTTCAGAAACTTCCACATCCGAGTTGAGCAAGACGTAATAATCCGCCTTTATTTGCTCCAAAAAATAATTGTAGCCGCCAGCAAAACCATAATTTTCTTTAGCAACTAAGAGGTTCACTTCCGGGAAATTTTCAACTAAAAACTCCATAGAGTCGTCAGTAGAACCGTTGTCCGCCACGAAAACAGTTGTATTTTCGTAGTCAGAATATTTGACTACGCCCCCCAAAAACTGCTCTAAAAAGCCTTTCCCATTATAATTTAATATCACAACTGCTACGCTCGGTTGGTTTTTCATCTTTGATTTTTAAGAAGGTATAGTAGAGTGAACGTTTCGGCGCACTAAAATTTTACTACCTTGCTAACGAACCAAAACGTTCGTTCTACCTTTGCTATAAAATGCGGTTAAAGATAAAAAGTAAAATTTCAATTTCAAATCTTCAAAAAAATCCTGTTAATCCTCTCTAAAATAAAATCCTGTCTTTACAAAATGTATAGTTGCTATCATTTTAATTTGTTCCTAGTTCTTATCCTGTCCAGCGTTATGCTTTTATTTTTATTTTTGCTAAAAAAAAGCAAATGCTCAAAACACTCCTTTTTCTCATCTTGCTCTGTGCTACTTTTACTATTTCTGCACAGTCGGTTTTGCAAGGCGTAGGCGTAGAACCCAATGGCTATTTGGGTAAATTGGCACGACATTCTGGTACGATGTTAGCCCCCGTTGATGGTTTTGCTCGTGGCGGCTCACTCAATCTTGTCTATCAGACCAATGGAAAATATGCTTGGGAACGTTTTTATAAATTTCCGAGTATTGGCGTAAATTTTACGTTCAAGGATTATGATAATAATCCGTATTATGGAGACGCATATTCTGCTTCTTTTTATATTGAGCGATATTTTAAAATTCGTAAAAATCATAAAGCCTATCTTCGCACTACACTCGGCGCAACATATCTTACCAAATCTTATGACTTCTACACCAATCCACTCCAAACGGCAATTGGTTCACATTGGAACGCCAATTTTTCCTTACTTCTCGGTTATCAATGGCTACTCAATGAGCATTGGCAACTCAGCACAGGTGGCGGCATCATTCATGCATCCAATGGCGGCGCAACTTCTCAAAACTTAGGTTTAAACGTACTAGGTGTTCATATAGGCTTAAAATATACACCGATTCCTTATGCTACTGATGATTTCAATACATCATCAGATTTCGGAACTATTAATAAAAATTACGAAATAGATGCCGAACTCAATATTGGTTTAGAAGAGCAAGAAGGAGTATTGGGTGGAGCTTTTTATCCCATTTATAATTATTCGCTAGGCGTGAGGCGAGGCATCAACCGGAGATATAGTTGGATGGCTGGCGCAGAATATGAGTATAATGTAAGAGTGAGAGACTTTATGGAACACATTCAGCGATTTGAGCCAGAAGAGCGTTTTTGGCAATCGTCAAGAGTTGGTCTGTTTGTGGGTACTGAAATATGGTATGATAGAATGAGTATTGTAATTAAAATGGGAGGATTTTTAACCAATAACTACAAACAAAAACTCCCAGTATTCAATAAATATGGTGTTCGATATTATTTTATTAAAAACGAAAAAATCAAAACCTACCTTGGTGTCAATCTCAAAACTCAATTGATAGAAGCCGAATATATGTCGTGTAGCATGGGCGTAAGATTTTAACTTTTAGTAGCCAATTGGTGAGAAGAATTTCCTCATTTGTCAAAAACAGGCAATAGTCTTTTGAAAAAACGGAATAAGTCCATATTTTGAGCCTGATTTTTATTTTTGTATAAAATAATAGGATTTTTAGAAAACCTAATTTGTATTAATACTTAAAAAAAAGAACTAATCAAATTGATTATGAAGAAACTATTGGCACTTTTTTTAACGCTTATTGCTTTACCAATGACCGTATTGGCGCAAGAACCTGAAGGCGGCGGGGGATTAGATGAACAAATTAATGCGGCTTTTGCTCCTATTTCGCAGGCGTTTCAAGATGTAATTTTCTTTCCCGTAGCAGGCATTCCTTTTGTAGTTATTCTACTGGTAGTAGGTGCTACTTTTTTTACACTATACTTTGGTTTTATCAATATTAGAAAATTTCCTTTAGCTATTAATGTAGTTCGAGGTAAATATGACGAGATAGATGGTCATGGTGTTGAAAAATCAAATGTAAACATTGTAGATGGTGACTTGGTAGATACTATCAAGGATGAAAGTCAAGACGGAGAAGTAACGCACTTTCAAGCATTGGCAACAGCCGTTTCGGGAACTGTGGGGCTTGGAAATATCGCTGGGGTAGCTTTAGCTATCGCACTCGGTGGCCCTGGTGCTACTTTCTGGATGATAGTCTGTGGATTGCTAGGAATGTCCACTAAGTTCGTAGAATGTACACTTGGTGTAAAATATCGAGATATTGGCCCTGACGGTACTGTGTATGGTGGCCCAATGTATTACCTCACCAAAGGCTTGAAAGAAAGAGGCTACACTGGCTTAGGTAAAGGCTTGGCGGTTGTATTTGCGATTTTGTGTATTGGAGGCTCGTTTGGAGGCGGCAATATGGCACAATCGAATCAAGCAGCTAATCAGTTAGCTAGTTTGATGGGTATGACGGGCGGTAGTTCTGGCGTTATCATTGGCGTTGTATTAGCGATATTGGTAGGTATGGTTATCATTGGAGGGATTAAGCGTATCGCTTCTGTTACAGAAAAAATCGTTCCTTTCATGGCAGTCATCTATGTGGCAGCTTGTTTGTTTATCATCTTAGCGAACTATACTTACATTGACGATGCTTTCGGTTTGATTTTTTCACAAGCATTCACTCCTGAAGCAGGTTTAGGTGGTTTGTTTGGTGTATTGATTATTGGATTTAAGCGTGCAGCGTTTTCCAATGAAGCGGGAGCAGGTTCTGCCTCTATCGCTCACTCTGCCGTAAAAACCAAATATGCAGCATCAGAAGGTTTGGTAGCATTACTAGAGCCTTTCATTGATACGATTGTAATTTGTACCATGACTGCATTGGTTATCATTATGTATAATAGTGGTGGTATTTTTGAATATGGTGGTACTGGTGGCGCAGTGGTCATTGGTGGCGAATCAATCGAAGGTGCGGTACTCACATCTATGGCGTTTGAAAGCGTTATTCCGTGGTTCCCTTACGTATTGACGGTAGCTATTATCTTATTTGCTATTTCTACTATGATTTCTTGGTCTTACTACGGTTCTCAGGCTTGGATGTACTTATTCGGAAGAAGCAAAACTTCTGACTTAGTATATAAAGTGATTTTCTGCTTATTCATAGTAGTGGGCGCTGGCGCAAGTATGGAATCTGTTTGGGGCTTCTCTGATGCCATGATTTTAGGCTTAGTGTTCCCGAATATGATTGGTTTATTCTTCTTATATCCTAAAGTAAAAGAAGAATTGAATAAATACTTAGAGGCTATCAAAGCTAAAAAGGCTAGTTCATAATTTTATCAAAACTTGAATTTCTTTTACAAAAATGACCATTCGTCCGTTACAGAGATGAATGGTCATTTTTTTGTCCTAATTAAAACACAAACTATGAAAAAACTAATCGTTTTCTTATCCTTGTTTATTACCTCAATAGCAACTTTTGCGCAGATAGATGCCGATATAGACTACATGGAAGTTCGCCTCATCGGTGGGAGTTGGCAGTTTCGGACTGCTCCCAATACTTTCTTTCAACCTATGGGCTATTTCGGACGACACATCAAACCCTATTTACAGCAAGACCCTTTGGCTTATAATTTTTTTAAAAAATATAAACGAAATGCTTATGCAACCATAGGTTCTCATATTGTACTCTCTACCAGTTTGACACTGACGATGTTTGGATTAGCAGAAGGCAACAATCAACTGGCAACCATCGGAGTAGGTGGTATTTTGATTAGCGGCGGATTAGTTTATTTTACCAACAATATGAGTTTAAAATACTTACAAACATCTGTGGATATGTATAATCGAAGTAAAAACCCAACTTTAACACAATTTCGCCCACTTATTCCGTCCGTTGGGCTAAGTCGGCACAGTTTAGGATTAGGATTAAAATGGAACGTATATTAATAACACATATATGTTTTTTCTAATACGTTTGTTTTTATCACTCATTTAATACCACTACAATAAAAATAAAGATGATGAACAAATTAATTTTAATAATTATCCTACTAGGATGCGGCACAATGACGAACGCACAAAATAGCTTGAGTGCAGAATATTTAGAAGTTTTTCCATTTGGTACAGGTTGGGAATTTCGAGCAAGCCCATCTAATGC
>CALOED010000205.1:0-2189 GCA_942492005.1 uncultured Saprospiraceae bacterium
GCGAGTGGCAAAGAGCCTTTTCCGCCAGCGAGACGGTCACGAATTTCTCCGCCTGAACCTGTTGCAGCACCATTGAAAGGCTCAACGGTCGTTGGAAAGTTGTGCGTTTCGGCTTTGAGTGAAATGACGGATTGAAACGGTTTCTTTTCATAAAAATCTGGCTTATCCGCAGATTTTGGAGCAAATTGAATGACTTTCGGGCCTTTGATGAAAGCCACATTATCTTTATAAGCGGAGACAATTCCGTTAGGATTTTCTTTGGAGGTTGCCTTTATCATTTTAAATAAAGACATCGGTTTTTCTTCGCCATCAATGACAAATGTGCCATTAAAAATCTTGTGGCGACAGTGTTCTGAATTGACTTGTGAAAAACCAAAAACTTCGGAATCGGTGAGTTTTCTACCAATTCTTTCGGCAACTCCTTCTAAGTATTCTACTTCTTCACTATTCAATGCCAAACCTTCACTTTCATTATAAGCACCGATATTTTCAATAGAGATGATTGGCTCAGGCTCGATATTGATAGTAAAAATCTCTTGATGAAGGTTATCGTATTTTTGAGATAACATCGGGTCATATTTGCCACCGTTGTAAGATTGAAATTCTTCAATTCTCAAAATACCTTCGATTGCCATATTTTGAGTAATCTCAACGGCATTCGTACTCCAGGGCGTAATCATCGCTGCACGAGGGCCAATAAATGTTGCGTTTATTTCTGTGCTTTCGATAGCGTTTTGATTGCCAAATAGCCACGTGAGTTTAGCAATATTTTCTGATGAAAGCGGTTGAAAAGTTTGGACGGCAAAAACTTTGTCTGTAAGATTTCCGAAAAATGTTATCATTACCTTTTTTTTGAAATGATAGAATGATAGGATAATAAGATGAGTGAGTATTGTTTTTTTTTGTAATAACTATTCACTCATTCTATGTTCTATCACTCATTCATTGGTTCATCTTAGGAAAAGCGCAAAGGTCTTGATTTTTGGTTTAAAATTTGAATGAAACTTAGAAATAAAATAGGCGATTTAATATTATTGCGGAAGCAAAATATTATTCTTACTTTTAATTTCTTCAAATCTCTCATCAAGCAAGCTACATAAGTTTTGATTCTACAATTCAAAAAAAAATTAGCATTTTTTAAATGACTGCACTCAAACGAATACATACTACATGGCAATGGTTTACCAATTTGGGAGTAACGGACGACTTGTCTATTGAGGAAGCGATAAAGACGAGGTTGCTGAATATTGTCCTTTTCATTGGTTTTTCCATCCTTTTTTTGCTATTAACAAGGTCTATTATTGTGCAAGAGATAGGTCAAGCGATTGTAATTGGTAGTGCGGTGCTGTTGATAGGTTTTATTATCTTTTGCAATATATCTGGTCGGCAAAATGTGGCTCGGTTAATTATCGTTTTTGGGATTTCTGTTATGATGACGCTGATTCTTATTTTTTTACATCCTTCTCCGTGGGAATTAGAGTATATTTTTTTGATGGTGATTTTCGTGAATTATATTTTCTTCACTGGTAAGTTACAGATTCTTACTACTTTATTTGTAACGCTTTTGTTTGTTACCGCTCATATTGCAGAGCCGCTTTTACCAATGGAATACAAAATTCTTATTCCTCTTACGCCGCATTTGCCAACGGCTTTGTTTGTGTTTTTTGTAGTGTATAGCAGCATTACACTCACTTATTATCAGTCGGAAATTAAGCATTTCCAAAATTCACAAAAGAATACCATCTTGGAGTTAAAAGCAAGTAATGTTAAACTAAAATCTGTTTCAGAAGAGTTAGAACGGTTTATTTATATCGTTACTTCTGATTTAAAATCTCAATTGCTAAAAGTACGGGGCAAGATTAAGTCGATTGTAGAAAAAGTCAATTCAAAAAAATATCTTCAAATTGAAGAAGATTTAAATGCTGCGCAAACATCAGCCAAACAAATGCACTTTTGGGTGAATGATATTTTGGAATTTTCTACGGTCAATCAAAGTGGGCAACGATTAGAACACGAAGTTTCCATCAAAGAAACGTTTTTTACTATAAAAAAGAACTTAAAGGATAATTTTGTTGATATTGAAAAAAATATAAAAATTTCAAAATTACCTAAAGTTCGACTGAACGAATTAGAAGTCTTTATTGTGTTTTATAACTTGACTAAAATGGTATTTCAATCTTATGGAAATC
>CALOED010000206.1:0-7918 GCA_942492005.1 uncultured Saprospiraceae bacterium
GTCATTGACTTTGCTTCTGTCAATATTGTAGTACAAACCTACCTCACGCAAACGAAGGTAGCCTGCATCTTCTATCCACGGCTGTGCATTACCTGCAAATACCATACTGTTGTACGATAATCACCATTACCCTAAGTTCCTGTTGGAGTATAAGTGTTTTATCATCGTAATCCCAAGTCATACCTGCTAAGTCCCAAAGTAGAGTACTCAAGTTCACACCGTCACCACCTTTTTTGTAGTGCAATACGAATGAAAATTCTAAGTCACCAAATGTTATAAAGTTATTGAATGACAAGTTGAAATCAGGCTCTGCATTACCATAAACAGCAAAATTGCCATCTGTTGTCAATGTAAGATTAGCCGCATCAGCCGGCTTGAAAGTACCTACCAACTGTGTAGCTGATTTGCCTTCTTCGATTCTGTACTGACCCAAACTAGCAGCAAAGCCACCTAAGTTAAATGCTGGAATGTCCAAACGAGTGATTTCAGAAGTGTTTTTCCAAAATCTCAAAGCTGTATTCCAAGTCATTTTATCATTGCTGATAACTTCTGCATTCAATTCCAATTCGATACCACGGTTAGCCAATGCGCCTGCATTGCTTACTTCTGTGGTGAAACCAGTAGAAGTTGGGATAGATTGACGCAATAATAAATCATCTACTTCTTTAGAATAGTAAGTAGCGATTAAGTTGATTTTACCATTCATAAAACCAAAATCAACGCCTATTTCCAATTCTGATTGTCTTTCTGGCTGTACCGTAGAGTTACCTCTTAGGTTGTTTGTTACCAAACCTGACTGACCTGCGATAAACGCACCGTTCAATGTATTGAAACGGTCATTGAAGTTTGCAAAACGTCCTGATTGACCATAAGCGATTCTTGGCTTCAATTGAGTCAATAATTCAGAGTTCCAAAAGTCAAATTCGTGAATATTTACAGCTAAGTTAGCTTTAGGATAGTAGTAAACTTTATTAGCGTCACCGTTATTAGATGATTTATCTCCACGAACACCAATAGTAGCAATGATTTGGTCATTGTAGTTCATTTCTTCTTGAATGAAGAAACCTTTATCCACTGCAGAACGACGGTTTTGGAACAATGCAATATTAGCTGCTTGTCCTAAACTTGTCTGAGAACCATTCAAGCCCCAAGCAGTAGAAATTACCGTGTTGATGCCTTCGTTGAATTGCGTAACACCTGCTTGCGTTCTCAAATTCAAACCATTATCCATATAATAAGAATACACCAAAGATGCTTGCATATTGCGGTTGCGGCTAGTAGTAGCACCTGAAATAGCAACACCATTCAATGTACCTGGCGTTCTGTAGAATGACAAAGCACGAGGGAACAAAGAAGTAGAACGCAATGTATATTGGTCAATACCGCCCAATAAACTTAATTTCAAACTTTGGTTATCTGTTTGGAATAATTGAACATCTGCGCCAATACTTGTAATCAAGCGACTAACTGCTTCGTTGTTGGTAATCAAATTAACGGTTTCTAAAACATTAGAACCTGCGCCGCCAGCAGGATAAACGCCAGTTGCATCAGGAAATAGATTTTCCCACGGTGCTGTAAATGCTAAAGCGTAACCGATAGTAGCGTTGGTATTACCGTTATTGAAAAATCCTCTATCAGCAGAAGAGTTAGTATAAGCTGATGAAGTTTTGATTGTTAACCAATCTGCCAACTTGTGGTCAGTATTTAAACGGAAAGTCAATTTTTCATAACCTGTATTTTCTACAATACCATCTTCTGTACGATAAGTGCCGCCTACGAAATAAGCGTTTTTATCATCTCCACCGCTCAAGTTTAAGTTAGAAGTGGACATCAAGCCCATACGGTCATACAATTCTTTTTCGTAGTCTGTGATACCATTTGCATCGAAAGCAGCAGCAGCAGGAGCACCAAAGTTGGTTTCGATACCAGCTCTATCCAACTGACGCTGTCCCAACAAACGAATAGGCGTTTTTGCACCAACAGTTTGAGAGAAAGATACTTTGTTAGCACCTGATTGACCACGCTTAGTGGTAATAATGACAACACCACCAGCCGCTCTAGCACCATAAATAGCTGCGGCAGAAGCTCCTTTCAATACTTCGATAGAAGCAATGTCTTCTGGCTCAATATCTGCCAAACGGTTAGATGCATCATCTTGATTGGTAGCGGTATTACCACCGCCAGCAGCAGCAGAAACGATATTTGTACCCAAAGAAATAGTTGAGTTATTCAAATACACACCGTCTAAGATGAAAAGTGGCTGTTGGTCGCCAAAGATAGAAGTCACACCACGAAGGCGGATAGACATACCACCACCTGGCGCACCAGAGTTGGAACGGATTTCTGCACCTGTGAATTTACCGTAAAGTGCGGCATCCATGGTGTTGTTCACCGTCAAGCCGGTTAATTCTTTTGTACTAATCGAAGAAACGGCATTAGCCAAGTTCGAGCGTTTTACACTCGAGGCCAAACCCGTCACTACAATTTCGTCAATTCGCTCTTCTTTCATTACTACATTTACCGTAGTATTAGAGGCATCAACAGTTATCTCTTGAGTTTCATAGCCTACATAAGAGAAAATAAGCGTTCCTTCACTGCCAGGAACTGATATTGAAAACGCGCCGTCAATATTGGTTAAAGAACCAACTGCGGAATTTTTAACTGTAATAGAAACACCGATTAACGCACTTCCTGCGTCATCCTTCACGGTTCCTGTTACGTTAAGTTGTGCTACTGAAAACGAATAGCACGCCATGACTAAGAGCATGACCATGCTCAAACGTAGAAACTTTAGATTCATAAATTATGAATTTAGTTGGTAAAAAATTAAATGTAATTGATAATATATTAAAAATAAAAGCAAAAAATTAAATGATTGGATGGCTAAATATTATTCAAAATATTTCCATCCTTTTTATTTGATGTTTATTTTTTTAATATTATTTCTATTCTAAATGGAAAGTTAAGATTGACTAGAAAAGCCTAAAGAATACTAGAATAATAATTCATCAGAATAATGAATGGAGTAAAATATATAGCCTCTCCGTTTAGTCAAAAATAACTTACATTATAATATACTAATTATATTGCTCAAAACTGACGGCTAAATCCGACAGCTTTTGTGTTGCTTCTTTTATAAAATTCTAAAGCTATATCAACTTTGACTTATATAAAGAGCATTATTTTAATTGTTTGTACTTCATTTTGAAATACATTATTAATAGTCATTATTTAGATAAAATTCGGAAAACTAATAGTTGCGATTGTTCGGACTTCTAACTATATTTTGAAAAGATACGTTATCTTTTAGTATTTCTAATTAGAATATTTTGACTTGTCTAAATTCTTGTCTTGCGGAGATGTTCGCAATGTTTCAACAAAACAAGAATTAGTTATTTTTTGTAAATACAGGAAACAAATCTAAATAACTTTTTAAAGTTTACAAGGGATTTTTTGAAAAAAATATAAAATCCCTGTTATTTTCATGTTTCTGTATCTACTCCATGAGCTTATTGGGAGTCGATATTTATGAGCCAAAATGACAAAAGCGACATCAGAAATTTCTGATATCGCTTTGTCATTTAATACTAAACTGTGTTTATTTACTAAAGATAGAGAAAATGTAAAATGTTAGGTTCTTTAATATTCATCTTTATACTAATTGACGTTCCATTTTGCGGACTGCCTTTAATGCTTCGTTGAAATTTACGTTACAATTTTCTTGGTAAAACTGAATAGCCGTTAGTTTGTGACCATCCCTTAAATAGTCTGCCACTCTATTCATTACTGAATTAAAGTCATAGCTATCATCGCTTGCATGACCGCCTACTGCATCTAATAGGGTAATATCTTTTTTGATATTAAAAACTGCTTTCTCAGCTTCACGAAAGCCGACCCCGTGTTCTTCACGGTAACGCTTGATAGCGACTAAAAATTTACCTTCTTCAATTAAATTTAATATATCTTGCATGATGAAAAATTGGATTGTTTAGGTCTTTTTGTAACGTTTCTATTTATATAGTCGCAAATTCTATGCGAAAGGATGCACGCTAATTCATATAATTATTATTTTTTTTTGTTGTAGTATGAAAACGAAGGTCTAACAGGTTGATTTTTAATAACATATATCAAGAAATAAATTTTAAAAAAATATTGTTTTTTTTCTAATAAATTATTTAAAAGATATTAAATCGTTGATTTTCAAAGATAACAGCATGAAAAATAATTCTTATGTTTTGCCAATAATCGTAGTGGCGCAGTTTGCTTGCACCTCGCTTTGGTTTGCTGGAAATGCTGTGATTGGAGATATTATTCAAACGTTTTCTTTGCCTTCCAATGCTTTAGGGAATATCATTTCTGCGGTTCAATTTGGTTTTATATTTGGCACTTTAGTTTTTGCCATTTTCACCATTTCCGATAGGTTTTCACCGTCCAAAGTTTTTTTTGCAGCGGCAGTAGCTGGCGCATTATTCAATTTATTGATTTTCGTTCAGGGTTCTTATTTTACTTTAATAGGCTCTCGGTTTCTTACGGGTTTTTGCTTAGCAGGAATTTATCCTGTGGGCATGAAAATAGCGGCAGATTATCACGAAAAAGGTTTAGGCAAGGCATTAGGGTATTTGGTAGGTGCGCTTGTATTGGGAACGGCTTTACCGCATTTGATAAAGGGTTTCACGTTGGGTTTGCCGTGGGAATATGTTTTATTTAGCACTTCTATTTTATCAGTGATTGGAGGCATATCCGTTATTATTTTAGTGCCTGATGGGCCTTTTAGAAGGTCGAGTTCACAGCCTGATTTTACTGCATTTTTAGCTATTTTCAAACAGCCCCGATTTCGAGCAGCAGCTTTTGGCTACTTCGGGCATATGTGGGAATTGTATGCTTTTTGGACTTTTGTTCCGCTTATTTTGGCGCATTACCAATTGCTACACCCTGATTTTATGAATAATCCGTCCATATTAGCGTTTGTGATTATTGCTATAGGCGGAGTAGGTTGCGTAGCTGGCGGCTATCTTTCTTTGAAAATAGGAAGTAGCAAAACCGCATTTATTGCTTTGGCTATTTCTGGGATTTGTTGCGGTATTAGTCCCTTTTTATACGAGATGCCTTTGGGCTTGTTTCTAACGATTTTATTACTTTGGGGAATGGCAGTAATTGCTGATTCCCCTCAATTTTCGACTTTAGTGGCACAAAACGCCGATACTGAAGTGAAAGGCACAGCACTTACAATTGTCAATTCTATTGGCTTTTTTATTACCATTATTAGTATTCAATTGCTTACTTTGCTAATGGAATTGGTGGCATTTGAATATTTGTTTTTGGCGTTAAGTGTTGGGCCTGTTTTCGGACTGTTTGCTACTCGATATTTGGTGAGAACACCATTTTTATAAAATAAAATAAGTATGAAATATCTATATTTTGCGCTGTTGGTGGTTATTTTGATAAGCTGTAACTCAACTAACGAATCTGAAAATACACCCGAAAAATCAAAAACTTCAACGGTAGAAATGCCGCAATGGCAATCGTTTTTTGAAGCCGAAAACGTCATCGGGGCTACGGTTATTTATGATATACAAAGCGATTCGCAATGGATTTATAACCTAGAAAGAGCAAATACGGGGTTTTTGCCTGCTTCTACTTTCAAAATTATCAACTCTATGATAGGCTTAGAAACGGGCGCAGTCACGCTCACCGAAACTTTGAAATGGAACGGAGAAGACACTTGGAATGACAATTGGAAACGTGACCATGTTTTGAAAACGGCTTTTGAAGTCTCTTGCGTGCCTTGCTATCAGGAAATAGCTCGAAGAGTGGGCGTGGAGCAGATGAAAAAATATACTAGCCTCTCGAATTATGGACATTTGGCAATAGACAGCACGACGATTGATAATTTTTGGCTAACGGGCGAATCTGAAATTTCGAGCATCGAACAAGTTCATTTTATCACTCAACTATACCTCGAAACCTTGCCTTTTTCAAAAGAAACCTTTTCGGCTATCAAAGAAATTATGATAAATGAAACTTCGGAAGATTATACTATCAGAGCAAAAACAGGTTGGTCGCAATCAGAAACGATTAATAACGGCTGGTTTGTAGGATATTTGATTACTTCGGATGACGCAGTTTATGTGTTTGCAACGAATATTGAGCAAAGCCGTGAGGTAGATTCTAAAGGATTCGCAAAGGCGAGAATTGAAATTACTAAAAAGGCATTGCAGGATTTGGGGTTGATTTAAGACTTTAAATTAGTTGTTGGGGTTTTTAATTTCCTTTGCCCAATTCAAAACCTTCACTTCTTTTCCATACAAGCCCATGTCTTTTTGAATGCCACCGCTGAGTTCATTTTTTAAAATATGCTTCAGCCCTGTGTAGCGTTTCATCACTCGATTATTGCGAACTGCAATTGCCATCGCTTTGCGAGTACCTATGACGATGACGAGTTTTTTGCCACGAGTAATGCCTGTGTAAATGAGATTTTTGAAAAGTAAGGCGTAATGCGTCGTATGAACGGGCATGACAATACACGGGCATTCGCTGCCTTGATACTTATGCACCGAAACGGCGTAAGCCAATACGAGTTGGTCGAGTTCTGCAAACTCATAAGTCACGATTTGTTTATCGAATTTGACCAGCATTTCTTGCTCTTCTCGGTCAATATCTAGCACTCGCCCAACGTCTCCATTAAAAATATTTTTATCATAATTATTCACCATTTGCATCACTTTGTCTTTTTTATGAAAACGACGACCATACTTTTGCAAAGGCTCATAAGAAGGATTGAGGCGGTTTTGTAAGGCTTCATTGAGTTGATGCGTGCCGATATGCCCTCGCTTCATGGGGCTAAGGACTTGAATATCGTTGAAGGGGTCGAAGCCGTAACGCTTAGGCAAACGGGTTTCGAGTAAGTCTTGAATGGTAGTGCTGATATTTTCCACCTCTTCTTCTTCTATGAAAAAGAAATCACTTTCTTTCTCAATTCGCAAATTGGGCATTTGCCCCTGATTGATTTGGTGGGCAGAAGTAATGATTTTGGAAGAAGCGGCTTGTCGGAAAATTTCAGTCAGGCGAGTAACAGGGATTTGCTGAGAAGCTATAAAATCCCTCAAAACATTGCCTGCGCCGACGCTCGGAAGTTGGTCAATATCGCCAATAAACACCAAAACAGCCGTATAAGGAATGGCTTTGAGCAAATAAAACATCAACATGGTGTCAATCATACTGGCTTCATCCACGATTATCCCATTTGAGCGTCTGGCGGATTGCTGGCATTGCGTTTAAATCCATTGATACAAATCAAATTAATAAAGCATGAATGGTTTTTGAGCGTTCAATCCAGTGACTTGACTCAACCTTTTTGGCAGCTCTGCCGTAGGCGCAGCGAGTAAAATGCATTGGGTGTATTGTTCGAGCAGTATTGAGAATGACTTTGGCAATCGTAGATTTTCCGGTGCTCTAGCTCCGTCTGTGATAATGTGTATTTTTTGGAGCAGGCTTTGCTCTACGGCTATTTTTTGTTTGGCTGCGAGTTCTATATTTAAGGCGTTTTCGCCATCCGAGCTACTTTTTTTAATGTCCGAACGCTAAAGGCTAACGGTGCGCTCAATGATTTTTTTGATGGTGTTTACAATGCCTTTTTCAGCGTTGTAAATCCCCATGAGCCAAATATATTCCTTGCCATCAGGCAATTGTTCGGTGAGTATTCTATAATTCAATTCAATTTCGGATAACCGCTCTTGTATGCGCTCTCGTTGTACATCGAGCAACTCTTCGGCTGCTTTCACAGAATCGTCTATCGGATCGCAAGTATGCCCTTGATTGGACAATTCAAACAAAACGAACTCTACGCCAGCATCTACTCGCTCATCAGCTAGCTTAGTAATACCAAGTTTTTGGGCGATTTTGTCTGCCGTTTTGAAAC
>CALOED010000207.1:0-6305 GCA_942492005.1 uncultured Saprospiraceae bacterium
AATTCTGGTTTCTGGCATTCTTGCTTATAAATCCTCGGCAAAATGCTCGACATTGTATTTACTCTACCCGATTTTAAAGCCGCAAAAGCAGTCGCTTTATCTGGAATGATTTCATAAATCACCGTGTCAGGATATGCCTCTAACCATGGGTTGTTCTTCGTATTTTTGACTTTATCGCCCCACCAGTTGTCTTTTCTGCGTAGAATAATACGCTCGTTTGCCTTCCATGTCATAAACTCATAAGGCCCAGAGCCATAAACCACACGTTGTAACTCGTTGCTATTGAATGTTTTCGCAAATTCAATCAATTTTGCATCTGCTTCAAATACCTTCGTTTTGTTAGTATCAGACAAGTCTGCGATGGTATAATCCTTCAAGACATTATTTTTATCATATACATAACTTGGCAAGATGTGCAAATCGCTCATTACATTTTCTGCCAAAAAATACTGCTCCGTGATAAATTTAAATTTCTTAGGATTTTCTTTATCAATAATAATATCCTTGATGTATTCAAAATACGGCTTTTTGTGTCCGCAGTCTGTTTGAGGCACTTTTATCGTTTTCAAACTAAATGCCACATCTTCGCCCGTGATAGGTGTTCCATTATCCCAAACGGCTTCTTCTCTTATTTCAAAAGCCATTTCCATTAAGTTAGAACCTGCTATTTTGTTAAATGCCGGTCTTTCTTTTGCCAAAACAGGCACAATTTCCATTTTTTCAAAATCAGCATTGAGCAGTTCTTGAACTATCCCATAGTAAATAACCGTCGCTTCTGCGCCACGAGAGTTAGTCGGGTTGAGGCTTTTGGGTTCAGCACTTTGGTGGATAATCACATAATTTGGCGTTTCTGCGGGCGTTTCAGAAGATACACACTGCATCAATGTCACCATGATGAGTATCATTCCTATTAAAATAGACATTCGTTTAAGTAAGCTCATTTTATTGTTTTTTATAGTTTGAAGTAAGCATTAAAATAATACAGTAGCCGTGTTTTGATTGTAGTTTTACTTTGCTTGAATCAGTAGTGGATTACAATTAAAACATTGAATGTACCAAAAATAATAAGATTTTGATTGTGGAAGTGGTAATATTTTATAAAAAGGCCATTTCGGTGGTTGTATGTCTTTTTTCTTTTTTTAAAAACAAAAATAATATGGCATTTTAGTAAAAATAGGTCAAATTTTAGATTACCTTATTTTGATAGACCACTTCCAACTTCAATTTTAGAATGGTGCTATTCTATTTTTTACATCTTTTGAATCAAAAATATACAGGCTAAAATCATCAATTTGTTTTTTTACCGTGACTAATTCTTATTTTTGCACCTCCAAATTGAATGATTAAGCAGAGAAAAATAACTTTCTGTTCAAATCGAACTTTATTCATTTTTTTTTTAGTTAAATAGAATAACTGAATAACTTCATTCATTTGGATAAAAATAGACTTTTGGGTAAGTGATTTCAGGGTGGTGTTTAAATTTAAAAATGAACTGCTCATTTCCACGACCTTATTTTTTTTAAAAAAAGTCGATTGTATAAAAATTTTGATAAGAACAGCCGAAAAAACGGCATTTACGAAAAGAATATAAAATATCATGTTAGATAAACTTGTAGCGATAAAGGAGCGATATATGAGATTGGAGGAAGAACTGTCTGACCCTAACGTCATTCAGGATATGAAACGCTACAAAAAAGTGAATAAAGAATACAAAAACCTCCAACCCCTTGTCAATACTTATCATAAGTATAAATCATTGCTCGACCAACAAAAAGAAGCGCAGGAAATTATTAAAAATTCTGCAGATGAAGAGTTGGTAGAAATGGCAGAAATGGAAATGGAGGAGTTGAAAGAACAAATTCCGCCATTGGAAGAAGAGATAAAAGTCCTCCTCATACCAAAAGACCCCGAAGACGATAAGGATGTCATTATGGAAATTCGTTCGGGTACGGGCGGTGATGAGGCTAGTATTTTTGCTGGCGATTTGTATAGAATGTATTCTCGATACTTCGAGCAAATGGGTTTCAAAATAGAAGTACTTTCCGAAAATGAAGGTTCTGCAGGCGGCTATTCTAAGTTGGAATTGGCGGTGACGGGCGATAATGTTTACGGTATTTTAAAATTTGAATCGGGTGCGCACCGAGTACAGCGAGTACCCAAAACCGAATCGCAAGGGCGTGTCCATACTTCCGCAGCTACGGTGGTAGTGATGCCACAATTCGAGATGGAAGACATCAATATCAATAAAGCGGATTTGAAAGTGGATACTTACCGAGCAAGTGGCGCAGGTGGTCAGCACGTCAATAAGACGGAAACGGCGGTCAGGTTTACGCACATTCCTACGGGCATTGTATCAGAAAGCCAAGATGCACGTTCGCAGGTCAAAAACCGAGAAATAGCCTTGCAACGTTTGTATGCACGCATTCTTGAAGCCGAAAAGGAAAGACACGATAGTTTGGTGGCTTCTACTCGAAAATCGCTAGTAGGTACGGGCGACCGTTCTGGTAAAATCCGAACTTATAATTATCCTCAAAATAGAGTAACCGACCATCGCATCAATTATACGACACACAACCTTAGCAGCTTTATGGATGGCGATATGAATGATTTGATTGAGGCACTTATCATGGCAGAGAACGCAGAAAAGCTAAAAGGCGAAGAGGTTTAGAAAATACGTAGCCCAGATTTTTGGGTTGTTTGGAATGATGGAATCTGTCTGCTGGCGGATTCCATTATTTGTTTTTCTAATTGTAACAGTTTGAGTTTGCTAATTTATTCTTTCCCCATGTCTACCCTGCCTACCGCAGGCGTTAAAATGGCTTAACTATCATCAAAAATAGAGGGCTAAGCTCGTGGCACAAAAATCGAGACTTTGAAATAATCCACCTGAATAGTTGAACCATTAGCGGCATGAAATCCAAAATTTTGTCCTATAAATTCTTCGGAAGGTAACGTTTTTACCAATTTCCCATTGATATAGAAAAGATGCTGTCCTCCTTTTTTGTATAACAATAATGTATTATAATCATTAGGAGCTATTACTGATGCCGCTTCCCAATTCGTGATATCGTTGGCCACCCAATCTTCTGTACTCAAAATTATATATTCTCCTCTGCTATTGAAGCCAAACGAATAGCCTTCTTCAAATCCTCCTCCTACGGCCCACGTTCCCCAAACTATGGCATTGCTAAAAGGCGAATCGCCAATAATCTTAATGCGAGCTTCTACTTTAAAATCATTTTCTTCACGCACGATATCCAGTTGCTGCATTCGTATATCAGAGCGTTCTCCGTTCGATGTCAATTCATAATAACCATTTTCAATCACACCATTCGCATAGCGAGTATCCATCACCCAATGCTTGCTGGTATCATCAAAATCATCTTGAAATATCACTACTTCATCCAAACTAACCTGCGTGACGAAGCCCGTATGAACTATCAATACGCTACTATAAATCAGTATTTGAATGAATATTTTTAGCATTTCGGAAGCTTTTTTACTATTATCAAATAAGGGAGAATAAGCCCACTAGCGTAATGAGAATGGAAATTATGGATAAAATACTTGCTAATAAAACAATAGTAGCTCGAATAAATCGCTGTGTGAAATTTAGCCCTTTGTAGTCAAATACGGCTATAAACAAACCAAAAACGCAACTGACACCGAAATATATAATAAGGGTATTGATGATTAAATAATTAAACGGAATATGTTGGTATTGATTTAAAATATGCCCTTGCACAAAAAGGCTCGCCATGAAGATGTAAAGAAGTAAAAAACTAACCCAAAGACCATACTTTTTTATTTCTTGAAAAAAAAGTATCCGACGATTAGCTAAATGCTCTTGTTGTATAAATGTTTCGTCGAGAATGTCTTTCATTTTAAAAAAAAGTTAGAAAACAAGAAATATAAAATCTACGTAGGATTCTATATTTCCTGTTCTTTTATAAAATACTCCCTTCTCTCTACGCATTATCCTGTTCCATTCTTTCAAAGGCATTAATAATTTCTCTGACCAAACGGTGCCGCACCACATCTTCGCTCGTCAAGCGTACAATTCCGATGCCTTTCACATCATGGAGCGCATCTAAACTATACGCCAAACCCGAACGTTGGTGTCGAGGCAAGTCAATCTGTGTCAAATCGCCCGTAATAATCGCTTTTGCCGATGGGCCCAAACGAGTCAAAAACATCTTCAATTGTGGAATAGTCGCATTTTGAGCTTCATCCAAAATGATAAACGCATTGTTGAGCGTTCGGCCACGCATAAACGCCAACGGTGCTATTTCAATCGTTCGATTTCCGATAAAATGATTGATTTTATCCGCCGGTATCATATCGTCTAAGGCATCGTAAAGCGGTCGCAAGTACGGATCGACCTTATCTTTGAGGTCGCCGGGCAAGAAACCCAAATTCTCTCCAGCCTCTACGGCAGGTCTGGTCAAAATGATTTTCTTGACTACCTTATTTTTCAATGCACGAACCGCCAAAGCCACTGCGGTATAGGTTTTTCCTGTACCTGCGGGCCCAATCGCAAATACCACGTCTTTGCCTTCTGCCGTTTCTACCAACACTTGCTGATTTGAGGTTTTGGCACGTATCGGCTTGCCGTCACGAGTATAAAGGATGATACTTCCTTTCGCCTTTTCGATTCTATTCGTAAACGGATTATCGCCATTTACTATATCTTCAACGTCTTGTTTTGATAGCTGTTTGTGCTGCTTGAGCGCACGTACCATCAATTCTAGCTTTGTTTTCACGGATTGTGTCTCTCGTTTCGCATCGCCACTAATTTTCAAATAACTACCTCTCGAAGTAATCGTTACATCAGGATAGGCTTCACGCAAAAGATTCAATTTGGAATCATGCTCTCCGTACAAATCTACGGGGTCAACGTTTTCTATTGTTAATATAATTTCGCTCAAAGTAACTTTTTAATGGTTTTTAATCAAGAGAAAATCTTATGCTCTCTCCTACAACGCCTAACAAATCTAAAGTATTCTTAAAATACTTAATCTATTTCTAGCTAAAAAAGGATAAAAAAGATGTTTTAGTTCAAATCTAGTTCTAGAATACTTCATTCTACTTTCTAAAGTCAATCTTCCTCGAATAGTTTTTTGAAGAAAAGGCTAATAAGTAAAATGTTGTTAATCAGTTTTTTAACTGCTTTTTTATCCCCATAGTACATTTTGCATAAAGTATTTTTATACTATCTTTGCACCTTTATCAATTTTTAAACACCCTGCTCTATTCAAAATGCTGGCAATCAGTGTTTTAAATAACAAGTATTAATACCATAAAAGTCATTACATGAATGGCGAAACGCAAATAGTTACACTCATCACCGATTTTGGTACTACCGATTACTATGCAGGCATGGTAAAAGGTGCCATTATGTGCCAATATGCCAATACGTACTTTGCCGATATTACGCACAATGTCAAAAGTTTTGATATTGTTCAGGCTGCTTTTATCCTCAAAAACGCTTATAGTAGCTTCCCAAAAGGTACTATTCACATCACGAGCGTCAATAATTTTTATAGTAAAACCCGTAAAATTATTGCTTTTGAAAACGATGGACATTACTTTATCGGGCCCGATAATGGGATTTTTTCCTTAGTGTTTGGCAAAAATATCAAGGTTGCATATCAGCTCTCCGAAGATTTAAAAACGGCTTTTTCTTTTAAAAACGCCTATGCCAATGCGGTTAAACACATTGCTACCAAACAGCCGATAGAAACCATCGGGCAACCCGTCAATAAAATATTACAACGGATTACCTTACAGCCCGTTATCAATCGCTATCAAGTCATGGGGTCGATTATTCATATTGATAATTATGAAAATTGTGTGGTGAATGTCAATCGAGAACTGTTTGACAAGATACGAGGTAAAAGAAAATTTGCGATTTTTTTCAAGCGCAACATTACTATTATTCGCCTCAGCAACCATTATTGCGACGTGCCTGTTGGAGAAATTCTTTGCTTATTCAACTCTGCCAATTATCTTGAAATAGCCGTAAATATGGGAAAAGCAAGCACTTTGCTCGGTTTGAATATAGAAGATACCGTTCAGATTGATTTCATTTAATCACTATTCTATCATTGTACTTATGATTAAACGCATCGTAAAACTGACCTTTCAACCGAAAGAAATTCCAACTTTTTTAGAAAATTTTGAAATTGTAAAAGATAAAATTCGAGCCTTCGATGGTTGCCTTCATTTGGAGCTTTGGCGAGCAAAAAAGCCTGATAACGTGATGTTTACGTATTCTTATTGGGAGAGTGAAGCGCATTTAAATA
>CALOED010000208.1:0-10554 GCA_942492005.1 uncultured Saprospiraceae bacterium
GGAAAAACAATCTTATTTGCAGTATAAAAAAGAAGACGGCAGCAATGCAAAAGTAGGTTTTGACCATCAAGAAGCCGATGATTTCAGCATCGATAACCCTTCGGGCAATATCAATTTGAAAACGAAAGACCAAATTTTAATCAATAGTCAAGTTCCGTTTCAGTTCAAGCGTTTTCATATCATGCGTCCGATGACCAACACCGATTATTTAGCCAAAAACTGGAACGCCGCTATCGTAGGATGGCACATCGAAGAAATTGATTTCGCACCCGGCAAAGGCAGCGAGACTTTGAGAATGGTAAAAGGCGATAACGGCAGTTGGCACATTCATTCCGAGCGCAAAATAGACGGCTCTTATGATGAATTATCCGTAACCGTAGATGTGATGTTTATCAGCAAACGAATTTCAACCTTAATGAATTGGCAGTAAAGGGAATGGAATATTGGAACGATGGAGTTTCGGCATCTGTCAGCAGGCAGGAACACCAATTCATCATTCCAAAACGCCATCATTCCAACAAAAAAAAATCAACAATGACAACTATCAAAAATGACTTAACAGCCAGATACGACAAACGAGTAGTCATTATTCACTGGCTCACGCTTTTATTCATTTTAATACTATTTCCATTAGGAAAAATCATGGAGGAAATGGCTCCTGCGGATAAAATGGATTTGCTAAAACTCCATGTTATTCTTGGCGATTTAGTATTTCTATTAACATTATTCAGAGTGTATTTGTATTTCAAAGCACCTCGACCAGCGCATATTAAAACTGGCGCAAAATGGAATGACAACTTGGCGGTTTTTATACAAAGAAGTTTTTATTTCTTATTAATTGCCGTTTGTGTATTTGGAATTGCAACGATGTTAACTGGCGGTTATGCCGATGCTATAAAAGCGAATGACCCTAGTTTGATGAAATCACATTCAGAAATTCCAACATTGGCAGGGCATAATATTTCAGCGATGTTGATTATGTTCTTGATGCTCTTGCATTTGGGCGGCGTAGTTCGTCATGTGATAAGAACGAAGGAGAAGATTATTGTAAGAATGTCTTTGAAGAAGTAGAATAATAAATTAAAATATCTAATAAACAATTAAAGCAAGTCGCACAACTGGTTAATTATTAATTGATAATTTAAAAAGACTAGCTTAAATAAAACTTAATATCATGTCAGACTTCAAATTTGGGGCTAAATTGAAACTATTCGGTGAAAACGATATTACTATCAAGCCGAATCCAGAATTTCCGGGTAGAGTAGAATATCACGATGCAACAGGCGTAGCCGTAACTCGTGCAAAACTAGCTGAAAAGCTAAAAATCACAGACAAGACTATTTTGGATATGATACCCGAAAATACTCGTGTTACCGATTTTGTTTTTGATAAAAATACAAATGAACTTGAACTAGGTGTAGTTATTGTTCCAGGCGAAGATTTTGTATTGAATCGCTACAAAGATATTATCACGGTGGATGAGGTGTCATTATATTATCATTATAATCCTGCTGTGGAAGTAGCTAAGACGGATAAAAAGGATAAATAATATTGAGTATCGGATACCTTCAAAGGCCTAAGGATTACCCACAAGTTTCAAGGAGCGTTAGCCTGCCTGACGACAAAGGCAGGCTAACGCTTCTTTATAGCGTCTAAATATTTATGGGTAATCGTTAGACCTTCAAAGACATCTGATACTTTAAAGCAATCGATACTTCTAAAAAAAACACAACGATTTTGAAAATCAGAAAGGTAGTCAAAGCAGATGTAAATGCTTTGAAAGCGGTGATTGATTCCAGCGAGCTTTTTCCATCGGAATTGCTAGATGATATGATGATAGATTATTTTCAAAACGAGCAATCATCAGATATTTGGCTGACCGTAGAGGATGAAGGAATACCCGTAGCAGTGGCGTATTGTGCGTCTGAACGTATGACAGAAGGCACTTATAATTTATACTTAATTGCTATTCATCAGTCACAACAAGGCAAAGGTATTGGCGCACATATCGTTGATTATCTTGAAAATGTCCTGCTAATGAATGGGCAAAGGGTTTTAATCATCGAAACTTCTGGACTACCAGAATTTGAGGCTTCCCGAAAATTTTACGAAAAGCTAGGTTATACTAAAGAAGCGGTCATCAGAGATTTTTATGAAGAAGGCGATGACAAAGTGGTTTATTGGAAAAAGTTGAGGTGAAAAGTTATCAGTAGCAGTTAGCAGTTCAACAATTTAGTAATCAGCGACGAAGGAGCGCAACAATTTAACAATCTAACAATCATCCATGTCACATCAATTCAGACTAAGCAGTAAAATCCGTATTTTCGGGCAAGCGGCACGATTGGACTTCTCTCATTCAGAGGATGGCAATTACGATGGCGAAATTACCTTTTATGGCGAAGGAATGGCGGTAGATGAGATTGTTCAAGACTTTTGGAAAAAACTCACCAACGGCGCAAAATACCCATTTCCACAATTCAAAACTCGCATTAAAACCATTCAAACGCAAATACTCGACAACGACGACGGGAGTTTGTTTTTGATACAAATGGTGATTAACGACTTAAAAGTCAGTATTTATTTTACCCGAGAAACCCAAGACAAACATTCTACCCAAATCATTTCTATCTCTAGCGTCAAACCAATCGTTATTGATAGTTTGCCGGGTGTAACCGTAGAATTTTCAGAGCCGATAATCATTGATTTCAACTTTCATTTATCGTCTCGCAACACGACAATTCATTTTGGTGATGGCAGCCACAAAGACTTCAAACAAGGCTTTACTTATGATTTGAATTTGCAATTGCCAGACACGCCTCTCGAAACTTATACATTTGATATTCCTCCAAAAGAACAAGCATTTGCCAATTCAACGCTGCCTGCTACGCCCGAACAAGTTGAGGCAGAAGGTTTTTCTTTAAAAATTCCTTCCGTAGTTTGGTTTGATTTGAATAAAAAAATTGGCCCAGCCACCTTCTATCGAGTGGGTTTAAAACTCGATGGCGAAAAAGTTTGGACGCTCTTGCACGTTGATGTTAAATTCTCAAATTTGACTTTAGCCTTAAAAGGCTTGAAAATGGGAACAAAACTCAATGCGCTAGGCGACGAAGTGAGTTTTGGATTGGATGGTATTGGCGTAGCTTATCATTCACCGATGTTTGGCGTAGTTGGTTTGCTGTTGGCGGACACCGAAGTAGAAGATTACGTTGGAAGCATTACGATAAAATCTAAGCTGTTCTCGATTTTTGGTGCAGGAGCTTATGGCAAAATTGACGGAAACAATTCCATTTTTATTTATGCCATAGTAGATTATCCATTGGGCGGGCCACCGTTTTTCTTCGTAGAAGGTTTGGCTTTAGGCTTTGGCTACAATCGTCAAGCAAACGTTCCGCCCATTGAGCGATTGGGCGAATTTCCATTGATTTCGCAAGCCTTAGGTAAATCGCCTGCCATTGATGAAGGCGATTTACTGAACAGTTTAGCTACTAATTTGGCAGATGCTTTTCCTCCAAGTAGCGAAAGTTTATTCCTAGCGTGAAGTTATCAAGTTCAGCACATTTAAGATTTTAGATGCCTTTTTGCTGTTGGTTGTCGGCTTTGGCGATAGATTGAAATTCGACCTTTTGGGCATTGGAACGCTCTCAATGCCGCCTATGGTGGGCAAGCCGCAAGTCTTTGTAGAAGTGGTGATGAAAACGTCAATTGTTCCAGACGAAGGCGCAGTCAAAATCAAAGGCACGGTTACCGAAAACTCTTTTATACTTTCCAAAAATGCCAAACTATCAGGCGGATTTGCCTTTTATGCTTGGTTCAAAGATAGCGACGTAGCCAAAGCAGGCGATTTTGTTATGACTTTGGGCGGTTATCATCCCAAATTTAATAAACCAGCTCATTATCCAGATGTACCTCGATTGGCTTTAACGTGGTACGTCAATGAAAATTTCTACATCAAATCCAGTGCTTATTTTGCCCTAACGCCAGCAGCGATTATGCTAGGCGGCGAGATGAAAGCCATTTATAACTCAACACGTTTCAAAGCCGCTTTTGATTTTGATTTGGATTTGATTACGCAATGGAAACCATTTTATTATGAATTTGCTACCAACATCAGCATTCAATTAGAATTTGAAGCCAAAATTTTGCGCATTCATAAGAAAGTAACGATGGACGTAGGCGCAGATTTGGAAATCTGGGGCCCTGACTTTAGCGGAAGAGCGGAAATTGATGTGAAAGTCTTTGGAATGAATTTCGATTTTGGTTTGAATTTTGGTTCAAAAGAAGCCATTCAAAAGAAAATATCTTGGGGCGAGTTTAAAGAAGGATTTTTACCAACCGAAGATAAAGTCCTTTCTGTCAATGTTTTAGATGGCTTGGTTTCTAGAAATAATGATGGCATCCTTATCGTCAATCCAAAAGATTTGATACTCAAACTTGAATCCGTTATTCCTGCCAATATCGTAGATGTAGGCGATGAAGAAAAAGGAACTGGCGTTGGTATTTACCCCATGCGGTTAGAGCAAGCAAATTCTACGATTAGTATCGAAATTTCTGACCCAGATGCAGATTTTGAAATCGTTGATTTTATTTATAAAAATGTCCCTGCCGCATTGTATTCTAAGCGTTCAACAATAGATTTGGATACGCCGCCAATGGTCGAAAATGTGCTAAGTGGCTTAACGATTAAAGTCGCAGTACCAACAAACGATAACGAAATAGAACTCAAAACGGAGCATATCAAATATTCAAGCATCGAGCAAACTGATAAATGGGACTGGTCGGATGTTAATTTTCAAACCGAAACCGTAGCGAGTACTTTTGATTTTGAAGCGATGACAAAACAATATTCTTCTGAATTTCACTTGGTGCAGCCGCATGGAGAAGAGTTGCAGAACTTTAGAAGTAAAGTGATGGAGGTGGAATTGTAAAATCTCTGATTGTAACGTTTTCCAGTGATGTTTAGTAAGTAAACCGTTAAAACGGTTTTTATGGCAGTTTACCTTTTCAGCCCACCATTTAAATGGTGGGCTGAAAAAAAGGGTTTCGATCGCAATTTAGCCGTTTTAACAGCTTCGTAATTTATAAATAATATCACTGTAAAGTGTTACAAGGAGTAAAATTTAAATCAATGAAATACTTATTTTTTCTTTCATTTTTACTTTTAATGAATTGCGAAACAGTTACAGATTTTCAACTTTCAGATTGTTATATTTCGGCTAAATATATTGTTCATGACGAGTGGACTAGCCCTCAAATTACGAATTGCGCAGAAGATATTTCTTCTTTTTTAGAAATGAAGGAATACGATTGTTCCTTTAAATTAAGAGAAAAGGAGTTTGATATTGAAGACAAGTATGTTTATAATCAATCGGGAAGTGCTACTGAATTTTGGGATTACAAATCTGAAGGGCCTATGATTTATAAGTCTGAGAATGTAGATTTAGATAAATTTTTAGATGCTGAAATAGGTTTGAGTAATAACATCGTTTCAATAGCTGATGAAAAAAAGATAATTGATAACGGAGAAACATTGATAATAGAAAAAATATATTTTGAAGAAAAACTAATTGTGGCTCAACAAACAAAAGAACTCAAGAAAGATAATCGCCGCTTTATTTATGAATTTCAAAAAAGAAACGAATAACTAAATCGGGCGATTTAATAAAAATTAACGCTCAGTCATTAGGTGAAATTTAAAGGGCTTTCTCATAAAAAATAATGAGGTAGTTCTAAGATTTATTAGCGAGTAGTCGTGTTGGAGCAATGCTCTTTTAGCTTTACAACAGCATCGCTCTGACTCTATTTGTAGAAAAAAGATTTCAATTCAAACATAGTAGAATAGATATAGTAAGCGTTTTTTGCAGCTAAAAACAAAAAAAATTATATCTTAGAGCGATAAACCACTGCCTTTCAAATAATAAATATCATCTCAAAAAAAGAAATTGGTGGTAAGAATTTACTAGCGTCCAGTAGTGCAAAATGATTGCACCGCCAAATGCTGCTCTTTAGTAACTCGCTCCACATTATCAATATTTACTAAATAAAACCAATTAAAATGAGTGCTAAACTCTTTGAAATTCCTACGTCCATACCAAAGGAGCGTTTAGGATTTGCCTTGCAACAAGCCATGGGCTTAGAAATTGCAACTATTCCAACTTATCTTTACTCATACTATTCCATCAAACGGTCTTGGGGGCAAACGCCTTATCCGAATACAGGCGGCACTATTTCAGCGGCTGACCAAAAGGTGATAGACGAAAAATTGCGCCCTGTAAAACTCTCTTCAGCCGAAGGACTGCGACAGTACATCAAAAAATACAATACGAGCAACCTGACCGATGCGCAAGTACAAGAATTGGCAATCACCATTCAAGTGTATGCGAATAAGGCTGCGGCGTTGATTATGTCGGTGGTGATAGAAGAAATGTTGCATACAGGTTTGATTTCTAATATCAAACAAGCCTTGGTGGGGCATCCTGAAATGATTGATAAAATTCCAACTTTCCCAACCGTTTTGCCGGGTCACGTTCCCGAATTTAGAATTGACCAAGCTCGATTTTCGCAAGAGCAATTGATTACTTTTTTGAAAATTGAAAGCCCCGAAGCCTTTCAAGAACGCTCAAGAAGTGCTGCGCCTATCGAATACAAAACCATTGGTCAGTTTTATGAAATGATTGAAAATTGTATTGCTGACAATTATGCTGATACCGCACTCTACAATGGAGAACGCCCTCAATTAGTGCCTCGAAAAGGTATTTACACAGCAAATAGTATCAATACCGTTCATTATGACCGTGACCACAATCCACATTTTCCGAGCGAGGAAGATAGCGGTGATTTAATTCATATTACCAACCTCCAAGCCGCTTTGAAAGCAATGGGAATTATCGTTGAGCAAGGCGAAGGGCATTCAGGAGGCAGTGTTTTGAATGAATATGGTGAGCCAGATTGTAAACAATCCAGCGGTACTAGCGAAAAAGATAAAGATGCGAAAGGAGAGTATTCTCACTTTGCAAAATTCTTACAATTGTATTGCGAGGGAAAGGAGTTAATTGAGCTTTTTGATAAAACATTCAAAGGCGTTTTTGAAGGCGACGAGTCGGCACTTCATCAGTTTTTTGTTTATGACATTCCAGATAATCCGAGAGTGAATAATGGCGGAGAATATCCAGATTATTCTAATAATGAAACGGTGGAAACCATGGTGACGCTCACGCAGCAAATTTATACCTATACCTTTTTGATGCTCGAAACTTGCTATTATCACGGTGGTCGCACACAATACGAAATCTTTATGTTCGGAATGCACAAAGCAATGATTTGGATTGTGAGTGAGTTTTGCAATATGATTAGAAAGTGGGATTACACTAATCAAGACGGCGAAACCTTCAATGTTGGCGCAGTGCTTAGTCCTTATACTTTTTCAGCGGATGAAAGTCCGAAAGCGCAAATGGTAAGACTATGCAGAAAAATGGTAGAATTGGCGGCAAAAGACCCGCAATATGGTACGGCAAAGAGTTTTGAATGGTTGGAAGAATATATTCAAACCTTACCAAATGTTCAACTTGACCATACGGTAGATTCGCAAAATTTAATAAAATCGGTTTTAGTACCTGAAAATTCCGTGCGTTAAAACGCTTCAAAACCAGTAAGTTACATTTTTCATCATCCGATTTTTTTTCAGTATAAAATCTATTATTGTGAATACAATCATCAATTTTTTTAAAAAATTACTCAAACTATTGGGGCTGATAAAGGATGAGCAAGCTATTGATAACAATAAAATCCAAGAAGATATGTCAAATATAGTAGATACGAATCAATCCAGTCAATCTTGTAAAAAACAATCCGAAGCATTGAAACAAAAGAATGCGGACAAACCTCAAAAAGTCGTTCCGCCATTAGAATTACATTCCTGCATGGGTTTAAATTCTTGCAAAGGTCGTGATTACTTTGGTACAAATGACTGCGCAGGAATGGGACAATGTGCTACCGTTCAGCACCCTTGTCATACTTTGAATGAATGCGCTGGGCAGGGCGGATGCGGTTTATTTGGTACGCCAGAGGAATTTTGCCATCCGGGAGCGAACGACTGCGCTTATCAAGGTAGTTGCGGCACGCCAATTCCAGCTTCTCGTTTTATTACAGGTGGTCCAAATCGTGGTCGTTCGGTTTGGATGCTCGCTCGACGCTTATTTGAAGAGCGTATGATAGAAAAAAATAGAAACTTTGGTCCATCTCCATTTCAAACAGGCCCAACGCTTGAATGGTTAGGCGATAACGTGAATTGGACTTCCTCTTGTGGTCAATCAGGTGCTAAATTTTGCTCATTCGTGAGTGAAGAAGCTCGCCAGGACCGTAGAGCGAAGTACATTAGAACTAATCAAAATGAGTTAGACGAAACTTGTGAGAATTGCGGATGCTAGGTTTTGAGTTGGCAGTTTTCAGTAGCAGTAAGCAGTATTGCATTCGTCATTCTGCTAGCTGTTACTGCTTACTGCTAATTACCAAATATAAAAAATGAATAAATTAAATCTTCCCAATTTAGGGCTAGGGCTTGGATTGCGCAATCAGCATTTTGATTATATTCTAAAAGAACAACCCGAAGTAGATTGGTTTGAAATCATATCCGAGAATTTTATGGACTCGGGCGGACGACCTAGATATGTTTTGCATCAAATAGCGGAGCGTTATCCTATGGTGATGCACGGCGTTTCGATGTCAATTGGCAGCACCGAGCCTTTGAACATGACTTATCTAAAACGATTAAAACAGCTCGCCAAAGAAATAAAACCCGCTTGGATTAGCGACCATTTGTGTTGGACAGGCGTTTTGGGCATCAATTCACATGATTTATTGCCTGTGCCACTGAACGAAGCAACGCTTCATCATATTTGCAATCGCATTAACACCGTTCAAGATTTTTTAGAACGCCCATTGATACTCGAAAATCCGAGTACTTATATGTCATTCAAACATTCAACGATGCCCGAAGAGGAATTTTTGGCTCGAATGACGGCAGAAACGAATTGCGGTTTGCTATTGGATGTAAATAATGTTTATGTGTCGAGTTTCAATAATGACTTCGACCCCGTGAAATACATCGAAGCTATTCCGCCCGAAAGTATTATTCAAATGCACTTAGCAGGGCACCAGCATTGTGGTGATTACATTATTGATACGCATGATAGAGCCGTGACGGGTTACGTTTGGGAATTATTCCGACAAACTTGGCAGCGTACAGGCGGCGTAACGACGCTTTTGGAATGGGATGGAAATATTCCACCTTTTGAGGATTATTACGCTGAGTTGATGAAAGCCAAGCAGTTTATGGGTAATGTCATTCAGACCGTTGATTTGGAAAAACCTGTAATAGGAGAGGAGGTTGCTGTTTCAAATCCTGTGGATTTTATGGTCGTAGATGTATTGCGTTAAATTTATCAAATGTCAGAATCTAAAAAAACACCTGCTTTATCTGAAATCCAAAAATGGATGCAATCCGCTTTGCTGCAACCCTACGCCACAACTTCTATTGAGGAAATGGTCAAGGATTCGGAGCGATTAGATGCCAAAGCACATTTAGCTATTTACCAACGAAGCTATGTGGCTCGGCTTCGAGAATGTATGTCAAAGCAGTTTGGCGCATTAGAATATAGCTTGGGTAAAAGTTTGTTTCGCCAATTTGCAGATGAATATTTGCAAACTTACCCTTCAGTAGTTATACTTTAATGGATTTAGGTAAGCGATTTTCGGAATATTTGGAAAGAACTCGACCAGATAAAGACGAAGCCGTTAAAGAGGATTGGCCCGATTTTTTGATTGAATTAACCAATTTTGAATACCATTTGGTGTATTTATTTGATGTGATGAACGACGAAATTTGCGAACCTGCAAACGCAAGCACACCAGATGAAGCGTTGAGATTAGTTCCTGTATTTCAGTTGTTTGATTTTAGGTTTCCAGTTCCTCAATATTATTCGGCTTACCGAAATGGACAAAACCCTAATTTGCCTTTTGAGCAACCCTCATGGTGCATGGTGTTTAGGGTGAACTATTCCATTGGTTTTCGCTCGTTGAACTATTGGCAATATCAGTTTTTGAATTATTTTTATAAAAATCAAAATATAGAGCAAACGATTTCTATTATAGCTAGGGAAAGTCAAAATGAAGTGGAAATGGTTCGGCAATATTGGGAAGCACTGGAAAAACAATGGATGGAAATTGGTTGGTTTGTTCTAAAAAATTAGGAACTTTAGAATTGTATGAATAATCAATTTCTCAACAGCGTAGAATTTCCTTTATAGACTTCTATATCGCCATCCAAAAATTCCACTTCCAGTATCCAACCAAAAACGGCAAGAACTCATCAGCTTCGCCTAGTGTCCGAAAAGGCCTATCCCAGCCCAACGCTGGAATATTAGGTTCAAAATTTTGGGCTTCAAATACCTTACTGCCCAGCGCGAGAGAATACTTCAAATTTTAAAATGGTTTTGACTTTATTTTCGTCAGATTGTACAAAAAGGAAGTCATTTACACCATCGTTGTTAGGCGTAAATG
>CALOED010000209.1:0-6696 GCA_942492005.1 uncultured Saprospiraceae bacterium
TTAATGGTTTTCCTTTTTTGAAAGTATTGTAATGCCAAAAATAGGCTGGAAGTGTTACTTTTTGTTCAAAATTTCCATCTGGGTTTACTTTCCAATAAGGGTTGTAAGGGATACATTTTACGTTTTTAAAGCCCAACTCTTTACAAATATCCGCATAGTGCTTCTTTTGATAGTTGGTTCTCATCATGCCTTCTTCTTCCTTTTTTCCTTTTCCTATCAGTTGTTTTACAATCAGTTTAGCCAGTGTAATTGGGCTGAATATTAATCGTTGTAAAAATGCGTTGTGCCACGGCAATTCGGGAACAATCGGCATAAAAATCAATCCGCCAGGTTTTAAGAGTTTGTAACTTTCTGCCAGCGTTGGTTTTGGATTTTCAAAATGCTCTAATAAGCCAATATTATAAATACAATCATAGCTATTTGCGTCCAATCCTGTATCTTCCACATTAGCAATGACCATTGTAGGCTTTTTCAAGTTATACTTTTGGCAGGTATAAGCCGCTGTTTTGAAACCTTCCTCTGCCAAATCAACCATAGTGACATCTTCGTAACCTGCATCCAACAAATACATACTTGTAGTGCCTCTACCTGCGCCAAGTTCCAAAAATCGGGTATAGTTCTTTCCTTTAATCAAATTCAATAAATCATCGGCATATACCTTTTGCCAAAACTGATAAATGGAGCTTGGTTTTGTTTTAGTGAAGTTGATTTTTCTATCTCCGTCTTGAGTGGCCCATATTTTATCCCAGGTCTCAAAACTCCCTTTTTCTTTTTGTCCCATGATTTTATTTTAGTTTTAAAAACTCTGCAAATTCAAAGTCTAATTTATCATTGATATCAATGGAGCGTTCTGGCGGCATCACAAATGCTCGGCAGTCTGTTCCTATTATTTTGTTGGCTTTAATCGTTTCAATGGTCGAAGCATATACCGCACAGTTTCTGACATACACCGTCGGAATTTGGTGCGCAGCCATTCTTCCATCTTCCGCTTCAAAGTACGGGAGTAGCTTATCACCTTCCATTACTTTGAGTTTGAGCGGATTGAGCATGTGACTGACTGCTACTACACTCACTGCCGTGTCTGCTTCGGTTTCCAAGAGTTTTTGGATAGTATTATCAATGTCTTCTGGCAAAGTAAGTGGCGAAGTAGGTTGCAAAATCACAACTGCGTCGAAGGTCAATTGATGGTTTTGCTGCAACAACTCCAGCGTATGATGCACATAATCAATAGCAGGAGATAGGGTCAGTTGCTAACGCTTCAGGTCTTTTGATAGTGATTATACTATCGTATTGTTTAGCGATGTCTAAAATTTCGTTGCTATCGGTAGATACTACAATGGTATTCAGCATCTGACTTTCCAAAGCTGTTATGATGTGTTCGCTCAAAGGTCTGCCCGCAAAAGGTAGGATGTTTTTATTCGGCAATCGTTTTGACCCCTTTCTTGCAGGTATTATTCCTAATATTTTTTTATCCTTTTTCAATGATTTTTATGATTTTATCCGCTATGAAATGTTCTGTTTTTTCAAATGATTCGTAAGTATTGCCACCTATGTGAGGTACAATTACTAAATTATCATGGTCAATAGCATATTTCACTAAAGGATTGTCTGGCGTAATATTCGGCTCGCCTTGCATCACGTCGAGGGCTGCGCCATCCAGCTGCCTTCAATGCTTGGCAGCGCTCTTTCTATTATGCCGCCTTGAAGTATTAATAAATAAGCCGCAGGTTTGCAGTTTTTGAAAAATGCCTCTCCTAGTAGGTGATACGTTTTTTTATTATAATTCAGATGAAGCGAAATCACATCCGATACTTGGGCTACTTCATTTAAATCTTTAACGAAAGTAATGCCATCCGTTGGCATACAGGCTTCGGCTCGGGGTTCTACTACGACTACCTTCATTCCAAAAACTAAAGCATATTCCGCTACGATTTTTCCGAGTCGTCCGTAGCCGATGATGCCCATTGTCTTTTTGTAAAGTTCGTTGCCTCTAAACCAATCTCTTTCCCAGTGTCCTGCTTTGACGGATTCGTTAGCTCTTGGGATGTTTCGCATCACGCTCATGGCAAGGCCAATAGCCATTTCGGCGGTTGCTCGCACTTCTTTCAGAAATTCTCTTTCTCCTCTAAGGCAAGCGATTTGAATATTATACTTGGCGCAAAGTGCTTCGTCAATATGGTCAATCCCCGTTACAGGCGTAGCTATGACTTTGCATTTTGTATTTTCTGACAGAACGGTTTCGTCTATTTTAAAACCCAACCTGAACCAAAATACATCATAAGTCTCTAAGACTTGTTTGAGTTCAGATTGCTGTACGGCAAACATATCTACTTGCGCAAAAGCTCGCAGTCTTTCGACTACATCTGCGCTAAAGTCGTCTGCTTCCGCTATTAAGATTTTGGTTGTTTTTGTCATTCGTTAGGGTATGAAATCTTTTATTTCAATATTTTACTATTCCGAATATCAGCGATGAGTTGCTTCGTTCGGGTTTGTCTTTTATCATAATTTAAATGGTGAGATGTATCAAAGAAAAAATCATTTGGATACACATAACTATTTATATCGCCAACTAAAGGAAGTTTTTCAGCCCTGAGTGTTTCAACGATTGCTTGATTAAGTGCTTCGTTTTCGTCACTTTTTGATACCGGAGAATAGCTGATAATCAAAGTTGCTTTTTTAGATGCAATGTATTTTGCAAACTCTTTTATGAGGTGTATCGTTTCAGGTTTTATTTTTTCAGAAGAGTGATTTTTTGCGGTCTCCGAAGGATTATAAATTCCTTTTTTGTCCTTATGTCCGATGTAATCGCCGTATTTATTATTTAAACTTCTAAATGTGCTTCGTTTCTTGAGTTTGTTGGTTAAGTCAATTCTAATTTGCGTTAAATGTTCTCCCGTTGCTAGTCCAATATTGGGCGGAAAATCCATGATTTGATGGATATTCAAATATTGAATCCCTTTAGGATAAATACTAACTAATCGGTATAATGTATTTTCGCCATGAATAGACAATTCATTAAAATGCGTATGTTCAGGTGCTAAAATGATAATATCGCCTTCTTTGATGAATGGTTTTACTTCTTCTATCATATAATTTAGACCGATACTTCCTTGTATGCCCATATTCACCACTTTTTTTCCCAAACTGTCTTCCAACATTTTGGAATCAATACCATAGTGCATACTAGAGCCGCTGACTAAAATACATTTAGATTCTTGTATCGTTTCTAATCGTTGATGTTTGTCTATAATCGTACTTAACCTTCCTTGCTTGTTCAACGCTCCTGTCCCAAAGTAAATAGCCGTCATTATACTAGCGAAAAGGAGTGCAAAGACAACCACTTTTTTGATGAAAACAGATAATGATTTTTCGATAGCCATCTTTTAATTTTAAAATTGAAAGTATATAAAGGTATCTGTATTTTGTGTTTTTGACAGTATGATAATAAATATCAATGTATAAATAGCATACCTCACATTGGTATTTTTAAAGTAGGCTTGAATGTTTTCTAAAGGATGAAGATGCCTACGATTGAGCCATTCTATTACCACCATCACCACAATCCAAAATAACACATCTATAACCTTGAGGTCAAGAAAATAGGAAATAGAAAATATAGAAGTATCAGCTATGTTGGCGATATAAGAAAAGGCATGACCAACGCTTTCTGCTCTAAAAAATATCCATGCAAAACACGTCAAAGCAAAGGTCAGCAAAATGCTAAAGACATCTCTTAGACTAGGAAACAAACTGTCTTTAGCTACTATATCAAGGTTTTTTCTATTGGTTTTCAACATCACCGCAGGCAATACGTACAAAGCATTGAGCGTACCCCAAATAATAAAAGTCCAGTTGGCTCCGTGCCAAAAACCACTCACTATAAAAATAGCTGCTATGTTTCGAGCTAGTTTCCATCGCTTATCTACTCGGCTACCGCCCAACGGGATATATAAATAATCTCTGAACCATGTAGATAAAGAGATATGCCATCTTCTCCAAAATTCTGCCATATCTCTCGAAAAGTAAGGATAGGCAAAGTTGCGCATCAAATCGAAACCAAAGAGCCTCGCTGTACCAATAGCTATATCAGAATAACCCGAAAAATCGCCGTATATCTGAAAGGCGAACAATACCGAACCTAGCACCAAAGCACTGGCAGGCATGGTTTCATGGTTGTTGAAAATTTCATTGACTATGGTAGCGCAATTATCCGCAATGACTATTTTTTTGAATAAGCCCCAAAGGATTTGGCGCATCCCATCTCTTGCCTTTAGCAAATTAAATACTCTATGCGATGTAAACTGAGGAATGAGGTTAGTTGCTCGCTCAATTGGCCCTGCTACTAACTGCGGGAAGAAACTAACGTAAGCAAAAAAAGCTATCCAATCTTTGGTAGGCTCTAGTTTTCGCCTATATACATCTATGGTGTAACTCAGCGTTTGGAAGGTATAAAAACTAATTCCTACGGGTAGTATAATACTAAGTGTTGTAGGATTTAGCTCTGCGCCAAACAGCCTGAACGCTTCTACAAATTGTTCTACAAAAAAATTATAATATTTAAAAAAGCCTAGCAAGCCTAAGTTTACCGCAAGACTCGTAAATAAAAGCAGTTTTCGCCTTCGATTAGCGTCTGTCTTACCCAATTGTAGCCCAATAGAATAATCTACTATCGAACTAAATATGATTAAAGATAAGAAACGCCAATCCCACCAACCATAAAAAACATAGCTGGCAGCTACTATCAGTAGATTTTGAAGTTTTATATCCTTATTAAATACAAACCAATAGAGTAAAAATACTATTGGTAAGAAAATCACAAAGTCAAATGAGTTATAAATAACATAGGTTTCTGATTCTTTTATTTAACGAGGAGCATTCGTAAATATCTAAGTAACATCAAAACCACATCATTTGAAACTTTTCTTCATTTGAAAAAAATCTAGGAATAACTCGCTATTCCTACGATTTTTCGCCCTGCCTGCCGAGAGGTCTGCTTAATTAAAGCCAAAATTAACTCGTGCAAATGCCAAATTTATTTTTTTACCGTTACAAAATTGATTAATATCTCAATATCTTAGCGAACTCTAACGGTTCTGTACTCAACAAATCCGCAATCATTTTTACCTGAATGTTCATTTCCATAAATCAAATCTCTACCATAATGACCATGGGCAATATGTGTTTCAATCGCCTTTTTTATCTCATCAAATTGATATGTATAACATCTGTTCATTCACACCTCGCTCTCTTTCATATATCCAAAAGACAATCACCTTAAAAGTATTCTGAAAATATGAACATTTTCTCTAATGCCTACCGCTAGGTGCCTATCGGGTACATTGTACCCGCAACTGAAAGTCCATTAGTTCCATATTCTTAATCGATATCAAGACATCTTCGTGGTTCTCTAAGAACAGTTTTTACTAGATGTACCGTCTGCACCACTGCACTCACCCATAAGTATGACATTGGCGTTGCCTTTTTGTTGCCGAATCTTATACCGGCATTCTTGATGCCGTTTTAGGATTGCCGCTCCGATTGTATGGGCCGCACCTTTGTACAACAAAACGAATATCGGCTATGCCTCGCCGCCATTATCATAATTAAAGTTAAAATCCATTATAATTGTTTTCAACATTTCGTCGACCTCGTGACCTGACAACATATTTGAAAAACCACCTGCAATTGTATTTTCGTCGCTCTTCCGCTTCTTTTTCGGGCTACAAAATGTAAATCTGGCGCTTCATGTTCATATCATTGTTTCGTTTGTCACTGTATATGCTCTAATGGAATATTCATATAAGATGCTGCAATAGCTGTGGGCGTGGTTTCAAATCGGTCTGCTACTGTCACGACTGCATCTGGAGCAAGTCTTTCAAATACGGAAGCTAGATGGAAAATACCTAATCCTGTGGTTTTGGCTTGGGCTGCCAAATTTTTCCACTGTCGAGGATATTAAATACTCTAGCGGCTATCTGAAAACCATCTTTTTCCATGATTTTTACCGCCATCCCGTATCTGTCTAAGAGTGCGGAAGCTGCTACTACTAGCAAAAGCTCTAAATCAGGATGCTCGTCAATGGCTCTAAAGGCAGTTTTTATTGGGCTATAACTCGGTCTTGCCGTAACGACGACAGCTATTTTTCTTTTTTGCCATTTCTAATCAATATCTTCTTCGGTGGAATAAATCATATTTGCGTTTTTCTTTGTTCCAATGTTTCCCATAATCTCGGTTCAGAACTTTGATGCTGCCATGACCATAATTCGCTGGTTTTTTGGCTTCGAGGTCGTCAAAAGTTAGTTGATGTCCTTTTGGCAAATCTGTAATGACTGCTAGGGTTTTTCCAAATATTTTTTTCAATCCTAAATAAGGCGAATTGTCTGTTTTATCTATCGGATGATTGGTGGTGGATAAATCGCGCCTTCCCCATTTGTTTTGTTTCATCAATTGTGAGCGAAGAAGTAGCATCTGGTCCAAACATTCTTTTATCAAATACAACGCGAAATAAATGCGTTCTGCGCCTAATGCTGCTGCTACACCTGTATGAATACTAAGAAGTGTGTTCGGATAAGCCAATTTTAGCATCAGGGTATCTTTCTTTTAATACCTGAGGATAGACATTCAATCCTATTTCCCATTCTGCTGGCGTAGAGTAGCGGGTTATTGCATTGAATAGAGAAGGTCGTTAACCGTGGC
>CALOED010000210.1:0-8933 GCA_942492005.1 uncultured Saprospiraceae bacterium
TGGGTATTTCTAAAAATAGAAAGGTGCGTTGCCGGTTGGGTAACGCACCTTTTTTTATAAAAAAAAATATCAACTGATTACTTTCCGCCATCTAATCGGGAAATGCTGGTGCAGCTCACCAAACTCCAATCGAAATGACAGCCGATTGCGCCAATACATTCTTTTTTGAACCAATAGCCTTTTACCACTTCTACTTCGGGAGAAAATTTGTTGTTCTGCAATACCGAAAGTTCTACTCGATAATAAGGTGTAGCTTCTTTCCAATTCAGTTTGTCGCCTCCTGCGGTAGTGATTATCAATTGATTATCGCTTCCAAATTTCGTTGTTGTGCCAGGATATTTGGTGTCGCCTACTTTGTGTCCAATATCTAAAACTACATCTTGAGCAAATACTTCTACTACCTTATTGGTATCAGGGTCAGTAAAAAGCATCGGATGCGTATCAAATCCAAAAGGCAGTGCTTCACCTTTTTTATCATGTTTTTCTTTAATCTTAATCACATCGTCGAGCGTATAGTATTTTACATCTCTATTTGGTCCGTCAGCCATGGTCGTTTTATTTAGTTATGATGAAGAAATTATAATTGTTTAGTTGATATGTTTGTCAGAAAAAAAAAATTCTGCAATGTGCAGTAAGTGAGTTTTATATTTTATAAATATTATAATGTATTGATTTTTAGATATATCAATAAGTCATTATAATGTAAATATAATAAAGAGATTGAATAAACAAAATTCTTATCAGGAAGAATTTGACCAGTTTGCAAATCCTAAATTTAATCTAGAAAACCGCCTTTTGATATATCTTATTAAAAAAGTGATGCACCAAATTCATGGATACATCACTTTTTCTTTATTATTTTTATAATTATAAAACCTACGCTCCTACGGCTTTTGCTCCGCTTTCGTAACGCCCATTTCCATTTATTTCAATGAGTTTTCCGTCCAATAACAATCGAATATCTCTTTCGGTTTGGTTCTCTATCGTAACGCCCTCTGTATCCATAATCACTTTCAAGAGGTTGCCTCTAAAGCGAATTTTGAAAGAATAAGAAGTCCATTGCGATGGAATAAATGGCTCAAACGAAAGCATATCTTCTTTGATTCTGCATTCCTCCAAAGCCTTTCACGACCGACATCCATGTGCCTGCCATACTGGTAATGTGACAGCCTTCGTCCGAGTCGCTATTGTAATCATCCAAATCCAAACGAGCGGTGCGCAAATACATTTCATAAGCCTTTTCTTGCATTCCTAGTTTGGCTGCCATAATGCTATGCACGCAGGGAGAAAGAGACGATTCGTGTACCGTTCGGGGTTCGTAAAACTCAAAGTGGCGACGAATTTCTTCCGTTTCAAATCGGTCTTCAAAGAAGTACATTCCTTGCAAAGTATCCGCTTGCTTGATGTAAATGGAGCGCAAAATCCTATCCCATGACCAGTTTTTCACCAAAGGCAAATGCTTCGGGTCGAGGTCTTTGACCAAGATTTGCTCCTTATCCATAAAGCCATCTTGTTGCAAATAAATGTTCAATTCCTCGTCTCGTGGAAAATACATTTTTGCTCGAATGTCGTTCCAATGAGCTACTTCTTTGGCTTCATCGAAATTGGTCTGGCGAACTAACTTATCGTATTTATCCGAAGCCATTTCTTTGACATAGTTCATCGCTTCTTCGGCATACTCCATGCACCAACACGCTATATAATTGGTATAAAAATTATTATTGACGTTGTTTTCGTACTCATTCGGGCCCGTTACGCCTAGCATTACATATTGCTGTTTGGCTTCCGAATAATTTACTCGTTGCGCCCAAAATCTCGCAATAGCCAACAATACTTCAAAACCATAATCTATAAAATAATCCTTATCGCCCGTGTAGCGAACATAATCGTAAATCGCATAAGCAATTGCGCCATTTCTATGGATTTCTTCAAAGGTGATTTCCCATTCGTTGTGGCATTCTTCGCCGTTCATCGTGACCATCGGATAAAGTGCCGCTCCATTTGAAAAACCTAATTTTTCGGCATTTTCGATGGCTTTTTGCAAATGATTGTGACGATAAACCAACAACTGACGGGCTACTTTTTCATCGGATGTAGAAAGATAAAATGGCAAACAATAGGCTTCGGTATCCCAATAAGTGCTGCCGCCGTATTTTTCGCCTGTAAAGCCTTTTGGTCCAATATTCAAGCGTTCGTCTTTGCCTGTATAAGTTTGGTCAAGCTGAAAAATATTGAAGCGAATGCCTTGCTGAGCGGCTACATCGCCTTCGATGGTAATATCTGATTGTTCCCATTTTTTCGCCCAAGCAGTTTTTTGTTCTTCCAATAATTTAGAAAAACCTTTGGAAAACGCACGAGCTACTGCCTTTTTAGCATCTACCATAATGGTATCTTTTTCGTAATAAAACGAAGATACATTCGTAGCATATTTATATAAAATAACCTCATCGCCCGGCTCCACTTCTACGGCAATCAGATTTTCTACATATTTCTCTTTTTCAATCGCCTCTGCGTCGAACTCTTGTACTCTTCCGTTTTTATACACTTCCACAGACATTCCCGAACAGACGTAAAAATCCGTCTTTTTGGTGCGAGCTACTACATAGCCTACTCCACTCTTCACTTCTTTTTTGACCTCCACCCAAAACTTTTCATCATAGTTGGAGTCTTCATTTTCCACGTCGAAGTCAATGTAAGGTGCTAAAGAAAGCAAACCGCTAAAGTTTTCAACCTTGATTTTGTATTCTATTGCACCGATTTCATCATCTGCTATGCTATTGATTCGGGTTGTGTTTACGCTAATGGTATCGCCATTGCTCATTTTGGCTTTGAAAGTTCGGTTGAGGTAGCCTTCTTTCATATTCAATATGCGCTGAAAATCAGTAACTTCTACCTTCGCCAAATCTAATTCTTCTCCATTTACATGAACATTGATTCCTATCCAGTTGGCAGCATTCAATACTTTTGCGAAATATTCAGGATAGCCATTTTTCCACCAACCCACACGGGTTTTATCTGGATAATATACCCCTGCTACATAGTTTCCGAGCAGCGTAGGGCCAGAGTATTTTTCTTCAAAATTGGCTCTTTGCCCCATTTTGCCATTCCCCAAACTGAAAACACTTTCAGAAATTTTATTATTCTCAGGATTTAATCCTTTTTCTATCACACACCACTCGTCGTAATGTAAATATTGTTTCATCGTATTAATTGATTTTACTTTTTAAGCCCATTCAATATATCTAAAGTCACATCTTTTACGCCATCTACTACAATATGCGCTTCGCCCAATATTCGCTCCTCTCCTATCCCAACGGTTAAAAACTCGCCCGCCAATGCTGCTTGCAAGCCTTTGTAAGAATCTTCAAAGACCACCGTTTCGGAAGGCGAAACACCTAACGCCTCCGCTCCCATTAAGAAGGTTTGCGGGTCGGGCTTTGAACGTGTTACCTTTGTTCCATCTACAACTACTTCAAAATATTCTTTCATACTCGTCACTTCGAGAATAGTCATAGCGTTTTTGCTGGCAGAACCCAATCCGATTTTGATGTCGTTTTCTTGCAGGTTTTTCAAAAATGCTTCTACGCCCTCTAGCACTTCACCTTCATCCATTTTCAGTACAAATTCTCTGTACCAATCATTCTTTTTAGTCGCCAAAGCTACTTTTTCTGCATCCGAATATTGATGCTGGAGGTTGCCTTTTGTCAAGATGATTTCGAGCGTTTGCATTCTGCTCACGCCTTTGAGTTGTTCGTTTTCTTCTTTCGTCAAATCCAACCCCAGTTCGTTGGCAAGGCGTTTCCACGCTATATAATGGTATTTTGCGGTATCCACAATCACACCGTCTAAGTCAAAAATACACGCTTTTATCATGATTTTTTTAAGTTGATTATCTTAAAATATAATTTGCGGATAAAGATAGTGTAATTTTGACACTTAGCAAGAATTAAGTCTTTTGAGCTACCCAAATTAACGCTGATAGTGCTGCCTGTCTGCCTTGCGGCGGGCATTCCGTTTTGGTTCTATATTAATAACTCATGTTACGCACTTCGATGTCCCTTACAGGACACCATTTTTGCGTAACATCACTTAATAAACGGAATGGAGGTAGATTTCCCAATGAAAGTTCCTTGTATTAGACTTTATTCACAAAACTAAATCCTATTACATAACTAACTGATAATGAAGATAGACAAAGCGGCTTCGCCGCTTTGTGAATAATGGCTATTAGTTTTTGATTATTTTTTTCGTGATAATGGACTTTCCATTTTCTAGAATTATCTGAATAAAATATATTCCTTTTGGATAATTTCCTACATCTATTCGTTTCATGTTTAATGAGTTTATTTTTTTTTCTTCAAAATATACCTGTCCTAAACTATTCACGATATATAAATCAAATTCCTCTTTCTCTTTCAGTTTTTTATCTAAATATATAAATTCCTCTGCTGGGTTAGGATATACTTTTATTGCATCATCAAATGTACCGTTTACTTCTTTTGTTTTGACTAGACAATCTTTAACTATAATATTGAAATCATAAATAATCCGACTTATTAAAGTGCCATATCTATATTCTTTGATAAGTAAACTTACCGAATAATCCCCCTCTTGTATCGGGCTATTCCAATGTATTGAGCTAGTATCAACCCAAAGCAAGTTTGCCCCACCTCCTATATTATGAGGGAATATATAATTTTGTACACAACCAAGATTTTTCAACTCTAATACCACACTATCACCTTCTACATCGCTTACACCTAAATCAAAAGTAAACGTTTGATTTAGGCATCCTGTATCAATGGGAATATTCATCAAACTTGGTGAATTATTATGCCCATTAAAAAATGGGTTTAATATGCTGATTTTCGTCTCTATGCAAAAGAGCGTACTTGCGTTATTAGAAAAATTATCTCCACACCTAAAGCTATCAATCATTGCAACATGATAAGTACCTAAACCCTGGGTAATAATGATTTTTTGAGTAAATATTCTTCTTAATAATATTGCCAAAGATTTCTCCATTATTGGTAGTACCATTTATTCTATAAACCCAAACAGAAGTGCCATCGCCCCAAAATATTTCAAGACTATCTCTATCAATCGTATTGTTTTCAAACGTATAAGTGGTCACGATAATTTTAAATTCTAAATCACCCAGTTGTTGAAATGTAATCACTCCGCCTCTATATTCGCAAGCTAATAAGTAGGAATTTATAACACAAATTAATACGGTTATTATGACAAGTTTGGAGATTATATTATTCATCGTTTTTGATTTGATTAAATAAGCATTTACTTCATTAGTATAACGTTTAATTGCCTGTTTTGGCAATATTTTAAATTCATTTTACTTGATAAACACAACCATTAATCAGAATCGATACATCAGCAATTCTTCATTTTGCTGTCGATACATTCATTATCTACAAATTTATAACTGAGACAATTACGGAATAATAATATCTCCTTTTACATCCGAAACCAAGGGATCCTTATTTTCATCATCCTCCTCGTCATCGTTATTATTTATCAAATGATGCGGTTCTATGATTAGGTTAGAGTTAGCTATTTCGTTTCTTTTCAAAAATCTTCTGTAATAAGAAATAAGAATAGAGGTAACGGGTAATGCGATTAGAAGTCCGAGCATTCCCATAAGTTTACCCCAAACGGTGAGGGAGAGTAAAATCATGGCGGGGTTGAGACCTGTTGCGTCGCCCATGATTTTAGGCGTAAGAATGGCTTCCTGAATGGTTTGCACCACAGCGAATACGATAAGCACTAAGCCCATCATTTGCCAAAAATTGTCGCCTGTTTCGAGCGAGTGCATCAGTGCGAGGAAGGTAGCAGGCAGAAAGCCAACGTTTTGTAAATACGGAACGTAATTGAATAAACCAATGACTACACCTAGCAAAATACCTAATGGCAGATTGATAATGGTAAAACCGACAGCAAATAAAATGGAGACAATCAATACAATAATGGATTGCGCTCTAAAGTAAGTTTCCATGCCGTCTCTCAAATCTTCGAGCAGCGTTACTAATGTGCCTCGATAAGACAATGGTATCAAATCTTGCCAGCCTTTGGTGATTTCTTCGTAATCAATTAATATAAATATGACATAAAATATGATGATAGTCAGCCCGACAAACCACAATACTACGCTCAACGAACCCGAAAAAATGCCATACAAGCCGCCATAAAGGCTAGGCAATACTTGTTTGGTAATGGCTTCTATGTTCTGAAAATTCAATAGTTCTTGAACTTCTTCTCGTTGCGCAAAATCTCGTATATATGTTTCTATGGCTTGAAAAGAATCGGGCATACTACTTTGGGCTTCGGGTTTATGAGGTTGGATAGCAACACGCCCATTTTTTCAAACTGATGCACTACAATTGGTATTGTTACCATAAAAAGCAGTGTAGAGACCAACGTTACGAGCGTCAGGCCGATGATTGTAGCAACCAAACGGTTTTTTACTAATCGGTCTTGAATGAACTTAACCATTGGAAATAACAAATAAGCTATCAAAAGTGAAACGACGAATGGTATCAGCACACTGCTGAGGTAATTCATCAGGAGAATAATTGCATAAAAAATACCTAAGGTAATAGCAATTCTTACTATTCTATCTATGGTATATGGTTTTGATTGGTCAAACGGCATCATTATTCATTTTCATTTTTTGAGAGAATCTAATCATTCATAGATTATTCCTTCCTGATAGCTATCAGAATTAACCTATTTACTTTACGTCGTAAATATAATTTATTTTGCAATATTAAAATAGATTTGATTTTTTTTTATACCCTTTTAAAAGGATGGAAAGGGATTTTTCATATCAATTTACTTTGGCTTCTAATGCTAGTTATTAGCTCTGAATGAATACAGTATTTCAAAAATAAGTTAATCTTTTTTCCAATAGTGGCTTGCCCCATTGTACTTTGATTTTCAATGTAAACAAGGCAGCAAGCTACCTTGGAGTATATAAATAAACTTTTGAAACACTGTAATGAACACGAAAAATGAAGTTTTTTAATTCAATTAGGTTTATCTAAAACGATTAGGTTTATCTAAAACGATTTTGGCGGTTTCGACGGGCTTTATTAAAAAAGCTATTGTTGCTATTGTTGCGTCGTTTGCCTGTTATAAATACAAGTGCCAACATAACCACAAAAAAAGTAATGACATTAGAAACCATGGTATAAAATTTTGATGAAGAGATATTCAAAAATAAGAAAAAGGCGAAAGGTTTTGAAAAGAAAGGCGAATATTCTAACAAATTTGCATTAGTATCTTTTAATTTAGTCGAATTATAAAAGCCACCCTTTGATTTTTTTGTATTTTTAAGCTATTAAAATTTCTCGCAGAGATGCAGAATGATAGAGGTTTCGCTTCTTTCCTTCTTCGGCTTTAAATAACTATACCGAGTTGCGAAAAATCAGTGTTTTATAAATAGCAAATAACAGCTCTAATCTTTTTAAGAAAAAAATGATGAAAAAAAAATTCTTTCCAGTTGTTATCGTTTCTTTATTAGGTCTTCTTTTTATCGGCATTTGGTTGTTTAGTGATTTTAATAAGCCCAGAACCGAAAGTCCGATAGATACTAAAATTTTATCTTTTGCTGGCGAGAGTAAAGGAAGAGGGACTTATGAATACTCCAAACTACTCAAAGAGACATTAAAAAACAATGAGGAATTGTCGAAATACCTCAAAGAAAGTCGCAAAAATATAAATATCAGCGTCGTTGCTGTTACTAATTTGAACAAAGCCATCAATAGAAGAGATGATTTTTATACGGATGTTTTATATGTAGTAGAAGGCATTCAAGATAGCCTGTTTAGGCAAGTGATTATTGATAAAATCAATCAGTACAAGTCCAATTATAAAAAGAAAAAACGTGGCGCAACTTCCGTAGAAGAACAACTGCAAGCCATGATTGATGAGCAAAGGGATTTGAATATCGCTTTATCTGTTTTGGCTACTTTGAATACGGAAAAGGCAGCAGAGAAAACAGTAGATGAGGAAAAAGAAAAACTATTACAGACTAAACCTCAACTTCAACAAACCATTAGAGATGGCAAACAACAGTTAAAAAAATATTAATTTAGAAAGGTTTTAAAATCAAATATTAAAAAAGCAACGTTACTCAAATATTAGTATTTTAGTCACATAGATATTAAGTAGTCCGTATATGTTTTTTTTTGCAAATAGAAAACCTCAACTCGTTGGTCTATTTCTATTATATTGCCTACTTTTTAACCAACAAAAAAAACTAGAAAATGAAAACAATTGGTTTACTGATAATTTCGCTCCTATTCGTTTATCACGCACAAGCTCAAACGTACATCAATCCGCCTTTTGAAGGCAAAGCGACCGCAATGGTGGATATTGATAAAATTCAAATTACGAAAGAAAATACTATCGTTTATATGAGTTGTGAAGCTCCCGAAAGTTTTATATATGGCGGCTGGGCTTGCATTACGAGTACCACATACATTTTGGATGTCAAAAGAAATAAAAAATACCCCCTGACTCAAGTGAAACGCATACCTAAGTCGCCCGAATAGATATTATTTCACAAAACCCGGACAAGTCCTTCGCTTCACACTCTACTGCCCAAAATTGAAACACAATGTGCGCCACATTCATATTATTGAGGATTTGAAAAACGTACAAAATCCATTTAATTTTTTCAGCGTATATCTCAAGCCATTAGCGAGTAATGATGACGGATACGACGAAGTAAGCACTTCTTGCTAATTATTTTCTTGCTAAATCTTGTAATTTTAATACTAATTGTACGTTCATAAAATAGCAACAGCTAAAACAGAACACAATGAAAAGTATAATTGTAGTAGTATCGGCACATTTTAGGTGAATATGACATTCCCATGACATGTCCATCAATCCCCAATGCGAAAAACGGACAA
>CALOED010000211.1:0-11891 GCA_942492005.1 uncultured Saprospiraceae bacterium
TTAAACTCAAAAACAAACCCAAAGTAATCAAAACCAATAACAGACCCATGCCGCCATTTTCTAATAAAAGGTTTCGACGGTCAATTAGATTTTTAGAAAAATCATTCGTAATGACCAATTGAGCATCTTTATGGCTTTGGTTAAAGGCTTCGATATATTCGTATAAGCGGTCAGTGATTTTTAAAATATCTTCGGATTGCAATTTATTCACCGAAATCCCAACGGCATTTTCACTATTATATAATGTTTTGTTAGGACTGTCGGCAAACTGTTCTTTGATAGTCGCAATGTCGCCCAATCGAATTTGGCTACCATCCGCTTTGGAGCGCAAGACGATGTTTCCCATCTTAGCTGCGTCATATACTTTGGCATTCGCACGTATCAAAATCTCTTCATCCGACGACTTGATAGAACCTGCCGAAATGTCCGTGTTGTTCACTCGAATAGCCGTTGCTACATCGTCGAAAGTCAATTGATAGCGGCGCAAAACGAGTTCAGGCACTTCTACGGATATTTCCAAATTGGGCAAACCCGTAATCTCTACTTGCGAAATCAAAGGGTCTTGCAAGAGTTCATCTTGAACTATATCCGCATATTTTTTCAAGTCGAGTTTGGTCGCACTGCCCTTGAGTGCCATAGTTGCCACAAAATCAAAAGGCGGACGCTTAAATACGGTTGGTTTTTCTGCGCCTGTGGGAAAAGAGTTGATCTGGTCCACGGCGTTTTTGACCTCCGTTACCATCTGGTCAATATCGTAATTACTAAAAATTTCAACATTAACTGTTCCCATATTCTCCGACGACACCGAAGTAATTTCCTTGATGCCTTCTACGCCTTCCAGCGACTGTTCTATTTTGAGTATAATTCCCTCCTCCACTTCTTGAGGCGCAGCACCCGGATACACCACCGTAGTAATGACGGTAGTAGAAGGCACAAGCGGAAAACTAGAGTGTTTGAGTTGCAATAGGCTAAAAAATCCTCCTCCCAAAATGATGAGAATAATGATATTGTACCAAATTTTATTTTTTACAAAAGTTTCAATAATTCCTTTCATGGTACATTTTTAATTCTCCAACGGCACTATTTTCATCCCATCAGCCAATCCCAATAAATTATCATTCACTACTTGCTCGCCTGCGAGTAAACCCGAAAATAAAATGGTTTCGGTATTTACTTTATGCACTTTTATGGTTTGCTGCTCGATGGTGCTGTCCGCCTTCATCACAAATACCTTGTTATCTTCAAATACCGCTTTTCGGCTAATTTCCATGGCATTGTTCACGCTTCTGCCAGCCAACTCAGCCGACAAATACAAGCCTTCATAGAGTTTCATTCCACGAGGATTGATGCTCACATAAGCATTGATGGATTGCGTATTGGGGTCAATGGTATTGCTGATTCTCGCTACTCTTCCAGTTGCCGAATGTCGTTTGTCTTCGCTGTAAAGTTTGACCGTAGAGCCAGTTTTTATCCATTGAATATCTTCTTTTCTGACAGGCAATTCGAGTTCGAGTTGGTCGGTGCGCATGACTTTGACGATGCGAGTTCCGTTATTTGCTACACTTCCAGCATCGGTATAGACTTCGGTAATTGTGCCGCTGTATGGTGCATACACATCGTATTTAGTCAAGCGTTCTTCTGCGCTTTTGATAGAATAGAACTGGCCCAGTATATTTTTAGTCGCAATGAAGGTCTTTTCTCTATCGCTATTCATAGTAGGCAGCGTAGGTAAGTTTTGGTCGATATTTATACCCTGAAAATAATTATTCCATTTATCGTATTCATTTTCAAAATCCAACCTCAAGTCGGGCAACATCATCACCAGCCCATTTAAGAAATTGCTGCGCTGTGATTTGAGATTTAAAATCGCCTCTTGTTTGTCAATAGAAAAGAGTAAATCACCTTTTTTGAAATAAGTAGCCTTTCGCAAAACGACATTGCCTTTTTGAATCTTGCCCGATACTTCTGCTATAATGTCAATAGGCTGCGTAGAAATAACTTGCCCTAGAGCTTCTATCTCCGTATTGAAATTTTTATATTGAACCGTTTCTACATTAGCGGCAGGAACGCTGGCTTGATAGGCAGGTGCTGGCGGCGCAGTTTTTTTCGTTCCCAGTTTCCGAGTCATTGCCATGACAATGGCAATCAAGGCAACGGCTACTCCTATTCTGATAGCGAGATTAACCCAGTTGAATTTTTTATTGCTGATAACGCTCTGAACGGGCGAAACTTGTACTTCTTCGCCATTTTCCAAATAAGCCACTTGGTAGTAAACCTTTGGCTCATTGGAGCTATCCGAATAACTAAAAACCTCCGATTCCGTCCTATTTAATTCCATTTCATGGATAACGCTAAACTCAATTTCGTCCGTCGAACGTCTTACTTCGTATCCACTTCCTTTTTTTGTATTCCCTACCCACTGGAGTTCGTTTCCTTCTGCGGTAGTTTTTACATGGAAGTTAAGAATGTGTTTCATCTTTGTAAAATTTATATTTGTGTGCTAGGATTATATTTTTTTTGAATTTGGTTGTAAAGTCTTGATTTTTAGCAAATTATTTAATGCGTCAAATCTAGTGCTATTTTGCATATTGAATTAATACAAAAGTAACCTTCTTTGTTGAGTTGAAAGAAAAAAAATGCAGTGAAGCTGACGTAATAAAGTCAATTGTGGAAAACAAAAATAATGGCTTTAATGATTTTAAGAATCATTAAATTAACGTTAAAAACATTCAAATATGAAGAAGAAATACGTTATTTGTCACAAAATTGAAAAAAAAACGTAGGATAGAGTGGAAAGTTTTCAAATTGTTATTCTGACTATCAAGCTATTATTACCTTCACCTTCCAGGAAAAAGATAATATTATTGAAGGTATCAATGGCATAATTTTTATGGTATTATTAGATAATAACAATCACAAAGAAGAACTTTGCGTTATATTAGAACACTCGAAATCAAAGTATAGTCACCATTTGAACGTTTGAAGATAACAAGAATTTAAATCATAATTATATGAGACAAATTGTCGTATTAGTATTTTTGGCGGTTTTGGCTTTTGAAAGTCAAGCCGAAAACCCATTTAAGAAACAGCCCGATATGGTTTATGTCGTCCAACTTGGCGCATTTTCTAATCCTCAGCCGAGTGATTTTGAAAAAGTCAAAAACGTTGGATATGTTTATACCGAAACCGTTGGGAAGTTGCAAAGAGTGTTGCTAGGTAGGTTCGAAGAAGAAACCAAAGCAAACGCTTCATTAACTTTGGTTCAGGCGGCAGGTTTCAAGGATGCCTTTCTATCTAAGCGCAAAATCAATCCTACGGATATGGCTTATGCCGTACAATTGACATCTTATGACGCTGGACAATCAGTAGAATGGGACAAATGGCGTATGTTCGATAAACTTTATGTCAATCTCACTGCGGACAATAAAGTAAAAGTATTGTCTGGAAATTTCAAGGAGATTAAAGCCGTGAATCAGCACCTAGAGGAAGTCAAAGAAAAAGGCTTCAAAGGGGCGTACATTCGCCATATCAATAATGGATTGGTGCATCGAGTGAGTAAGTTTGAAATGTCATTGGTAGAATTAGAAAACTTCATTGATGAAGGAATCAGCGTGAAAGGAGGCAGCATTTTGCCTGTAAAACCTTCCGAAATTCCGAGGTCTTTCAATGAAGAATTTAATGACAAAAAGAGAGACTCGGTCAAAAAATTACAAGAGCTTTTGTCGCAACATTCTAACTATCAAGGAGAATTAAATGGTTTCTATACCAAAGGCACTGAAAACGCTTTAGTGATGTTTGAGCAAAAAAATTCAAGATACGCTCAATACAAACTCTTAGCGGATAACCGAAAAGAAGAAGGCTTCAAAGGTGGCATTCAGACTTATGTAGATTTGATTTATGACAATCCATTTATGGCGTATGGCGGCTTGAAAGAGGCTGACCATCCGATGGCAGAAGTGTATTTGGCATATATGTACTTTACAGGCAAAGCCAATCCCAAAAATGCAGATAAGCAAGCATTAGTGAATAAACTAATGAATGGCGCAGTAGAGAAAATCTTTGTGAAGGGAGACTTCAAAGGAACGACGGAGTTAGACTATTCTAAAAAATACAACTACGATAATATTACACTCTTGATAAAGCATTTGAGCTATATGCAGGATGCCATGCAAGACCCTCCTTCATTGCCATGTTGGTTATTTGAGAAGCATCCAAAAGAAGTTTCTTCTATGTTCAATAAATTGTATTCGATGGTGTCGGGCTGTGGAGATTTTATGGAATGGGACGAGCTTAAAGTATTGAAAACCATTGCAGAAGACCTTGACCCCGTTAATCATTTTGCATTGGGTAAAGGAGATGAAAACGTAAAAATGGCTTACGATTCTCGTCGTGCGCAACTTTATCTTGCGCCTACCATCTCGCAAGACGAAGCCATCGTGATGGAAAGTTGGAATAACCGACTTTGGACTGCTATGAAGGTGTGGGAAAGTCAAGACCCTTTTTACATAAAAAAATGGTAGCACCGCTAGAAGTAGCTTATTATCAGGCATTAATAAAATTAGAAACTCATTATCTTGGTCGTGGATTTACGACGCAGCAAGCGCAGGTACTGGGCTTGAGCGTACTCCGAACGGTAGTGAATTATCATTTGAATACTTACGTGAAATAGATAGTATTTTTGTAAAAATGAGCATTAAAAAATCCGCTTTTGTAATTGAACAGAAGCGGATTTTTTTTAATTTAAGGCTAATAAAAACTAGGCTTCGTTTAGCAATTTAAACACCTCTTTTACAATATGCGTCATTTTGGGTTCTGCTTCTGTGGCTATGGCAATAACTTCTTCTACCGTCGTCTCTTTTATAGCCTCTGGCGGATAACTTTGGTTAGAAACTACCGAGATAACAAATACAGGCAACTCGCAATGACGAGCTACAATTACTTCTGGAACGGTGGACATCCCAACCAAATCGCCACCTATGCGATGCAAAAAAGTATATTCTGCGGGTGTTTCTAAATTGGGACCCGATAATGCTACATATACGCCTGTATGCGCTCGAATGTTAGCTTTTTTTGCAATTTCAAGTGCTTGTGCATTGAGGTTGTGGTCATAAGCCTTGAGCATATCTGGGAAGCGAACGCCCAATCTGTCGTCATTTTTTCCTCGCAATGGATTTTCGGGTTGCAAGTTGATATGGTCTTTTACAAAAACAATATCGCCTGCCTTCATATCAGGATTGGTACTGCCCGACACATTAGAAATAATGAGATGCTTGATACCCAACTGCTTCAAGACACGAACAGGAAAAGTCACTTCCTGCATCGAATATCCTTCATAATAATGAAAACGCCCTGCAAGTGCGATGATAGGAATACCATCTAAATGTCCCAGTATCAATTCGCCTTTGTGCGACTGAACGGTAGAAACAGGGAAGTTAATGATTTCTTTATAATTGATTTTCGCTACTACTTCGATTTGGTCAATGAGGTTGTTGAGACCTGTTCCGAGTATGATGCCGTATTTGGGTTGAAAATCTGCGATTGATTGTATAAAGCCTGCGGTTTCTTCAATATATTTAAAAAGATTATCCATTAAAATAATTTGTGTTGTTAATTGTCATAAAAATATTTCAAAAATTTGACAAGACTAAAGCCTCTATCTTTGACTTGTTTTCTGCCTAATTTTTTTACTTAAATGCTTGATTTATAGCAACAAAAGCGCATTTGTGAAAAGTGAGATGTATCACTTTTAGAGATTTAACTTAAAGTTAATACCACAAAACTGTGACATCAGTTTTAAGCATAGTGATTGGCGCATTTATTGTTGCTTATTAATTAAAACCTAATATTAAGATTTTCCCATACAAATGAATACAAGAAAACCGAAATAAAATGCAAAAACTATTTTATATCATAATCGTCTCATTCATCAGCACTTCTACCTTTGCGCAAAGCAATTGTACTGGCTGGGGTGACGGTGTAGATAGTATTAAAACCCGCCGATATTACGATGAATATCGCAAACTTGTCGATTCCTATCATTACAAAGATGCTATTTTCTTTTGGGAGTACGTTTTTAAAAATGCGCCAGGAGCTACTAAGAATATTTATCTTGATGGCGTAAAGTTGTATAAACATTTTTATGAAAACGAAAAAAGTGCGGACAAAAAAGGAGAATATCTCCAAAAAATCGTAAATGTTTTTGATAAAAGGGCAGCGTGTAATACCGACGATAAAGCCAATATATTAGCTAGGAAGGCTTTGGAGTTGGAGGAACTAGAGGCGGATTATAAAATAACTTTGGCGGCATATCAAGCGGCTACCAAAATCCCAAATCAATCAATTCCTAGTTTTGCGTTAGTGCCTTATTCAAGATATGCAGCTCAATTATTTTTAGAAGAAAAAATATCGGAGAGCGAACATAAAGCTATTCAGGATGATTTGATGGCAATCGCACAAACGAATATTGATAACGGACTGGATGCAGATAATTATTATGCCGCAAAGGTGAATGTAAAGAAAGAATTTAGGCAAGCGTTGATAGCACAGGAAGATAAAATCCGAATTGCAAACGAAGAAAATGCAAAGCCATTAACTGAATGTGAGCAAAAAATTAATGCGTATAAAAAACGAATTAAAGAATCTCCGGATGATGATATAATGGTTTCTAAGATGATAAATGCGCTTAGAAATATGGATTGTAGCGAAGCCAATCAATACATGGGGACGCTTATGGCGATGCAAGATGCTAATATGCGCAAAAAAATGGAAGGGAGTTCGGTAGCTACTCGCTCGGGCAATACCTTAGCTAATGCTAATTTTGCAGTAAAAAATGGTGATTTTGAGAAGGCGGTTGAACTATACGGTCAAGCTGTTTTTGAAACGACGGATGCTGGCAAACAAGCGGAATATCATTTTCAGATTGCTAAAATCGAATATGCCAAATTGGATAATAAAGAGCAAGCTAAAAAGCACTTGCTTGAAGTAATTACCTTGCAGCCGAATAATGGAGAAGCCTATATTTTGATTGGCGATGTGTATATAGCTGCTGCAAAAGAGTGTTTTCCAACGGATAATTTTGCGCAGAAAATGGTAATTTACGCTGCTATTGATAAATGGGAAAATGCGAAAGAGGTAGATAATACGGTAGAAGGTAAAGCGCAAGAGCGTATTTCTAAATACACAAATTACTTGCCTACGCAGTCAGAATTGTTTTTGGCTCGTAGCCGTTTCAAAGGCAAAATCTATAAAATTGAATGTTGGATAAATGAAAAGGTAAAGGTGAAGAATTAGACATTTTAAGAGAATAATCAAAATATTGAAAAAGACAGCATAAGCGTATTTTAAAAAATGCGCTTATGCTGTCTTTTTTTTATTGCAACCCTGACACGCCTATCTATTCCTTTCATAATAAGCCAAAGCCAATCTGATTTTATATTCTTCTAAATCTCCATTCAGTGCCTCATAAATAGGCTTTAAGGCATAAGGCGGCTCGGATTCTTCGAGTACTTCCAATACTGTGGCTACATCTTTTTTGGTAATAAATTTCGCTAATTTTATTTTCTCTCCACGTTCGTAAAGCTCGGCAAGGTGCGTTGCTACGGTAAGCGGTTTTCGGTTGCGTTTATCGGCTATCTCTTGTATGGAAAGTCCCTCTAGGTAAAAATGAAAAGATACAACATGGCTTTGCCCACGTTTTACACGTTGGTTTGATAGTTCTTTTTCAACGATAAATTCCCGAATAGCCGTCATGAAAGGTTCGCCATAAGTAGCTAGTTTTTTATTACCAACCCCCGAAATTTGTAGAAATTCTTCCTTAGTAGTTGGCATTTGAGCGGTCATATCGTTGAGCGAAACATCCGAAAAAACAACATAAGGAGGTTTACCTTCGGTTCGTGCGATGCTAAGGCGAAGCAAGCGCAGTTTTTCAAATAACTCTTCATTCGCCAATTCTTTTTTGGATTTAGGTTTGGCTTCTTTCTGCTCTTTTTTCTTATCCAGCGCAAAATCACGCTTCACCAAATTCACTTTTTGCTTATTATAAAGAATAGATTGAGCTGCTTCGGTTTTTCGGACAATGCTATTTTCGTCATAAGCCACTTCGATAAGCCCCAGATTTAGAAGTTGTTGCATAAAATATTGCCATTCCGCAAAACTAAAATTCCCGCCTGCACCATAAGTCCTGATTTTATCATAACCATTACGAGTGATTTCTTGCCGCTTTGAGCCTCTCAAAATATCAATCAACAAATTTATACCTACGGCTTGCTCATTTCGCTCTAGCCGAATGATAGCCGATAAGGCTTTTTGTGCAATTTCGGTACCGTCAAACTCTTTGGGCGGATTGAGGCAAACGTCGCAGTTGCCACAATTGTCTTTTAGGTGTTCTCCAAAATAACTCAACAATACTTTTCTTCTACACATCAATGCTTCTGCAAACTCCTTCATGCGGTGGAGTTTTGCAATTTTGACTTCTCGATACGCACTTTCTTCTATCATACGCTCCCAAAATGTCACGTCCTGATAAGTATAAAAAAGCACAGTATCGCTTTTGAGGCTATCTCGCCCAGCTCGGCCAATTTCTTGATAATACCCCTCGATATTGCGTGGCATATTATAATGTATGACCCATCGAATGTTGGATTTATCGATGCCCATACCAAAGGCAACCGTAGCAGAAATGATGGGCGTGGTATCATTGATAAAATCTTCTTGAATTTTAGACCGTTGTTTGGAGCTCATGCCAGCGTGATAGGCTTCGGCTTGAATACCGTAGGACTTTAGTTTCTGCGCCACCTTTTCGGTGTTGTTGCGGCTAGTGCAGTATATAATACCCGATTGATTGGGATGGCGACGAATGAAACTGACGATGTATTCAAGTCTTTTTCGAGCGGGCAGCACCTTCAGACTAAGGTTAGGGCGGTCAAATGAAGTCAGAAATATTTTAGAATCATTGAGGTTGAGTTGTTTTACAATATCTTTTCGAGTGGTTTTGTCGGCAGTAGCGGTAAGGGCGAGTATAGGAATTTGTGGAAATTGGCGTTTCAAAAAAGCCATCTTGGTGTATTCAGGACGAAAATCATGCCCCCATGAAGAAATGCAGTGCGCTTCGTCAATGGCAATCAAATTGATATTCAGGCGAGCAAGTAATGGCATAAAAGACTGGGAAACCATTTTTTCGGGAGAGATGTAAAGCAATTTTATTTTACCATTAAACAAATCATCTTCAATGGCTTGCTGCTCTTGGTAATTTTGGCTGCTATTGAGATAAGTGGCTTCTATACCGTTGGTGCGCAACCCTTCTACTTGGTCTTTCATGAGTGCTATAAGAGGCGAAATAACGAGGCAAACGCCGGGCATAGTCACAGCAGGAATTTGAAAACACATAGACTTGCCGCCACCCGTTGGCATGATGACGAGGGCATCTTTTTGGTCATAAACGTGCTGAATGACTTCTGCTTGCATCGGGCGAAAACTGGTGTAACCAAAATAGTCTTTTAGTGCTTTTTCTGCTTTCTCTAGGTTCATACGTAATGGCTATTGAGATTTTAAAGAAGAAGCTGCAAGGTACGGAAATTATAAAAGGCAAGGAAACGAAATGAGTAGGATTTAGGATAGAAATATGGATAGGATGTGACTAGAAATAAAAACGGCGGTTTCAGTTGAACTGAACCGCCGAGACTCACATTATGATTACTAAACCCCAAAAATATTTATACAAATTTAAGTTGTATTTTCTTATGATGCAAACAATTTGAAAGAAAAAATAAATTTTTTAACAAAACTGATACAAATTTGACAATTCTCATTTTCTACTTATCCATCACCTTTGCAACGTTATCATCTGACCCATAAATAGTTATAGTCATTTCGTAGCTAAAAGTTGTCCAATTATCAACTGTTTCAAATTTTATATTTTTTAAGGAAACACTAATACTTGTAATGTTTTTTCCTGTAAAATCTACATTTTCACCAAACCAGCCCGTTAAACTAGCTGCATTATTTGCTTTTACACCATTCACAACGTGACCTACTTTTAGTAAGTGTGAAGGTGATGTTGTCAATATGTTGGTAAAGTTAGCAAACTTTTTATCATTGTTATAGGAATTAAGAGAAAAATTTGCAGTTTCACCAGTTTGAGCAGTAATATTTTCAAATAATGAGGTGTTATTTGTAGTTTTATTGATGTAGTCGTATAATTCGAGGGTAGGAGCGATAGCATTCGCAGTTCCTTTGATGCCGCCTTCTACGCTAGTCGTAAAAGTACCTAGTGTCTGAGCGTTAAGAGCTAATGTGAAAAAAGTGAAAATAAAGATGATGATTGAATTTTTCATGTCAATTTGTTTGCTTTGGTTTTTTCTATGAAAATTTATTTGCTTTTATTTTTTCTAAGTTATTTGAAATACAAAATCGTTACAAATTTATTTTTATATGTGACGATTATTGCGTTGTGATTTTTCTCAATAACCTATACTCATACTACTAAAAAAATGATGCCAAAAATTTTATTTTTAAAAAAATCGTTACCTATTGATGAAATTAAGTGAAATAATTTTACACAGTATAGAGAAAATATCAATATATATGTTTTTTATATAAAATGTATTTTTGCTAATTGTCGTTTATTTTTCAGAAAGTGACATAGCTTAAATAGATGTATTTAGTTTTGATGTATTTAAAATGTCACAAATTTTCACTTTTAAGTAAAAGTATATAGTTGCAAAATAGCCTTTGGCAGATTTTATCAGCAAATGATAGTATTTTGGGCTATAGAAATTAAAAATAAAGAAGGAGTTCAAAAGCAGATAGATATATAATATGGTATAAAGGGTTGCTTTTTATTAAAATCAATGTCATAAATTTTATGGAAATATTCTTTTTAAAATAAAAATTCTAATTTGCGGTGAATTACTATTAAAAATCTAATTTTTAGACATGAAAAAGTTATTAATTGTATTGATATTCACTGGATTGCTAATTAGCTGCAATCAAAATAATTCAGCAGACCAAGAGAAATTGAGTACTTCGGTAGGTCAAGATGCGGGATTAGCAAATTCTTTACCGCCTGTTGCTTACACCGGCGCATTGGTGATAGGGCATGAGGCGCAATACTTGAAAGACTGCGGAACGAAAGAGGACTGGTGGATAGAGTTTGACGCAGTGGAGGAAGAACTGGCTAATCAGTATGAAGACATTGCAGGCGAAAAAGCGTACAAGGCTATTTATGCAGAGGTGAAAGGCTATCTTGAGCCTGTACCCGAAGATGGTTTTGCGAGCGAATACGCTAAGGTTTTGAATATCACTCAAATTGTTAAACTGGATGATTTGGACGACGGTAACGATTGTACGAAAGGCGAAAACACTACGGATGTCAATTAATAAAAGGCAAATATTGCTAAAAGCCTACACGACATGAATCGGTTTTATGAACTTCATTTAGTTGTGCAGTGGGCGGTAGCTATTCTGATGTTGTTAGTGATGTTGGCTCTTTTTGGTATATGGAATGAAGCCATGACACGGCATATTCTTGGCATATTTCTGATATTTCCGTTGGTTTCTTTGGGGCAGTTTTTAATGACTCCTTTCTCAAAACTGACGGGAATGTACCAGTATTTGTCGCCGATGCTATTGGTTTTTGGTGCAAATGATAAAAAATATGACTTGCACAACGGGACATCGTTCGATTATTTAATGCTTATGCGAAAGACGGCATTAGGTAGAGCATTCAGGCACAAAATGTTGGAATACTACTTAGAAGGTTTGCTTCAAATCATTGATAAAATAGAAAAAGGAGAATTGCCTGAGCGTGTGGAAGTGAAAGGCAGTTCTTATTTTTTTAGCGAAAGCACTGCCAAAAGATTGGGATTTGATATTGCAAGAGGCAAGTATTTTTG
>CALOED010000212.1:0-16074 GCA_942492005.1 uncultured Saprospiraceae bacterium
TATAAGCAACAATTTGCACTTCATTCACAAAAAAACCGTTGCAACTGCACCAACGCAGCTACAACGGTTTTTTATTTATTCTAAAAATAAAGCCCTATTCGTGCTATTTTACTACAATATTGACCATACGCTTCGGCACTACTATGACTTTTACTATCTTTTTGCCTTCTGTCCATTTCTGAATATCGGGCAAATTTACAGCTACTTTTTCCATATCTGCTTTAGAAGTATTGGCATCAAAATCGGCGGTTGCTCGTTTTTTACCATTGATACAAATAGGATATGTTACGGTATCTTCTACCAAGTATTTTGCATCAAAAACGGGGAAGTCTCCTTCCGTATGCACAGACCCTTTATTCCCGAACGCTGCCCACAATTCTTCCGCTAAGTGAGGCGCAAAAGGAGCTATCAATACTGCTAATGGCTCTAATATTTGGCGTTTATTGCATTTGATTTTTTTCAAATCGTTGGCTGCTACCATAAAGCCACTCACGCAAGTATTAAAAGAAAATCGCTCAATATCGTCATTGATTTTCTTGATAGCGGTATGCAATATTTTGTATTCTTCTTTACTTGGCGCATCGTCTGAAACGCTAAAACCTTTATCATCATAATACAAACTCCAAAACTTTCTAAAGAATTTGGAAACACCCTCGATACCTTTTGTATCCCAAGGTTTTGACTGCTCCAATGGGCCCAAAAACATTTCGTACATTCTGAACGCATCCGAACCGTATCGCTCCACCATATCATCAGGATTCACGACGTTGTATTTGGATTTTGACATTTTTTCTACGGCATGACCACAGATGTATTCGCCATTTTCATTGGTGACAAAAACTGCATTTTTATTATCAGGTCGCCATTTCAAAAACGCATCCATATCCAAACTATCTCCATCTACGATATTTACATCTACGTACAAAGCCGTTGTATATTTTCTCAAATCATGCGTTTCTATATAATCTTTTGAGAAAAATACTGGATATTCTTCGCCATCTTCCAAGTGCGAATTGTCAATTTGCCCTTCGATGGCTCTATAAATGCGCTTTGCAATAATGTCAAAATTATTATGGTATTTGCCCAACTGTCGGATTGGAATACCCAATACTTTCCAGCCTTCGGCTTCGTATCGTGGTGTTGATTCTTCGATGTATCGTTTCAAGTCGCTGCCTGATTTTACTTCTAAAGCCAATTTGTATTTTGGCAAAGCAAAATCCACATAATCGCCAGCTACGGGGTATTCTGTTTGGAAATCAAATTCGTATTCTGTCAATTTTTTCTTCAAAAACTGCTCGGCATACGCCTCATTTCCACGATACACAAAACTCGAACGCCCTTGTATCATTCCTTGATTTATCAATTTTCGGAATGGCTCACGAGTAGGCACATAGCCCAAATCATACAAGAATTTGTGCCAAAAACGAGAATACATCAAGTGACCGACAGCGTGTTCGGTGCCACCGATGTACAAATCCACGTCTTTCCAATAGTCCAATGCGGCTTTGCTGGCAAATTCTTCTTCGTTGTTGGCATCCATGTAGCGCAAGAAATACCACGAAGAGCCAGCATAGCCCGGCATGGTGTTGGTTTCTCTTGTCATACCGTTGGCGTTTACCCATTCGGATACTCTCGACAATGGCGATTCGCCTTCAGCAGTTGGCTTGAAATTATCCAACTCTGGCAATTCTAACGGCAAATCCCAATCAATATGCGCTACTCCATCATTATCATACTGTATCGGGTACGGTTCGCCCCAGTATCGTTGGCGGCTGAAATTGGCATCTCGCAATTTATAATTGATTTTGTGTTGGCCAATTCCCATCTCTTCCGCTCGCTTAAACATTTCTTGAATAGCATCTTTGACTTCCATGCCATTCAAAAAGTCCGAATTGATGATTTTACCAATTTTATCATGCAAAGTAGCATCCGGATAATCCGACTTGTCCACTACATCTATAATAGGTAAGCCAAAATGTTCGGCAAACTTTAGGTCACGTTCATCGTCACTAGGTACTGCCATGATTGCGCCCGTGCCGTAATCTTTCAATACGTATTCAGCAATATAAATTGGAATTTTGTCGCCATTGAAAGGGTTAATGGCATATCCGCCAGTAAATTCGCCCGTTACGGTTTTGACTTCTGCCATTCGCTCACGCTCAGAACGAGCATTCACATACGCCAAATATTTATCTATTTTGGCTTGTTGAGCTTCGGTAGTGATTTGCGCTACCAAATCATGCTCAGGGGCTAACACCATAAATGTAGCTCCAAAAATAGTATCAGGTCGGGTGGTAAAAATCTCAATTTGCCCATCGCCATCAGCAATGTCAAAAAACATAGATGCACCTTCGGAGCGTCCAATCCAATTCGATTGCATAGCTTTCAAGGCTTCTGACCATTCTACGGTCTCCAAGCCATTCAATAAGCGTTCGGCATAAGCCGTAATTCTCAACGCCCATTGCATCATTGCTTTTTTCTCCACAGGATAGCCGCCTCGTTCCGAAACGCCATCTTTCACTTCATCGTTTGCCAATACCGTTCCCAAGGCTTCGCACCAATTCACGTAGCCCACATTGCGATACGCCAAACGATAGTTCATCAACACATCGTCTTTGGCTTTGGGAGACATGGCAGCCCATTCATCGGCAGTAAAGGTTGATTCTTCTGCATGGGCGGCAGCGACTTTTCCGTTTCCTTCTTTTTCAAAAACCGCTACCAAGTTTTCAATCGGTTGCGCTTTTTCCAATTTTGTATCATAATAATGGGTGAACAATTCCAAAAATATCCACTGTGTCCACTTATAATATTTCGGGTCGGAGGTCTGAACTTCTCTGCTCCAATCATAAGAAAAACCCAAATTATCCATTTGTCCACGATACCGCTTGATGTTCTCCGCCGTTGATTGGGCAGGATGCACGCCCGATTGAATGGCGTATTGTTCGGCAGGCAAGCCAAAAGCATCGTAGCCCATCGGGTGCAATACGTTGAATCCTTTTAAGCGTTTGTATCGAGCAAAAATATCGGATGCAATATAGCCCAACGGATGCCCAACATGCAAACCTGACCCCGAAGGGTAAGGAAACATATCTAATACGTAAAACTTGGGCTTATCAGATTCGTTGCTGACTTTGTACGTTTCGTTCTTTTCCCAATATTCTTTCCACTTCTTTTCTATTGTCCTCGGATTGTAGTCCATTTCTTATTTTCTTAATGGAATAATGGTAGTAAGGCAATGAAATTTGGAGCCTGTCTGCCAACAGGTAAAAATCAAAACAACTAATTAATTAGTTGTTCTTTTTTTTAAATTTCAAATGATTACAAATGACTGACTATGAGAGATTATTAAAATCGCTCATCCCATTATTCCAATGACAAACAATGTAGTTGATTGAGTTGCAAACATAACAGACTGTTTACAAGTTCCAATTTTAGAAGTGCGAAAATATGGAATTGTAGAAACTTATTGAAACACTTAGCGTGGTTAATCGTTTTTTTAATTAATTGTCGTTATTTTAGCCCATTAATAAAGAGCCAAAAAGGATAGAAATTATATGAATTAATGTTCTTTTTAGTCAAAATACTTAAATTAGTAGGGTAAGTAAAGTTTATCCTGTTATTTTTTTAAAATTAAAACATCCAATTTGTGACATTTTATAGTTTAATAACTAGCATAATTTTTGCTTTAATTAAATTAGTTAAACTATTACATATTTAGTTGGTTTGGCTTTTTATAAGAGAGAACACTTAATAATTTTTTAAATTAGATTTTCACATGGGAAGATTAGTCTCATTAGCATTGATGCTGTTAGCTGGTATTTTGGTTTACAATTATTTTTTTGGAAGTGAAACAGAAAAAGAACAATCCAAAAAAGTATTTCAAATCACTAAAGATTTGGGCAAACAAATCAAAGAAGTGGTAAAATCAGAAAAAGATAGCTATAATGATGGTAAGTATAAAAGCATTGTAGATAAGATAAGAGGTGTCATCAAAAGTGATGATGAACTAAGCGATAAGTATTCTTCTCAGCTTGATGAAATACAAGAGGTACAAGATAAATTGGAACTGGTGCAGCGCAAAAAAGAGCGCAAAAGCACAAAGTACGATAAAGATGAAGAAGAAGAACTGGAGAAGAAATTAGAAAAACTTCTACAAGAATTGAGCGATGATTTAGAAAAATAAATATATTGATGCGCTTTAGTAGTGAAAAAATTGACGAAAAGTAAATTATTTCATTTAGCTATATTTATTTTTTCAATTTTTGTGACAGCCAAAAAACTAAAAAATCAACTTATTTTTAAAATTTTCTTTTTTATATTCAAAATATTTATAATATTTGTTGTGTGAAAATTCAAAATCTCAATATTATGGACAACAGATTTCTACTATTAACTTTTTTAGCTCTTATTATTTATAGTCCTTTTGCAGAGGCTCAGTGTCTTGCGGGGAACTGTAGAGATGGCTACGGAAAATTCATGTACGAAAACGGCGATATTTATATCGGTCAGTTTGAAGGACACAAAAGCCATGGTCAAGGTGTGCTCATTTACAAAAATGGTACAAAATACATGGGCGGCTGGAAAGTTGGAAAAATAGACGGCGAGGGTCGTATGCAGCTTCCTGATGGCACTATTAAAGCTGGCATTTGGGAGAACAATAAATTCAAAAAGGAAAGTACTTATGGTTGCATTTCTGGTGATTGCGATAATGGTTATGGCATTTACCTTTACGAAAGTGGCATTAAGTATTTAGGTGTTTTCAAAAATAGCCAACCTTTTGGTCAAGGAACAGCTTACTATCCTACTGGAGAAAAGTACGTTGGTAAATTTATAAATGAGCAAAAGCACGGAGAAGGAACGCTTTTCCAAACGGATGGACTTATTAAAGAAGGTGCTTGGCAAAAAAATAACTACGTAGGTGCTACAAAATCGGCTAAAGGCTGTGTAGAAGGTAACTGTCGTACTGGGAAAGGTACTTATGTATATAAGGACAATACTCGTTACGAGGGCAACTTTGAAAATTCGGTAGCACATGGTCAAGGTATTTGCTATTATTCTGATGGCGATATGTATATCGGAGAATGGAAACATCACAACTTTGATGGTATCGGTACTATGTATATCAATGATGGTACAGTCTTGAAAGGCTCTTGGAGAGCAGGCGAATTTATTGGCGCAGAAGCTCCTAAGAAGCCAGAAATTGCTAAAGATGAAGATAAAATAGATGGGCCTGTTGCAAAACCTAAGCCTAAGATTTATGCTTTACTTGTAGGTGTAGCTCGCTACAATCACATGAAGAGCCTTAAATACACGGATGATGATGCTTACAGAATGTATGCGTTTTTGAAAAGTCCGCAAGGTGGCGCATTACCTGATGATCAAGTGAGAGTATTGATAGATGAAGATGCAACGAAAGAAGGCATTTTGAAAAATATGAAAGAGATTTTTCATAAAGCTTCTGAAAATGATATGATTTTCTTCTATTTCTCTGGTCACGGTTTGAAAGGTTCTTTCCTTCCTATTGATTATGATGGCACTAACAATAAATTGTTGCACACCGAAATTACAGATGTATTAGCGGGTAGCAAGGCAAAATTCAAGGTTTGTATTGCTGATGCTTGTCACTCGGGTAGTGTGGAAGAAAGTCTTTATTCTCAAAAAAGCCCTCAAAACTTAATCGAGTCTTATTATGACGCATTCCGTGCGTCTGCTGGCGGTACGGCTTTGATGATGTCTTCTAAGGCAGAAGAAACTTCTATTGAGAATAAAGGTTTGCGTCAAGGTATTTTCAGTCACTTCTTGATTAGAGGTCTGAAAGGTGGTGCTGACCATGATGCTAATGATGTAATTACTGTTGGAGAGTTATTTGACTATGTAAAAGCAAACGTTATATATTATACAAATAGCTATCAAACGCCTGTGATATACGGAAAGTACGATAAGACAATGCCTTTGGGTGTGGTCAGATAGGATTTTCACCTTATTCATAATTGAGATTAATAAGCCTTCATCTATCGAGATGAAGGCTTTTTTTATGTTCAATAGCCGGAAATTATGATTTAGACTAGAAAAAAAAAGAACGAAAACCCTCGTTTTCGCCCTTAATCCCTATGATAATGCTTGCTGTTTATTTTTATTGATGTATTGTCGTTAGTTTATTAAATGTACTGATTTCAGATGATGGTCTTATCTTCTGCTTTTTACTAAAAATGTAGAGTAAAGATTGAAATACTAAACATTGAGACAATAATTAACACTCAATCTTTATCCACATTAATTATTGGAGAAATCAACTACATTTGTCATAACCAAAGATATAGGAAAATGGGAGAGGTTGAAACTAACGTTTAACAGTAGGAAAGAATAAACCTATAATCTTCGTATTCCTTTAATATCTTGCACTTTACGTGTTTTTATAAGTGTCTTAATCTTCCGTGAATCCCCGTTGAAGCTCAATTTTTAATCTTCACTACTTCTAAAAACACAGTTCGATGCTGTAAAAACTTCCAATAGCCAAAAGCATTTTATAATTTTGCGCTGGTGTAATAATCAAAACATGAAAAAGACTAATGTATATAGTTGTTGTGATTGTTGTCGAACATATTTTGTAATCAATTGGTTATCAATGATGCAGGAATATGGCAATATAGCAATGCTGCTATCATTTTAACCTAGACTTAAAAAACAAGAAAAAATTACAGAGAAATATGAAGGTGCTCAAGCAAATAATATCTATTGTTTTTGGAATATATGGAGCTACTATACTGGTATTGGCTTTTTTGACGATGTTGATAACGTATAAAATAACTTTATTTTTTTCTAAGAGCAAAAAAGCAATTCGTTTCTTATTGTGGTTCAATGCTCGAGTCATTTCAAAAATTTTATTTGTCATTTTATTGCTTCGGCTAAAAGTAAAAGGTAAGGAGCATTTAAAAAATCGCCCTTATGTCATTGTCAGCAATCATTTATCTACCTTAGACATTATTGTGAATTATGCTGCAAATCCACAATTAATTCGCTTTTTGAGTAAAGTTGAAAACAGTAAAGCTCCCATATTAGGCCCTGTGGTAAAAACAGCTTGCTTGATTGTGGATAGAACGAGTAGAGCATCGCATCTCAGGAGCATGAAGGCGATGAGGGCTTGCTTAAAAGAAGATAAAATGTCGCTTGTGATTTACCCAGAAGGCACACGCAACCGAACCGATGATTACTTATTGCCTTTTCAGGATGGTGCATTCCACCTTGCCATCAAAACGCAAACGCCTATTGCCGTACAAACCATTGTAGGTTCTAATATTCTATATCCTGCTAATATAATCATTCACCTTCTTCCTGGCACAATTTACACTTATTGGGATAAGCCAATTGAGACTGCTGGAATGACGGTTGAAGATATTCCAAAACTCAAGGAACAAGTCCGTGAATTGATGCTAAACCACCTTAAAGCTCATTCGAGAGAATGGACGGTTTTTAATTTTGAGACTTAAATCTGATGACATTCAAAGCAATGTGCTTTGAATATCATCATTCCCAAATCCATTCATCCAATGATTTTTTCAAATAACCAATTTCGTCATCACGCTGCAACCTCAAAAGTTTAGAATTATATTCATCTATAAAATCATACTTGGGATAAACTAAATTTTCGCCTTTTTTAGAATACAAACCGTAATGTTTTGTAATAATGCCACGGAAAAGACTTTCGCTATGGCGAGCAATTTTGCGATATTTTGGTGCAACGATATAGAAACTTTTCCTATCTATCACTCCAAATCCTTCTTTGAGTTCTATAATCGCAAGACCATTAATAAAGGGTTCAATAGATTTGAAGTCGCCTAAAATTGGCGTTTTGTTGGAATCCAGTAAGGTGTAATGTATTTTAATTTCCTTATTTTCATCAATAATCGTATGCTTAATACCAATAACACCTTCCGAATAAAATTCGATGGTTTCATCTTTTTTTGTGTGATAAATGGTTTTCCCTTCTTTATTAATGAGTATTCCTCGTGGCTGTTTTCCTCTCGTGACGGGCGTTACAATTGCCGCACCATTCTCAAAATCCATCGCTTGCTCATACGGGCCCGAAATGACTACTTCGCCTTTAAGGTTGATATATTGCCACTTTCCGTAGCGAGGGCGCACTCGAATGAGACCATCAGCGTACCAGCCCACCTCTTCGTACTTGATAGGTAAAACAATTTGCCCCGTAGAATTCATCAAGCCCTTCGAAAAACCTTGTTTGACTTTTGCATAACCATTTTTAAATTTTCCAATAAAATCAAATTTGGTATCGGAAACAAAATTACCATTTGCATCAATTAGCCCGTACAACTTACTGCCAGGTTTCTGATAAATTGCCAAACCATACTCATTAAATGGCGCAATATGCACCAATGAAGGCTTCATAATATAATCGCCACTAGCATTAATAAGACCATACATATCCTTCGCCAAAACGGCTGCTGTGCCATTATAAAAATCCGTCACTTCCATATATTTGGGAGCAATAGCCAACGGATTATCTTTCGACATAAACCCATAAACGCTACCTACCTTAATCCACGCTAAGCCACTATTCATAGTACCTACGTCCGTCACTTTAGGATGCGCAGCAATGACGGTTTGCCCTTTTGTATTGATAAAATACCAGCGTTTGCCTTTCAATACTGCCGCCAATCCGTCTTGAAAAGGGCGAGCGTACTCATACTCAAACGCTATGCTATCTCTAAGGTTAGTATTGAGATAGCCAAATTTTCCGCCCTTACTCGCCAACGCCAAACCATCCGAAAACTGCCCAACTCGCTCATAAATATTCATTTCGTTGAGTGCGTCGCCATTTTTATTAATGTAAACGGGAGTCATGTTTTTGCGAGCTGCAAGCAAGACACTATCCGACACACCGAAGCCCAATGATTTGATTTCTAAAAATCTAAACCCTAAAACAGTATCCATTTCGAGATTTATCATTCCTACGCCCGAGTCGTTTTCACAAATTGCCAAACCTCCGCTAAACTGATGCGCTACCGTAAAAATTGGTTCCGTCTCCAGTTCTCCTTTCGTATTGAGATAAGCCCATTTTCCGCCTTCCAATCGCATTAGGCAGTTCACTAAAGTGTTTTTGTATTTAAAATTAAAAGGTTTTACAACTTCGTGAAGCGCACCAATAAAATTAGGGTGCATCGCTGCGAAGTTTTGGTATTTCATTTTTCCGCCTATATAAACACGGGCTTTAGTTTCAATAAATGGGTCGATATAAGTAGCTACGAGCGGTTTGCCATCTGCCCCCATTTTGATTTTTCCTGCTTTTGAAATCAAGCCAAACGTCCCATCTTGACGAATATAAGCCGCATAATCATTGAACGCAAAATCACTAGCACGCAAGCCGACTATATTGTCTTCAATAAATTTTCGTTCCGTTTCCGAATACAAATAATAATCGTGCGTAAATTCGACGGTACAAAGTCAAACCCTAAAACGGATGCGTCACGCCGAACTTCCATAAAGGCAATATTGGTGTTTTGTATTCTCGATATTTTCGGAAATTGTGCTTCGAGTACAATAGCCTCCGAATTAGCATCTTTAAATCCTAACAATTCATCTTTTTTATAAATTTTCAAATTATTCTTCAATGAATTATCAGGAACTAATTCCACATTATCGGCTCTATTAGGAATACGAACAGGATTTCTAGTGCGCCTGTTGCCTCTCGCCAGCATTTCCGCTCTTGAGTCTTTGTAGCCAATTCTAAGTGTAAAAACGTTATTATCTTCTCGAATTTTGGTCAGTTTTCCATCAGAAGAAGCCTCAAAAGTAGTAACAGAACTGCCTCTGCGAGTAACAATTTGTCCGCCTTCGGTAGTGATTTCATCATATTCCGCAGGCACTACTATCTCTCCCAAATGATTAACTAAGCCGTATTTACTATTACAAATCAACCGTGCGAGGTTGCCTTCATCCAAATTACCAATGGCTTGATATTTCAACTTTAGCAAGCGTTTGTTTTGAGAATTGGCAATTCCCCATACGCCATTTTTATATATTTTAAATAGCCCATTATTGGGATTAAATACCTGTACAGAATTATATTGAGGGTTTAAAATTAATTTTCCGGTGGTATCTATTACGCCTTTCAGCCTGTTTTTGCCTTCTGATATAATGTATTTTCCTTTGCCAGCTACGAACATTTTATATTTAAAATCGGGCGTAATCCATTTTTTAGTAGGCGTGTAATACAATCTATAATAGCCTATATTTTGGCGAATGCGAAGGATATTATTCGTAAAATTGAAGGCTTCTACACATTTTATCCCCGTTGTTTTGCCTCTAAAATCAAATATTTCGCTGTTACTTTTGCTTTTATTGACCAATATATAATCGTCATTGATGAATTTGAGACTTAAAAAACGAGCTGGAATAATCACTTTTCCGTCTTTATTTACTAAGCCTACTGTTTTCTTGTTTTTGTCACCATAGTATATAAAAAAGCCTTTCCCATAATTGCCATACTTCGTAAAATTAAAGTCAAATCCATAGTATTTTACGGCCAAAGTCAATGCGCCTTCTCGCTGATGAATGCCCCACTTATCCCCTTTTCGTACCGCAAAGTAATTATCATTAATGGGTCTTACTTCATCATACACATCGTTCAAGAGGTGCTTACCTTCGCCATTTACGGGCATCACACCATGCTCAAAAGGGATAGAAAAAGTAAGCGGCATTCGCTGAATGACTTTCAATTCTTCATCAAAAATGGGTTGGAGAATCTCATTTCCGTAATCATCCACCATTCCTAGTTTTTGCGACTTTTCTACTAGAAAATAATCAAACTTTCCGCCCCAAACATTCGCCGTTTTAGGCATAATGCCATCATACTGAGGCGAATTTACTACGCTCCCTTTTTGGTTGATAAAACCCCACAATCCATTGGTTCGAATAGGCAAAACCAAATTCGTGTCGGCAGGTGAAGGCATCCTTCCTTGAGCAAAAATTATTGTTACGGAAAAAAAACTAAGAAATATCAAAAGTATGGTTTTCATAAATATCTGTTTTTGGTAAGTAGTATTAAAATGCGGATTTGGCTAAAAGTAACATACAATTGAATGGGTTTTGTTGGTTTTTCCAATACATAAAAAAATAATTAATGTTTTTTTAAAATTTACTGACATTTTTACAATGTCACATTTTAACTAAAAACCAAATTCGATTGAAGTTTATCCGATGCTTCATTGTTGTATTTTGTAATTTTCTTCATTTTTGGTTAAAAAAAAACAAATAATAGGCAGTTATTAATATATCAAAAACTAGCTTAATATTAATTAAAAGCTAATTATAAACAAAAAAACATCATTTTAAATGTCACAAACATATACAAAATATAAAATATAAATTTTAACATTTCAAATTAACTAAAATGCTTGTTTTACACTATTATATATATTATATTTGCTAATAAATAATAAGGAAATAAGACGACTAACACTTTTTTACTATTAACCTAACAACACAGTATTATAAACTATTTATTATGAAAACTATTACTACTATCTTATTGACACTTGTGATTGGCAGCTTTTGCTTTGCGCAACCTGCTAAACTAAAAAAAATTGAGGAAGGTCTGAAAAATGGAAAAGAGAATATGACCGTTACTCAGTTATTTGATATGATTGAAATAAACAAAGACAAATTCTACAACGAAAAGAAAATCGGCGGAGGAGAAGTTTATTTTATCCGAAATCTTGGTGCATATCAAAAATTGTCTTTTTCAACTACTTGGTTTGACTTCATGTTATTGGTAGATAAGTCGTCTGAAAAAATTCTTTATTCAACGGTTGCACTTTCTGGTGTAAAATCGCCTGATAATAGCAAAGCATTCAAGCAATACCATGCTTCATTTTCTGAACACGTCAAAGACCATGAAAAGGCTTATGGCGTAAAAATAGATTTGAGCAACGACGAAATGTCTCCTTTAGATAACTTTACTTTTGGTACAGGATGCGGCTGGAATGGTCCATTGCCAGAAAAAGGCATGAAAATGTTTGAAATGGTAAAGGAAGGCGACGAAAAAGGCTTAATGACATGGGTAAAATCAATGAATCCATCCATTCAGGCTTATGGCGCAATGGGTTTGTACTTTATGCAAAAGAAAGGACATACTGTAAAATTGAAAAAGAAAGACAAAAAAATACTTGAATTTGTTAAAAATAAAAAGACAATCATTGACTATTGTTCAAATGTAGAATTGAATGCCACTACTCCTATGAATGCTGTCTTGAATGACTTCTACTTAGAGACTATTTGGGAGCTTTACAAAGACAGTAAGTACTTGAAATAATACGAACTAATTTATGGATTTATTAACTTTGGGTGCTGTTATCTCTTTTGATAACAGCACTTTTTATATTTAAGAATAATAAATATCTTTATAAAGAGTTTTTGATAATGGTATAATCCTAAAACTTTTATTCGCCAATTTTTTTTTTAAGATAGAAAACATGAAACTACGTTTATTAACTATTCTTTTTTTAATCCATACTATTCATCTTTCCGCAGCCAAACAACTGGAAGTTAAAGCAGGCGATAAAGAAAACACTATCAGCCTCTTAGCTAAATACTTATTACACGAGCATGGATGTAATATAGCCGCATTCAAAACGCTCAATAACCTAAAAACCGACCAACTCACTAAAGGAAAATCCTACAAACTCCCCATAAAAGTTTATACCTATAACAGCAAAAGTATCCGCACAACTATTGGTATTACCGACTATGATAAAGCTAAAAGAATACAGAGTTACAATGAGCAAATGGTGCAAAAAAAGGTCAAAAAACACGATTACAGAAAAAAAGATAAAATACTTTGGGTGCCTCAACACGAAATAGAATGTAAAGAATCCAAAGAAAAACCCATGACAAGTTTAGGGCGGATATTCCCAATATTTGGCCCCAAATATCAATATGTCCCCTTAGAGAGTTCAAAATTAAAAGGGAAAATTTATTACATCGTGAGCGGACACGGCGGACCCGACCCCGGAGCAGTTTATAGAAATGGTAGCCGACGCTACTGCGAAGATGAGTACGCTTACGACATTGCCTTGCGGTTGGTTCGCAACTTGGTGGCACACGGCGCAACGGCTTACATGATAGTAAGAGATGCAAATGACGGCATCCGAGATGATGAATATTTGCCCAGAGACAAGGACGAAACCTGTTGGCTAAATAAAAAAATACCTGCCAACCAAAAACAAAGATTGGGGCAGCGTGCTAAAATTATTAATAAACTTTATGCAAAACATAAAAAAAATGGCGTAAAGGACGAAGACCAACGGACAATTATGATTCATATCGACTCTAGAAGCGTCAATAAACGATTGGATTTATTCTTTTATCATTTTCCTGGAAGTAGTGAAGGCAAAAAATTTGTACAAACACTTCGTAATGCTATTAAAACGGAATACGCAAAGCACCAAAAAAATAGAGGATATTCGGGAACTATTAAAACTAGAGATTTATTTATGCTTCGAGAAACCAAACCTACTTCGGCTTATATAGAGCTTGGAAATATTAAGAATCAAGCTGATAGGCAACGTTTTTTGCTGCCATCGAATAGGCAAGCACTAGCAAATTGGCTACTGAAAGGACTCATCATTGAAGCAAAATAATATAAATAAAAAAGTTTTTTTTGATTGAGACTTGCATAATACAAAGCAATGACTTACTTTTGCTATATAGGTAATGTAAATATCAGGTAGAGTTCTACCTTCTATATATTTAAGATTATGTTTTTTGGGGTTATAACAGGGTGGAGCGCATTTTTGCGGCTTCGCCCTTTTTTTTTGCCTACTTTTTCACTTCATAATTTCCCACTCTCTTCTTTATTTCTTATCCCTACTCTAGATAAAATATTCAAGACAAATTATCTTAAAACCAATAAATTGAATGTCTTTGTCAAAAGAGGATTTATAAAATAAATTATCAGCGATATTCTTTTTGGTTCTTTTACCTTTTACTAATATTTTTTTCCACTGCCCGCCTCGCAGAACTCATTCATTTTCAATATTCTGTGCAATTTTTAGAAGTTTTTTCACTTTTTTTCCACTTTTATTTGTTTTTTTTTGATTTAATTCATATAAGCCCTTGACTCGTGTACTATAAATCGTTATATTTGTTATGTGTTTTTTGGGGTTATAAGAGGGTGAAGTCGTTTTGGCTTTGCCCTTTTTTTATTGAATTAATAATCGCACATACTGAACTTATTGTTTAAAAATTTGATTAAACTAAATCGAACATGAATTATTATATATATTTTTTCGTATGATGGTAAAAAATATATGATTTGGCATGGTTTTTACGCCTTTCCCAATAAAAGAATTACACAATGAAACAAGTTTTATTTTCAACATTATTCATCTTCACTTTTGCAGCTATTAGCTTCGGTCAAGCTAAAGTAGGTGCATTTGGAGAAATTATAGTTGAGCAATCTGCTCCTATTCCCGAAATATTGACGATTAATAAACAAAATATCCAAAATGGTGCGCTGAATAAAGCCGAAATTGATAAAGGCGAAAAACAAGCAAAAAGCATCAAAAAAAGAGGCTTATCGCTATATGAGCTATAAAATTTTGGTTTTTGTAGTTGAAGAGCCAATTGATTTGACACACTATATCTTCAAAAATTATGAAGAAATTAGTTTCAACCAAACCAAAGAAGCTGGATTTGCTTATTTCTCTGGAGATTATTCCAATGAAGAACAAGCGAATGCTTCCTTAGCCACCATCAAGAAAAAATATCCTAGTGCTTATATTGTCAAAGAGCGCAGGTATTTGAATAACAAGTAAACGTAATGTCTCATAATAAATAATAGTAAATAATAGTAAATAATAGTTTTTTAAGGAGTGAATTCAACAAAAGTTGAGTTCACTCTTTTTTTTCTAGCATTTGCCTTTTATCATTATTTTTTTTCCCAAATTAAACCTTTACAAAATATTTCTATCCAATGACCGAACTCGACGGAGTGAAATGGCAGCCATAAAATAATATTATTTCAAAAAAAAATTAATAATGAAGAAAATGAAGAAAATTCAAATAATATCAAACGTACTATTTATTGTACTCTTGACTACAATCACCGCTTTTGCGCAACCCAATATCGACCATGACAAAATGCTCAGCAAACGAGTAGATAAGATGTCAGAAGTTCTTAAACTCAACGACGCACAAGCCGCAAGTATAAAGGCAATTTTTGAAGATGGAATGAAAAAACGAGAAGCACTCAAAAATCAAGACGGTGATAGAGCTTCTAAGATGGAAAAGATGAAGGCTTTGAAAGAAGAGCAAGCCAAAGCCATCGAAAAAGTATTGACGAAAGACCAATTGACCCAGTTTCAGGAAATGCAAGCCAATCGAAAAGAAAAGATGGGCCAGCATAGAAACAAAGCAGAAAAGCAGAAAAATAAAGGCGCAAATAAGGAAGCAAAGGCAGAAATCAAGCAATACAATCAAGATAAGGTAATGCCTGTAATCAAGCAGCAGCGTGCTAAGTTGGAAACTAATTTGAGTGCTGATGATAAGCAAACCATTAGTGAACTGAGAAGTAGTGTCAAAGAAAACAAGAAGCAAATAGCGGCAATCAAGAAAAAATACAAAGGCAAATCGAGAGACGAAGTATCGGATCAAGACAAAGCAGCTATCAAAAAACTGATGGAAACTCATAAAGAGGAAATGAAAAAAGCGAAAGCAATCGCTCAAAAATACGAAACTGAAATCAACGCTCTCAAGGAAGAAATCAAACCTCAATCGGAGCAGTGGAAAGCAGATATTCAAGCCATTTTCAAGAAACACGGCATAGAAAAGCCAAACAGAGATGAGCTAAAAAAACATAAAAAAGATGCTAAAAAACACGAAAAAGCAAATGGCAAAAAACACGGCAAAAAGCATGGGACGAAAGGACATAAAGGCATGAGACCTCAAGCTATGAAGGCAATGAATCCTGTCGGCTTTATTTTGCTGGACCCTAGTGCCACAGCCAAAAAGCAAAACGACCAAACACTTAACAAAGAGACGCTCAGTGCTAAGGTA
>CALOED010000213.1:0-13242 GCA_942492005.1 uncultured Saprospiraceae bacterium
GAGTAGAATTGAATATTCCTAACTTATTATTGGATTATTACCAAAAACGCCTCAATACATTGGTTGAAGAAGCAGGAATCGGTCCAGCTCCAAAATGGTGCGAGAATAAAGATAAAACAGCAGAATAAGCAAAGCAAACAATACTTTGGGTTTGAACTAAATCTAAGTGGAAACAGTTAAGAGAACAATATTTAAGATAGTAGAAATATTATTGCCATTGTTTTCTTAACTGTTTTTTTATACTCAAATTTCCTTACCTGTATTCATTATCAATTGATTATGAAGCATAATTTGATTTTTTGAATAAAAATGAAATACAAAGGATGAAAAAATAAAAATTATTTTGGCAAAGGGATTGTGATATTCAAAAAACTATTTTACATTTGCATCGCTTTAGACGAAAGGGTTTAGAGCTTTTAAATCAAGGTCTGGTAGTTCAGCTGGTTAGAATACATGCCTGTCACGCATGGGGTCGCGGGTTCGAATCCCGTCCAGACCGCTTGATTTATTTTAAAATAAAATCTACTTATTTAGGTCTGGTAGTTCAGCTGGTTAGAATACATGCCTGTCACGCATGGGGTCGCGGGTTCGAATCCCGTCCAGACCGCTTTAAGTTAAGCCTTGGTAATTTTTAAATTATCAAGGCTTTTTTCGTCTAGGTGATTGTTGGATTGTTGGATTGATTGTTGGATTGTTGGATTGATTGTTTGATTGTTGGATTGTTGGATTGATTGTTTGATTGTTGGATTGTTGGATTGATTGTTTGATTGTTGGATTGTTTGATTGTTGGATTGTTTGATTGTTTGATTGTTTGATTGTTGGATTGTTTGATTGTTGGATTGTTTGATTGTTTGATTGTTTGTTTGATTGTTGGATTGTTTCACTGCCTCCTTTGTCTTAAAAAATAGAACATTCAAAGATAAAACCTCAAAAATCCTAACCAATAACAGATAAACGAGTTCATTCATCTAATTTTCTGCAACATTTTGTTTTTTATTTTGTCCTTTGCAATATTAACTTCAATCTACTTTATGTATTTATGTTTTTTTTAATCAAAAGACAAACCATCATTATTGGTAATTCTAAAAGTCAAAACTTAAAGACTATTAAATATGAAAAAAATCTGGACACTATTATTTTTAACACTTACCGTTGGATATGCTCAGGCACAAACGGCGAGTATCAAAGGACAATTACAAGACTCCGAAAAGGCGGCAGTAGCCTTTGCCAATGTAGTTTTATACAAAGCATCGGACAGTTCGATGTTCAAGGTGGAAGCTACGGACGATAAGGGAATTTTTAACATACGAAGGATACCAGAGGGGAATTATTTTTGAAGGCTTCGTATATCGGAGTAGGGGAGTTGCAAAAAGCCAAACATCGTTGTAAAAAAAGGGGAAGTGATAGATTTGGGCGTTTTGGCATTTGCAAAAGATGCGATAGAACTCACAACGGCTACCGTAACCGCTAACCGTGTGATGGTGGAGGTGAAACCCGACAGAACGGTTTTTAATGTAGATGGTACTATCAATAGTGCTGGCGACGATGCCATGTCCTTGATGCGGAAAGCACCAGGCGTAACGGTAGATAATAATGACAACATCACGGTTTTGGGGCGTTCAGGCGTTCAAATTTTTATAGATGGAAAGCGTTTGCCATTAAGTGGTGACGATTTGGCAAATTACCTCAAAAATTTTCCTTCTAACCAAATTGACAGAATCGACATTATTACAAATCCGGGCGCAAAATACGATGCAGAAGGGAATGCAGGAATAGTGGATATTCGTTTGAAAAAAGATAAAAACTTAGGGACAAACGGTACGGTGAATGGAACTTATACGCAAGGGCGTTATGCTCGATACAATGGCAGTGCGACGGCGAATTATAGAAATAAAAAATTCAACCTTTTTGGAAATTTAGGCGGTTCGGCTGGAAATAGTTTCAATACCATTGTATTTGATAATTACCAAAATGGCTTGCTGATGGAAGAAACAAACCTATTCAGACGAAATTGGGAAAATATCAATTATCGTGCGGGCATGGATTATTTCATTGATAGCAAACAAACGCTAGGTTTTTTGGTAACGGGCATGAACTCTACAAGCGGCTCTAGAGTAGATAATGAAATTTCGATAGCAGAAGAGGGCATGAGTATCGATAGTATTTTGATAGCCAATAGTGATGAAGAAGGCACAGGCAACAATAATTCTGTAAATATCAATTATCAGTACGAAGACCGCAAAGCAGGACGCAGCTTGAATATTGACTTGGATTACGGCAATTACAGGAGCGAACGATTCCGTTATCAGCCGAACCAATATTTTGACGCTGACCGCCAAAACATTTTGACGGAAGTTATCAATTGGTTTGAAACGCCTTCGGATATTAGTATTTATACGGCTCGCTTGGATTATGAAGACAAACTATTTGGAGGAAAATTCGGGACAGGTCTGAAGTTTAGTAAAGTAGTTTCCGACAATACATTTTTGTTGTTTGATGAAATTAGCGACGCAAAAGTCAGAAACGACAGTTTATCCAATAACTTTATCTACGACGAAGCGGTCTATGCAGGGTATGTAAACTATGTGCGCCAAATCAATAAGAAATGGGGCATTTCAGCAGGTTTAAGAGTAGAATTGACCGATGCAACGGGCGATTTGCAAGCCTTTTTGCCCGAGTTGGCAGAAGACCTGGTGGAGCAGTTTTACTGGAGATGGTTTCCGAACGTAGGCGTTACTTATCAGCCTTCGCCGATGAATACGTGGTCGTTCAATTTTGGACGCAGAATTAATCGCCCTGACTACAATGTATTGAATCCGTTCAACAACCGTTTGAGCCAAATTTCATATCAGAAAGGAAACCCTAGATTGCAGCCAGAAATCGTGAATAACATCGAAGCGAGTTATACTTATGCTTATCGTTACAATTTCAAATTGGCATATAGCAAAACGCTTGACCAAATCACTCGATTGATTGGACCTGATGAAAACGACCCTCGTGCGAACTTTATCACTTGGGCGAATTTGGCAGAGCAAACCATATTTAGCGGAAACATTAGCGCACCCGTTGGTATTACTAAGAAATGGTACGCTTACTTTAATGTTTCAGCGTCTTACATTGATAATCAAGCAGATTATTCGGAAACAGGTGGTGGCGTAGTGGATGTGCAAGCATTTACATATAATTTCTATTCTCAACATACTTTCACATTGCCTAAAGGCTTGAAAGCGGAAGTGTCGGGTTGGTATTCTGGCCCTGGTGTTTGGGGTGGCGTATTTATATATGAGCCAAGTTGGAGTTTGAATTTAGGTTTGCAGAAGCGTTTTTTAAATGACCAAATGAACGTCAAAATTAGCGCAAACGACATTTTCTACCAAACGGGTTGGAACGGATATTCAGAGTTCAACGGATTGCGTGGAGAAGGTTACGGGCGTTGGGATAGCCGTACTGTAACGGTAAGTATGAGTTACAATTTTGGTAATCAAAACGTGAAATCTCGCAAGCGCAAAACTGGATTGGAATCAGAAGCTGGACGTATTGGAGACGGAAATTAGAATTGAAATTTCCTTGATACCATTTTTCTTATTTTTAAAATAAAATGTTTTAGAGCAGCCGTATTCTCTACCTTTAGGGGTGAAGAATGCGGTTTTTTTATTTTTTTTAAAAAGAAAGAAAGCAATAGCCATTATTCACAAAGCGGCGAAGCCGCTTTGTCTATCTTCCTTATCAGTTAGTTACGTAATAGCATTTAGTTTTGTGAATAAAGTCTAATGTTTTTGAGAAAAATTTGCTGAAATAAAATGTAAATTCTATTTTTAACAATGTAGAAGCTACATCAATTTTTTAAAATAAAAACCAGCTCATGCAACTCCGAGAAGATTTCCTGCATTACGTTTGGCGATACAAGCAATTCAATTTACAAAATTTGAAAACCGTCTCAGGCGAAACCATTCATCTATTTGAAATGGGGCAATACAACGTGGATGGCGGCGCAGATTTTACCAATGCTAAAATTCAAGTAGGAGACACCGTATGGGCAGGCAACGTCGAAATTCACATCAATGCTTCGGATTGGCACAAGCATCAACACCACGAAAATCCAGCGTATAATAATGTCATTCTACACGTGGTTTGGCAAGCGGATGAGGCTATTTTACGCTCTAATGGGAATGCTATTCCCACGCTCGAATTGGCGCAAAGAGTGGATTTGAAACTCAAAAACCGCTACCTCAAATTACTACACGAACAAGCATGGATACCTTGCGCTTCACAGATTGAAACGGTTTCGGATTTTACGAAAAGTAGCTGGATGGATAGGTTGCTGATAGAGCGACGGGAGCAAAAAACAAATATAATTGCGGAAGCATTGACTCGAAATGGCAACGACTGGGAAGCTACTTTTTATCAGATGATGGCTCGCAATTTTGGATTGAAAATCAATGTAGAACCCTTTGAAAGAGTAGCGCAATCGTTGCCGCATACGATTTTGGCGAAGCATAAGAATAGCTTGTTTCAGATAGAAGCCTTGCTTTTTGGGCAAGCAGGGTTTTTGAACGAAAATTTTGAGGAAGACTACCCCAATCAATTGAAAAAAGAATATCAATTCTTACAACACAAACACGGCTTGCAACCGATTCCTAAAACAATGTGGCAATTTTTGAGATTGCGTCCGCCTAGCTTCCCTACTATTCGGCTGGCGCAGTTTGCCGCATTGGTGCATCAGTCTTTGCATTTGTTTTCCAAAGTATTGGAAACGAAAGACTTGAAAGCCGTAGAGGATTTGCTTCAAGTAGAGTTGGAAGGCTATTGGCAAACGCATTACGTATTGGATAAAGCATCTGCAAAGCGCAAAAAAACGTTGGGAAAGTCCACTATTCAGTTGATTATTATTAATACCATCGTTCCGTTTTTGTTTTTGTACGGAAAAGAAAAAGACGAAGAAAAATACCAAGATAAAGCCTTAGAACTCCTAGAAGCCCTGCCTTCGGAAGAAAACAGCGTGATTAAAAAATGGAAATCCATCAGTATGAAATCGGATAGTGCTTATCAGTCGCAAGCCTTATTGCAACTCAAAAAACATTATTGCGATGCTAAAAAATGTTTACATTGTAATATCGGGAATGCAATTATGATAAAATAACGAACAAAATACTGTGATATGTTGGTTTCAATTTATTTATATATTTGACTTAGGTTAAATTGTGACATTAGTTTTTGTGTAATTCTAAAACATATTTGTAGATTAGCAGTCCTATTTGAAAATTAACGACAAACAGATTAGAAGAAACGTAAATGCGTGGAACATTTTTAGAAATAAAAAATCTATTTCTATTTTTATTAAAATGCTAGTCACAAGGATGTTAATTTTTGAATAAATGTGTTTTTCTAACGGTTAAAATGTGTTAATGCTGCTTTTGAAAAAGGTAGATTAACATTTTATTAACTATGAAGTGCTTTGTGAAACATTATATTTGTCGGCATTGGAAAAACGCTATTAGAATATATAGAAAATCCAAACAAATTTTTTAATAACGCAGCTTACATATTATTATTTATGAATATATGTGACGCTACTTTTTGCAAATTCAATTAACGATGCGCTTTTTAAAATTAGCAACATTATTGCTATTAGTCCTTTTCACATCTAGCACTTTGCAGGCTCAGATTGATAAGCCTGTGAATTGGAAATTTTCGAGCAAGCACGTGAAAGGTGACGAATACGATATTTATATATCTACAAGTATCAAAAAAGGCTGGTACGTTTATTCGCAGCACAATCCCGTAGATGGACCTGTTCCGACTACTTTTGAATTTAATAAAACGAGCGGCGTAACGTTTGTTGGAAATGTAAATGAGAGCGGCAACAAGAAATCGGGATTTGATGACGTTTTTAAAATGAACGTAACCAAATTCTCTAAAAAAAGTAGTGTTTACGCAACGAATAAAAGTCGAAGACCCTACTCGACTGTATAAAATATCGGGTGGTTTTGAGTTTATGACTTGCAACGACCAAAAATGCCTTCCTCCTGATTGGGTAGAGTTTGATATTAAAACGAAGCCTTACATCAAAAAAATCATCACGAAGCAAGACAATATAAAGGTAGATGAGCCAATAGTTCCTAAGGTGATTGAGCCAAAGCCCGTTGTCGGAAAAACAACGGCTGTTAGCGAAAACGGCAAAGTATTGACTTCCAAAAATGCACCCGTAGAATGGAAAATTGAAGGTATTCGAGTAAGCAAAACGGAATATGATGTCACTTTTACGGCAGACATCAAAGAGAACTGGGAATTGTATTCTCGCTATACAGGCGGCTCAAAAGGGCCAATGCCATTAACGTTTGAATATGATAATCGTGATGAAAGATTAGACGTTAGCCAACGCATAAAAACCGATAGCGAAAGCCGTTTGAGGGATGTAGATAGTCGCTATGGTATGACACTCACTCGCTACAAAGACAAAGTGAGCTTCACGCAGCGCATCAAAATAGAAAAAGGTTCTCGCAATTTGAACGGCAATTTATACTATGTCGCCGCCAATTCAAGCGAAAACACATCAACTGTTCCTCAACGTGTGAATTTCTCTATCACATTGCCAAGTAATATCACGCCAACTCCTGCCATGATTGCCAAAGCAGAACGTGAACGTAAAAAACGTGCGGCAGAACAAGCGAAAGAAGGAGAAGGCGAAGAGGAAGGCGAGCCTGCAGTAGCGGAGGTAAAGGCCGACCAACCGACAACAGACGAGGAAGCAGTAGTTCCTAACTATACAGGTACTAAGTTTGATTATACCTACGCACAGCAAGACTGCTCTGGTGAAGTATCTAAAAGCATAAAAGAAACGGATAACCTTTGGGTTTTCTTATTGGGTTTTGGTTCTGGGCTTTTGGCATTGCTTACGCCTTGTATCTTCCCGATGATACCGATTACGGTTTCGTATTTCACAAAAAAGAGCGACTCCAAAGCCAAAGGAATTGGAAACGCATTAGCTTATGGATTGTCCATTATCGCTATTTATGTTTCGTTAGGATTAATCGTTACGAGTTTGTTTGGGGCAGAAGCCCTCAATGCCATGTCCACCAACTGGATATTTAACTTACTTTTCTTTGTGGTATTTATTGTATTTGCCTTGTCATTCTTCGGATTTTACGAATTGACATTGCCAAGTTCATGGTCCACATGGTCAGATAACGCAGCCGACAAACAAGGCGGATTGTTAGGGATTTTCTTTATGGCATTCACATTGTCGTTGGTTTCATTCTCTTGTACGGGACCAATTATCGGTACTTTACTAGCAGAGACGGCAGATGGCTCTGGCGCAGAATTGTTTGGTAGGATTCCTGTAAAGCCGCTTTTGGGGATGTTAGGTTTTTCTACTGCATTGGCATTGCCATTTACATTGTTCGCCATGTTCCCAAGTTGGTTGAACTCATTGCCACAGTCAGGCGGTTGGATGAATGCCGTAAAAGTAACTTTAGGTTTCTTAGAATTGGCATTGGCAATGAAATTCTTATCTACGGCAGATTTAGTATATAATTTAGGCATATTAAAAATTGAATTGTTCTTAGGGCTTTGGATACTGATTTTTGCAGGTTTAGCCGCCTATATGTTTGGGCTTTTGAAACTTCCACTGGATTATCAAAAACCAAAAGTCACTAAAGGCAGAGCCTTTACGGGGCTTGTTTCCTTAGCAATTGTCGGATATTTGGCTTTTGGCTTATTCACTTATACGCCTTTGAAGGCATTGAGCGGCCTTGCGCCTCCTGTTACTTACAATTGGTTCAGAAATGAAGCCAATATGGAATATCCAAACTGCCCGAATGGCATTAGATGCTTCAAAGATTATGACGAAGCATTAGACTTTGCAAAAGATAGAAACTTGCCAGTAATGATTGATTTTACAGGGCATGGCTGTGTGAATTGTCGCAAAATGGAAGAAACCGTTTGGAGAGATAAAGAAGTGAAAAAGATACTTTCAGAAGATTATGTCTTGGTTTCACTCTACGTAGATGAGCGCAAAAAGCTAGATAAACCATATCGTAATGACGCTGGAAAACTCATCAGAACGGTAGGAAATAAATGGGCGCAATTTGAAATTGAACATTTTAATAGAAATTCTCAACCGTGGTATGTTTTGATTTCACCAGATGAAAAAATCTTGAACCAGCCTCGTGGTTTTGACGATGGAGATAAGGATAATTTCTTGAAATTCCTTGAATGTGGTTTGACACGTTGGGAAGCTGAAAAATAAACAATCGCTAGATTTTGTTTTTTATAAAATGAGAAAAGCCATTTCGCACAATTGTGTGAAATGGCTTTTTTTAGTTGAATATTCAGCTCTAGCATTACAAAAGTTCCACCTTATTTGGGTGTTTTTTTTAATTTTCAATAATATCTTCTACGTTTGGTAGGCTCGCTAAATGACCTTTTACTTTGTTATACATATCCTCAAAATTAGCTTCGTGATTCAACACTTTTAATACGTATTCATACGGATATAAAGAAAGAACAGCTCCGTTTTTATCGTATTTTAAAACCATACAGAACGAAAAAATATATTAAACACAATAGACACATAGTAAGATTTAAGGCTATTTTCTATGTGCCTATTGTGTTTTAAAAATAAAAATTCATTTAATCCACTACCGAAATAGCATTTGCTAAATTGGTAATAATCGTTTCAGCGATTTGATAATCTGCTGGGTCAGCATGGCTTTTGAAATTGGTTTTTACATCAAAAACGGTATCCGTGATAAAGATTTTTCTAGCATCCAATTCCAGTTGCAAGCCTTGAGTTTCTTGTGCTTTCACAACAAAATTGATGGGTATTTCTACCTGTCGATACATAGCATCTGCACCCGAATGATAGGTCAAGCCCAAATCTGGAGTAGGATTTCCGCCATTAGCTAAAGTATCCAAATTGCCCTCTACCATCGAAAAAATATACGTTCCTTTCCAGTCCCAATACATTTCTGTTCTGCTCAACGGGCTATCTGGCCCATAATCAGAAGGGTTTGTGCTATTGATAGCGGCAGGCAATCCCACGCCGAAGCGCAACGATTTGTACGTGCCTTCTTTGAGGGAAGCACTCAAAATATCTTCTCCATTGCCAGCCGTAGCAGCCGTAGAATGATTATTATAAAAATTAACAAAACCAACTTCGGCTAACGAAAATTCTTCGTTCGCTTCATTCACCAACTTGACATCACTTATATAAAAAAGTAAAGTAGCAAAACTGATTTGCATACCATTATCATATTCGTAGAAATCATTCATAATGAATTGGTCATCGCCATACGTTGCCTTCATGTTCAGTTCTACTGTTCCTTTTGTTGGGTCAATCTCTTCGGAGTCGCAAGCAGCAAATAAAATAGGAAATATTAAAAGCCAGATTAAATTTTTCATATCAATAAATATTAGTTGGAAGTATTTTGTAGAAATTTCATAAGAGAAAACTATTCTCCTTGAATAGACATCAATGTACTACTAAAACGCCTAAACATCAGTAATGGTTATCACAATAGAGGATGATTCTACACATTTGTCTAGTTAGACACAGAAAAAGCACTCGCCGTATTGCTGATAATTTTGGCTTTAATGGCCGCATCGTCATCCGTTTGGAATTGAATGCCACTGAAAAGCTGGGCATAATCCAAATTGAGGGCTAATGCTATATTAAATCCTCGCTGAATCGTTTGCGGATAATCCAACTCAACGAATACCAAATTACCATCGTTGCCGATTTCAAAAGTAGTAATATTGGTACTAGAGGTATCTTTTACGATTTGTATTTTATTAAAAATATAACCATCATTTAGATTCCAATGCATCGTATCAGACTGAATAGCTAACGGATGTCCACTAGGCATTTTGCTAGGTTCGGCATGGTTTGCGAATGGGGTAACGCCTACGTAAAATTGGATTTTTGTAAAATTGCCCGATGTGCTAATCGTACCAAAATCGGCTGGAGAGTACGTTCCAATTGACTTTTCGTACAATGCAAAATTATCTTCAATATCCATGATGGTGTTGTCCGAAAAAGTCAAAGTCAGTTCATCGGTCACGCCAACGGTGCTTCCGTCCGACTTCACAAGTTTGAGGTCAGATACATAAAACTGAACGCCAGCAACCGTAAATGGCGTTCCCGAAGCATCGTGATAAACGCTATTCAAAGCAAAAGTCACGGAATCCATCCGATGATTGATGCGCATCGACAAAGCAGGATAGGTGCAGCAACTAGCGCAACTTACATCCGCACTCACGTCATAGTTGGTTGCTGAAATATCCAAACATCCCTCTTCGCCACTTCCGCAACTGCCCAAAATCCCAATGGATAACATAAATATTAAATACTTGAAACTGATATTTTTCATGAAAGGTTTTTTCTGTTTCCTAAAATATACTCCATCAACGTTTATTCAACCGTCACACGCTGTTGTTTATATTACAAAATTTGTTAAAAATAGAATATTTATAAATGGCATAAGTTCTTTTCTAAAAAGAATGCTTAATTTTCAAGGTTTATAATGAAGGCTTTAATTTTAAAATCTACACAGCCATTCTCATTATGGAAATTCCATTGCCCCACATCTTTAGTGTGGAGATGAATGAAACTAAAGGATTTTCGGGTTTTTACCCAACATTACCTCGGTTTAGGGGCAAAACCCTGATTTTTAGATTTATTCTTCACCCCGCACTGATGATACGGGGCAATCGATAAAGCCATAGTGAGAATGGCTGAAACCTACAAGTAGATTGATATAACTGTTTGATAGTTATGTTTTTAAAAAATTAAAATAATTTTAACAATTCACAAACACAATTATTTAAAATAACCCAACTTCGCAACTATGAAAAATATAATCATTGGTTCAATTGTCATTGCATTAGCTGCGGCTATTTATTGGTTTGGAGTTCGTAAAGATACCTCAACCGCCGAACAGGATATAAAAATCCAAGTTCAAGAAGGCGAGTTTCAGATATACGTCACGGCTACGGGCGAACTTCAAGCAAAAAATTCTGAAAAAATTAGAGGCCCTCAAGGAATGCGAGCCGCTCGAATTTATCAAGTCACCATTGCGGATATTGTGCCAGAAGGCACGATAGTCAAGGCTGGCGATTTTGTGGCTCGACTCGACCGCTCCGAACTCGACGGGCGCATCAAAGACGTATCGACCGAGATTGAAAAAAAAGAAGCTCAACTGACGCAAGCTAAAATTGATACGGCGATTACAATGCGTGGCATTCGTGACCAGTTGGTGAATTTGCAGTTTTCGATGAAAGAAAAAGAGCTAGAGGTAGAGCAATCCAAATACGAGCCGCCTGCGGTTATCCGACGGGTAAAACTCGATTTGGAGCGCATAAAGAGGGATTTTGACCAACAAAAAACCAATTACAAACTCAAACAGCAACAGGCAGTAGCTAAGGTGCAAGAGATAATGAGTTCGTTGGAGCAGACGCAATCTCGATTGAGTAGTATGTTGGAATTGTTGCAAGAGTTCAACATCTTAGCCCCAAAACCAGGAATGGTGATTTATGAGCGCAGTTGGAATGGCAAAAAAGGACCCGGCTCGCAAATCAGCTCTTGGGACCCCGTAGTTGCTCAATTGCCCGATTTATCGAATATGATTTCCAAAACTTATGTGAACGAAGTAGATATAAATAAGGTATCGGTTGATCAAAAGGTAGAAATTCAAGTAGATGCTTTTCCTGATAAATCCTTCGATGGAACGGTCATAGAAGTGGCAAATATTGGCGAGCAGATGCGCAAATTTGACGTGAAAGTGTTTGAAGTGACTATTCAATTGAACGAAACGGATACCGTATTGCGTCCTGCCATGACTACGAGCAATAAAATCATTACCAAAATTTATGATAATGTAAAATTTATTCCGCTCGAAGCTATTCAAAATGATAGCCTGACTTATGTTTTTAAAGCGTTAGAAAATGGCAAAATAATCAAGCAAGAAGTGATAACAGGCGAGTTCAACGACGACCAAATTATCATCAAATATGGCGTAAAAAAGGGCGAAACGGTGCTATTGTCGATTCCTGAAAATGCGGCTGATTTGGACATTGTGCGGCTAACGGAAGAAGATAAAATAGCATTGGAAAAGGAAGAGGCCAACCGCCAGCAAAAAAGAAAAGAACAATCGGTAAAAGCAGCAGAGGCACGGAAAAAAGAAGAAGAACGGTTGAAAAAATTGATAAAGAAGGAAAGTTAGGTTTTTAATGAAAATGAAAATGAAAATGAAAATTCAAATATTCGTATGGCTTGAATAGTTCATTGACGTTTAAATCTTATTAACTACACGACATTTTATCCCAATGAATAGTTGGCAGTCAGATAATGGATTGCCAACGCTTACCAAAATTATCATGCAAAGAATACTTTTCAATTTTACATTAGCCGTAGAAGGCGTGATGGACAATCGGCTACGAGCAGTTTTGACGGCATTAGGGATTGTGTTTGGCGTAGGTGCTGTTATTGCGATGTTGGCAATCGGGACGGGTGCGAAGCAAGAAATACTTGACCGAATGAAGCTCATCGGCACCAATAATATAGAAATTACAACGCTTTTGGAGGCAGAAGAAGAAAATGGTGATGAAGAGGACGAAAACCAAAATGGAGAAAATTCTCGCCCTTATTCGGCAGGATTGACGCTGAAAGATGCGGAAAGTATCAAAAAAACTATACCAACGGTAGAAGCAACTAGCCCAGAAATAGTTGTGCCTGTGAGCGTGGTCAGAAGCGGAATGCTCAAGCGGGCGAACTGCGTAGGCATCACCAATACATTTTTTGAACTGAATAATTTGAAACTTGAAAAAGGTAAATTATTTCATTTTTTACAAATGGAAAAAGGACAACCTATCTGTATTATTGGAAACAATATCAAAGCTAAATTTTTTACAAAAGAAGACCCTATCGGCAAACAAATCAAGTGCGGCGAAACGTGGCTGACGATTATTGGCGTGTTAAGCAAACGCTTTAGCAGCAAGCGAAGTTTGGAAGATTTAGGGCTTCGAGATTACAATTCTGATGTTTACGTTCCCGTGAATACGGCATTGCTGCGTTTTAAAAATCGGGCGGCTATTCGCAAAAATATGCTTCAAGAAGGCGGACGAAGTTTTAGAGTTGTTTCGTCTAACGATAATGAAGGCAGAAAGGATAAAGATGCGGACAATTACCATCAGTTGGATAGGCTAGTAGTGCGAGTAAAAGACTCGAAAGACTTAGAAAGCAAT
>CALOED010000214.1:0-5051 GCA_942492005.1 uncultured Saprospiraceae bacterium
CCTCACCGAGCGGGCCGGTGGTGATCTCCACGCCGCGCGTGTGACGGAACTCGGGGTGGCCCGGGGTGAGGGAGTCCCAGGTCCGCAGCGCCTCGATGTCGGAGAGCTCGAGGACGAATCCGCCGAGGTAGAGCTGGATGTAGAGCGTCAGGCTCGAATGCCCGCACGAGAGGACGAAACGGTGGCGGCCGGCCCAGTCGGTGTCGGTCGGGTCGTGGCGCATCACCCGCTGGAACAAGGTGTAGGCGAGCGGCGCGAGGCTCATCGCGGTGCCGGGGTGTCCGCTTCCGCATTTCTGCACCGTGTCGTAAGGGCCGATAAAAAAGCCTTCTAATACGTCAAAATTTGACTTTATTCCAAAGCAATGATTTTATCGCCCAATCAAAACGTATTAATTTGTTTGACATATTTTTTATGTTTTGTTTTATTTTCGTCAATTGCTGAAAAAGCACTCTCAATACTAAACACATCCTTATTCATTTCAACCAACTTCAAAAAATAAATGGTGCAAAAAGTAGAAAACATTGGCAAAATCGTTGAAAATACGGCGCATTGGATATGACACATTTTTGCCTTTGCAGTGCAAAATAAATTGACGTTGATTGAAACAAATAAGGATGCGTTTAGTATTGAGCGCTGCTATTGACGAAATAAAATAAAACAATATGTCAAACAAATTAATACTGCTCTATGATAAAATCATCGCTTCGCGGAATAAGTTAAATTTTGACGTATTAGAAGTTGCTTTATCGCCTTATTGAATGATAATGAGACGTAAAAATATTGGAAAGCGAAGCTAACCAAGAAGTTGAGTTGCGGGAAGACGTCAGTTGCTCCGTCATTGAAGTCTAGAACACGAGAGAGAGCGATTACTTGGAGCGGTTGCTTTTTGGGACATCCAAAAAGATTGTGGATAATTCCAAATTGGGAGCAGTAGATAGTAATTTCGATTAGTATTTTATATTTCAATCTCGGCAATATTCAGTATACAGAATTTACGTTTTTGACTACGTTTTGATATTTTTCTACTCGTATCAAGTAGTATTCTGGGAAAATATCTTTTTCCTTAAATTTTATTTGAATATCCCCGTATTTATCCGTCGTTTCCACTTTCTCTTTTACAATCAGTGGATTTCCCGTATTCATGCCTAGAAACTCGTAAGTGCCTTTATACAGATAATCATCGCCTGTACCGAGATTGAAATATAAAATACTAATCGAAATTACTTTATCTATATGCTTATAAGCTGCTCCCAATTTAAGATTATCCACAATCGTTTTGGATGTCCCAAAAAGCAACCGCTCCAAATAATCGCTCTCTCTCGTGTTCTGAACTTCAATGATAATTTTTCGCTTATTCGCATCTTCCACAAGCATATCAACCCGATTAAACTTATCATTTTCCTCTTCTTGATTAGCTTCGCTTTCCAATATTTTTATAATCCGAATCTCATTATCATTCAGTAAGGCCCGATAAAAAGCCTTCTAATACGTCAAAATTTGACTTATTCCGTAGCAATGATTTTATCGCCCAATCAAAACGTATTAATTTGTTTGACATATTTTTTATGTTTTGTTTTATTTCGTCAATTGCTGAAAAGCACTCTCAATACTAAACACATCCTTATTCATTTCAATCAACGTCAATTTGTTTTGCACTGCAAAGGCAAAAATATCTGGTCGAATGTCATTATCCAATGCGCCACTGATTTTCCAACGATTACCGCCAATGTTTTCTACTTTTTTTGCACCATTTATTTTTTTGAGTTGGTTGCGAGAGGTTTCTTCTAAAAATTCTATTGTAACAACAGTCTCGCCCGTTACTCGCTGCTGCAATTCGCTAATCGAATCATCCGCCACGAGATTACCTTTATTAATAATGACAACTCTATCGCACAAGGCTTGCACTTCTTGCATGATGTGCGTCGAAAAAATCACTGTTTTTTCTTTGCCTATATTCTTAATTAAATTCCGAATATCCACCAATTGATTTGGGTCAAGTCCCGAAGTCGGTTCATCCAAAATCAACACTTCGGGGTCGTGTATCATGGCTTGCGCCAAACCTACACGCTGTCGATAGCCTTTTGATAACGCACCAATCGGCTTGTTTTGTTCCCGTGTCAAGCCCGTCATTTCAATCATTTCATCTACTCGGCTACGCTTACTTTTGATTTTGTGCAAACCAGCAATAAACGACAAATACTCCTTGACATACATATCTTTATACAAAGGATTATGCTCAGGCAAATAGCCAATATTTCGACGCACTTCGATTGGCTCAGCCGCCACATCGTGTCCACAAACCGTCACTTCACCTTCCGATTGAGGAATAAAACAGGTAATGATTTTCATGGTCGTGGTCTTCCCAGCACCATTTGGGCCCAAAAACCCTAACACCTCGCCCTTTTTAGCTTCAAAACTAATGCTATTAACTGCTCGCTGTTCGCCGTATATTTTGGTCAAATTATTGACTATTACTGACATAGATAAATAAGTAAATTAATAAATGAGTAAATAAACTACCTCCGAATTATAGGGAAAAACACCTACTTTCTCAACTTTACAAAAATAAGAAAATCCTTTTTGTCCATTATGTCAAAAGGCTTTCTTAAATGTTGGTTTATCTAGTAAATGGTTGAATTGACGTTTTAAAACATAAGGTTTACGAAATTTATTCGGATTTTTCTTGTATTATCAATTGAAACCTATCTGCCCTTAGAAAGGCTTCAATCGGTAGTTAAGGGCGTGGTATCAAATAAATTTGCTCCGCTCTACCATCCATGAATTGAAAACCTTCGCCATCAAAAAATCCATCTTCTTCGAGCATAATTCTAACGATTTTGCCCCAAGCCTTGACTTCTGTGGCAGCAAACAGCTCAATGGAATAAGCCGTATTCTCAAATAATGGATAATCGCCTTTGCCAACTACGCCACCTTGTTGGTCCCAAAGTCCAATCGTTGGGCCAGCCGCATGTCCGTGAAAACCAATCGGATGCGTATAAATCGAGGCTTTGATACCTTCTTTTTTGGCTTGCTCCAATGAACGTTTTAGAATTTCATTGCCCGAAAGTCCTTTTTTGAAATTGCTAACTAGAATATCTTGTAAGCGATTTCCATTTTTGAATGCGATTTTCAAATCTTCTGGCACGTCTGTTTCCCCATCTTTAAGCATATAAAAATGCTGCTGTTGGTCGGTATTCAAACGCAAATAGGTAATGCCAAAATCAACGTGCAGCAAATCGCCTTTTTGAATAATTTGATTTTTCTCCCGTTTTGAAAACGAGCGCAAGAATTTATTTTTATCCATTTCGCTACGCTGAATAGATACCGACGGATGAAACCAAGTAGTCAAGCCCAATGCTGTAACTCGCTGACGCAACCACCAAATCACATCATCCGTCGTCGTTTCGCCTGCTGTAATCACTTTATCCGAAAACGCTTCTTGCAAAATCTGATGCCCCATGGCACAAATCATCGGATAGAGTTCCATCTCTTTTTCGGAACGAGTTTCGAGCCAAGCGATAGACAGATTTTCGGCAGATGTGATGCGCTTGCGATATTTCTTCGGCAATTTAGCATAAAATTCATCGTATTCCGTTTTGACCAAACCATCCGCCAAAGCAAAATTTTCAGAAAAATTCAGCCCAATATTCTTTGGATTTCGGTCTTTTATAATTTCCACTAAGGCTTCCCATTGATTAGGATACACATTAATATCCCAAGCTCCTTGCAGCAAATTTCCAACGCTGTATCTTGCAATGGCTATTTTTTCGATGGGTTGATTTTCTTTTTTATAAAAAACCATAATAGTCCGACGGCGAGCGGATAGCCACGTACTCGGCAACATCGTCCGCATCACAGGGTCTTCGTTGTATTCTCTTGAAGTTAAAATCCACATCTCAATTCCCGTACGTTCCATGAGTTTAGGCAATAGATTTTCCATGCGGTCTTCGAGAATTTCGTCAATTTTGGCGGCTTGTTCTCGCTCGCTTAGGATATTATCCAATGGATTTTGAGCGGTAGAATAAATAGAAATTTGTAAAAAAATTAGAACGGCTAAATATTTCATTATCATTGGTTTAAGGTATTGATTTATCTGACAATATACCGAATGGATAAAGCGGCATGATACCATGCAAACTCTTGTTTGAATACGATATAAGACGGCTTCAAATCCAAAGATACGTTAAGGGGATAATTGTCAAAAGCTAGTTCGTAGCCAATAATTCCATCGAAGCCAAAATCCAAATCATTGCCGCTTGCAATAAGGCTTCCGCCAAATCCAAAATACCAATTTGAACTTCGATTGATATAATTTTGCACTTCAAATAATCCTACGATGGTCGCATTCCGATTGTAATCCAATCCTACAATACCTTCTAACCCAAATCTTCCGCCATCTAAAAGCTGTTTTACCGTCAAACCACCTGGAATGCCACCTCTTAATCCAATAGCTAAGTCATAGTTTTGCGCCTGCAATTGAACGCTACTGATGATGACAATAAGTATTATCCAATATTTTTTCATGTTCCTTTTTTGTTTCTACTATCCGCCATCCTAGCGAATACGCTATTATTAGGTCATTACCAATCAAAAATATAACGTTTGAAATTTTAAAACAGATATGATTTAAAATTAAGTGATTAATAAAGATTAAGCCAATTTTTTTTCTATCAAAAACAGCAACCAACACTAGACTTTATTCACAAAACTAAATCCTATTACATAACTAACTGATAATGAAGATAGACAAAGCGGCTTCGCCGCTTTGTGAATAATGGCTACTATTTCACACCGCAAGAAAACCTCTCCCCTTCTGTGGTCAAATAACTTTTCATCAAATCCGCAGTCATGCACGAATGCACGGGCAATATTTTTACAATATCACCGATTTTTGCGCTGGCAATAAATTCGTCCGTAGCTTGAATTGTTCCATGTTCTTGAGATAATTTGGTCAATCTCACGCCTGCAATCGGTTTGCCCCAACCGAGTTTCCCTTTGTTTTCGACAACTACGCCATAAAATTTACCTTCTTCCGAAGTAATGACATC
>CALOED010000215.1:0-41142 GCA_942492005.1 uncultured Saprospiraceae bacterium
GAGAGGTGATAGCATACTTCCAACACCATAAGTATCTGATAAATAATGATGTAAGACTTTAATTTCTTGAAAAACGGCAAAATCAAAAATCGAATCATTCGGGTTTTTTAAATCAATACTCAATTCAAATGGACGTGGGCCAGCAAAATGTTCACTGAAATAATTGAAATCCATCCGAACAGGGTCATTAGACTTTAAATCTTCTAAAATATAGTTATTCATTTTGATTTTAGAAATGCCAACTATTCCAATTAAAAGAAGAATAACACTTGCTGTTAAAATAGATTTAGGGTGCGACATGACCCAATTATGGCAAGTTTCTAAATGTTTTTCAATCTTGGTAAATGACTGTACAGGTCGTAATGGCGGATGCAGCAACACCACCGAAGGAATAAATAAATAGGTAATAATAAAAGCGAATACCAAACCAATAGTTGCATAAATCCCCAAGTCAACGATAGGTTGAAAGGAAGAAGGCCACAGAGTCATAAAGCCAATCATGGTAGTAAAAGAAGTAATCATCGTTGCCACGCCTACTTCTTTGATAGCAGCCTGCATCGCCTGCCATTTGTCCATATTGGGCGTAACCCGAGCGAGATAATTGGTCAATAAATGGATGGCATCCGAAATACCAATCACCAACAAAATGGTAGGCAATGTGGTAGAAAGCGCATCTAATGCCTTGTGGTTCAGCACCATAATGCTGACGGTGAAAATAACCGTGAAACCAACGACGAGCATTGGAATCCATACGCCCCAAAATCTGCGATACGTCAATCCCAAAAATATCATAATCACCAACATGGAAAGTAGGATAAACATTTGGACTTCGGTTTCGATAATCTTAATGAAATTGACTTCGCCAAAAGCTTTACCTGCTACATGATACCCGTCAAAATCGAATTGATTAACCGTATTCCGAATCGAATCGCAGAAAACAATATATTCGGCATCGCTTAATTCAGGTTCGTGCTGAATGTAAAGCATGACCGAGGAGCTTCTGTCTTTTGAAAACAAAAAACCATCAAAGAAATCGGTTTTGAATATTTTGACACTATCACGGTCGTAACCTTTTGGTCTTTTGAAATTCAAATACGGTTTTTTCGTTACGCCTGGCCCAAAATGACTGCGTTTGTATTGCTCGAACCGAGTAGGAGATTCGACCGAAAGAACAAAAGGAAGTCCTTCTATGGCTTCGTGTAATTCATCTACTTTGGTTAAAAAGTCTTTTTGGAAGATGCCTTTTTTATTCTCTAATCCAACTAAGGCGTAGTCGCTATCATTTTCAAAGGTGCTTCTAAAGTCTTCAAAATATTTGGTCTCTTCATTATTGGTAGGAAAAAAACTCTCAAAATCATAATCAAATTCGATGTGTTGCAATTGAAAAGCCATAAAGCTGCACAGCAGCACCAGTCCAATGATAATCAATCTACTAATTCTCTTCATTCCTTTTGATTCTATAATGGTTAGGTTTTATTTTTCAATATAATCTTCGGGATTCAACCGCCTTGTTACTTTCCGATAAGCATGAGTCAAGCCAGGAAAAATGACGGTATTTTTGCCATCTTTATTCAAATACCAACTGCTGCACCCTGCGTCCCAAATCGTACCTTTTAGCTTTTTTTGCAATCGTTCGTTGTATTTTTTTTGCAAATCTGGCTTCACGTCTATTACGGCACTTTCTCCTTTTGCTTCCAATTGTTGGAGATATTGAATAATATATTTCATCTGCGATTCCATGATATGAATGGCAGAAGAGTGGCTCAATCCTGAATTTGCGCCCAAAATAAAACATAAGTTTGGATAACCCGACACATTGACACCCAAATAAGTTTCTGCGCCTTTTTTATCCCATTGTTGATTCAAATGATTGCCTTTCGGGCCTTTTATTTCAATATAATTCACCAAATCAGCCACTTTGAAGCCCGTAGCATAGACAATGACATCCATTTCGTGGATTTCGCCATTTTTAGTTTCTATTCCTGTTTTATGAATGGCAGTGATATTATCGGTGACTAATGAGACATTTTTTTGATTGAATGCAGGCAAATAAGTATCGGACACCAAAATTCGTTTGCAGCCCATTTTGTAATTCGGCGTGAGTTTTTTCCTTGTTTCCTTGTCCTGAACCTCTTTTTTTAGTTTGAATAATGCTAGTTGGGTAAGTAGGCGATGCAATATTTCATTTCCAAAAAATGAAGTTCCTATCAATTCCAAAAACCAATAATTAATTTCTCTATTTATTTTTTGCGTAAAAGGCAAGCGTTTATATAGCCATTTTTCAAACCTCGTCGTTTTCCGATTCCATCGAGGCACTATCCAAGCGGCACTTCTTTGAAATACCGTCAGTTGCCCAACCTGCGAAGCAATGGACGGCACAATCTGAATGCTGCTTGCGCCTGTTCCTATCACGGCTACTTTCAAGTTGGCTAAGTCAATAGAATAATCCCAATGCGCAGAATGAAATTGCTTGCCTTCAAAAGTATCAATGCCCTTAATATTGGGCAAACCGGGCAATCGGTGTGGGCCTGTTGCCAAAATCATCATTTTAATGTTCAGCGTTTTATTATTCGCATCCGTGACTATCCAGTAATTTTCGGCTTCGTTGAACTCCATCTGAGTGATTTCGGTATTCGGAGACAAATGCTTTCGGAGGTCGTTTTTTTCTACAACATTATTCAAATAATTAAAAATTTCAGCCTGACTGGGATAAGTAGCAGACCAATCTGGATTGGGTTCTTTTTCGATGCAATAAAGTGTAGAGCGAATGTCGCAAGCGCATCCAGGATAAATATTATCCCGCCAAACGCCGCCCACTTCGGCTGCTTTTTCAAAAAGTATAAAACTTTCTCGATTAGATTTTTTTAATTCTAAGGCGGCAATAATTCCGCTAAAACCTGCTCCAATGATACCTACTTGGTAATCTATTTTCATTCTGCCTGTGTGTTTTGTAGAATTGAATGAACGAGTGACTTGTATTTTCTAAATTACGCCTTCTCCACAGGAGCCGTCTCCAGTAAAGGAACATCTATCAAGCCTCTTTTTTGCATAAAAATAAGCATTCCTCTAATCGTATCTTTCAACGTTGGGTCTTGCGCTCCAACTGGTGAACTATTTCGTGTAGTTTGATAATTCGAGCTATCATAACGTTTGAATTCCATCGAAGAAATATTATCAATAGAGCGGGTGAAAAAGTCTAAAAGCGGAAACAACAAATCCTCTTTGGTGCATCGGCTAATCACGGCTGGCACAAATTCAGACAAAGGATAAATTTTGAATTTCAAGCCTGTGAGTTCTTCGATGATATTGGTAATATCTGTCATATTCGCATAATGGTCTCTGGTGACATGAAAGGTCTGATTGATAGAATTGGGAACTTTAGAAACAGCCACTATATTGTTGGCAGCCACATCCGCAGGCGTGAAACTGACTTGATTGAGTGCGCCAATGCCCATGCGGTAATTTATCATAAAGACCAATAATCGAATAGAAATATCAAAATTATTGCCGCCGCCGTTGATGGATGGCGTAATCAAAGCGGGACGAAAAATGCGAGCTTTTAAGCCTTTTTCCATGGCATCTCGTAGGATTTGCTCCGAAACCCATTTCGTTTGACTGTATCCAAAATCCAATAAATCCAAATCGGGATTGGTATCACTTTCGAGTAAAACATCTTTGACCGCCCAACCAAAAATAAAGGTCGTGGAAACGTGATTGAAGATTTTAGGAACGCCTTCCAATGCGAATTTTATAATTTCACTCGTTCCTTCCACATTGACATCTCGCATCTTATCGTAATTATACAGATAATTTACAATTGCGCCATTATTATATATGGTAGTAATATGGTTGGTTAAAAAATTCCAATCTTTTTCATTTAAACCTAAATTGGCTTTGCCCAAATCGCCACAAACGGGAATAACTCGTTTTTCAAAGGCATCAAGAATAGGCTTAGACACGTCGCCGATTTCACCAAAAGCCTTCAATAAGCGTTCTTTGCCGTGTTTTTCGTCCGTTGCTCGCACTAAGATATAAATATCTTCGGTGGTATGTTCTAAGAGGCTTTTTAGAATAAAAGGACCAAAAAAGCCTGTGCCGCCCGTTAATAAAATCTTTGGCGTTTTGCCTTGACCATTGTAATGAATAGGCAAATTTGGTTCAAAATTCAAATAAATATCTTCCAACATTCGCTGTTGCTCTAGTTTTTGATATTCTTTTTGGAGTTGCGCCAATTTGTTGCGCAAAGAAGAAATGGCCAAAGCAGACGTATTTTCAAACTGCTCGGCTAATTCAAATAACTCCGAAACGCTAATTTCTTGCAACAAACGCAAGTCTATTTGTTTAGACAAAGCCGTTGCGCCTTTATTTTTTAAAAGCGTTTTAATATCGTGAATCAAAACCGCCAAATCCAACGAGCCAATACCGATTTCTCCGAGTGATTGAAGCTCATTTCCTTTCAATCCATATTGGATTTTTAAGGCTTCAAAAGGCGATTCGGACGACTTATCTTCTTGTATTGCTATTTCTTTTGGCGCAGAAAAACTTTCTAATATTTTTAATTCCTGGCTCAGCCAGGCTTGTTTTGTTTTGTGCCGAGCTATTTTGCCAGAACTGGTTTTGGGAATGGTGCGAGGCGGTATAAAAACAACTTCATGCACTTCGATATTGATAAATTTTCTAATCGCACTAATAACATCTGCGGATTGCGGTAAGGCTTTGGTGTTTTTGACTTCGGCCACTACAATAAGGTGTTCTTCGCCGTCAAGCTCGGTAGAAATGGCTGCGCTACATCCTTTGCGAATATTGGGCGATGCACTTTCTACTACTTTTTCAATATCTTGAGGATAATAATTTAAACCTCGAATAATAATCATATCCTTGATGCGACCACAAATAAACAACTCGCCATCTAAAAGAAAACCCAAGTCTCCCGTTCTCAAAAAACTATTGTCTTCAAAGTTTGAATTGACCATCCGAGCGTTAAACATTTTTTGCGTTAGCTCCGATTTATTCCAATAGCCCAAACATTTACTCTTGCCATTCAGCCAAATTTCGCCAATTTCGCCTTCTTGTAGTTCTGTGTGTTTGTCAGCATTAACGATTTTTACAATCGTATCGCCCAAAGGTTTTCCGCAACTCATGATTTGAGTAGTCTTATCCAAAGAGGTTTCCGTTGGCTCGGTAATCAGTTCCAGCTTATTTTGTTTTAAACTATCTTTATCTACGGTGACTATTTTTCGACCATAATTAGAAACAGCGAGCGAAAATTCCGCCAAACCAAATGCCGCAAAGAAACTTTCTTCTTTCAATCCATACGCTTTGAATTTATTTAGAAACCGATTGTAAATAGGTGCATTGATGGGTTCGGCAGCCGTCATTAAGAATTGAAGAGAGCTTAAATCCAAGTTTTCGTAAGTCTCTTCGGGTATTTTTCCAGGGCGCAGGCAATATTCATACGCAAAATTAGGCGCAGACGAAGCCGTACCTTTGTATTTTGTAATGGTTTCGAGCCACAAGGCAGGTCGCTGAATGAAGTCCATTGGCGAAAATCCGTAAGTCGTTCCGCCTTTTAAAGCAAAAAACAAATAATAGCCAATCAAGCCCATATCGTGGTATTGCGGCAACCATGACACGCCGATTGGCAAATGGTCTACCACGATTTCACAATTATGAATAATGTTGTCATGCGTGACTTTTACGCCTTTCGGATGGCTAGTAGAGCCAGAAGTGTATTGCAAAAAGAGTATATCGGTATGGTTTTCTTGTATTCCTTTTTTATGCAATGATTTAAAATCTTGCGTAATTATCCAACTGACTTTAGAGACGTATTCTTTTTTAAATGAAAAGGTGGATAGGTTATTCCTAGTCAAATTTAACTTGAATGACCAGTAATATTCCCGATTAGTCAATACGGCAGCGGCTTGACAATCTTTGGCGATATAGTTGATTTTGTACATCGCAGATTGGAAACCATGAGAAGTAGGCGGATATACAGGCACTGGAATTAAACCAATTTTGGCGCAAGCAAAAAAGGCGCAAATCATCTCCAAACCGGGAGGATAGGCTAATAAAATGCGGTCATTTTTTTTAAAATTGTACCGATGCTGCAAATGAGAGGCGATTGCTTCTATACGATTATGAAAAGATTGATAAGTATATTGTTCTACTTCTTCTCCATCAATATTCAAAAAAGTATAAAGTTTTTTATTCGGATTTTTGTCAATCCAATAATTCAATTGGTCAAAAATAGAAGCCATATTGGTATTTGTTATTTTGTTAATTGTAAGATTGAGTTTATTTCTAGTCGAATTTTAAGGGGATAGACTGTTTTTTAATTATTTTCAGAAGAAAGTAAAGCCGTTATGCGTCTAGCGGCGTAAACTTCATTTTAATTCCGCCTTTTGGTCTCAAAATGATTAAAGGACCTTATTCTACTTTTTCTTGCGCCAATTCAAAATTATATTGTTGTAGAATTGTGACCAAAATAAGCAATATCTGTATGTTGGCATAGCTACTCCCGATACAAACCCTTGGGCCTCCGCCAAATGGCAAATGCGTAAAAGGCGTATGATTCTTTGCATTTTCTTTCGTAAATCGTTCTGGGTCAAACTGTTCAGGGTTTTCCCAATATTCGCCTGAATGTTGCACGCCATAAATAAACGGAATGATGGTAGCACCTTTAGGAATCGTAACGCCATCAACAACATCCGTTTCCAAAGCCTTTCGGTCAATCATCCAAAATGGCGGATAAAGCCGCAGCGTTTCTTCAATTACTTGTACGGTGTAAGTGAGTTTTCGTAGGTTATGATAATCAATTGGCTCGTCGTTTATAGCGTTTTTGATTTCCTGTCGCACTTTGGCTTGGCAGTCAGGATGTTTAGCTAACAAATAAAACACCCATGACAAGGCGTTGGAAGAAGTCTCATGCCCTGCCACTAGTAATTGCATACTTTCCATCAAAACTTGCTCATCCGTCATGCCCTCTCCTGTGTCTTTATCTCTGGCATCCATCAATTTTTGCAACAAGTCATCTTGTTTTTCGTCGCTTTTTCGACGGCTTTTAATGTAATCCATGATGAACTTGTCCGAAGTTTCTCGCATTTTTTCGTATTTGGACAATGTGCCTGAAATTTGAAACCACGGATTGAGATAAGGTTGCACGATTTGACGGACAATAAAGGCTTGTATTGTGGTAATTGTATCGCTTAAAGTATCTAATTGTTCGGCGTTTAGGCGAGTACTAAAAAGCGAAGTGGCGGCAATGCGAAACGTGAATCGCATCATATATTCGCAAATATCAATAGGATTTTTGGCGGCAGCCTTATCAAAATCCAACATCGCTTCGTCCATGATTTTTCTCATGGTTGGCATCAGCATCATGAGTTGCGAGCGATGAAATCCTTCTTGTATCATTCGCCGTTGCGATAGCCAATATTCGCCATGGCTAGTCAGCAAGCCGCTTCCCAAAAAATGTCCCATCCGCTTGACTTGAATATCAGACTTATGGTAATTTTTATAATTTTTTTGTAGAATATGTTGAATGATAGTCGGATTAGTCGTTATAATCACTTTTTTCAATCCTCCAAAATGAAAACTATACGTTTCGCCTAGTTCATCCTTATATTCATTAAATATCTCAATAGGATTTTTTTTCATTCGAGGCGAATCAGCAAACGCACGACTTCGGCTTATTGTAGGTATTTTCATGGTGTAAAATTTTTGAACCTAGTTGCTGTTAGGCAATTGATTGAATATCAAAGCTCCAATTAGGAAGCAGCTACTTCGATATTGGTTATTTTACTGCTGGATATTCTTTATTTAAGGTTTCTTACTTCAGCTCAACTTCTGCCTGTGGCGAGAGGTAAGCCTCTTTTCCCATTCGTTTTAATAATAAATAATGCTGATAAATTGCGCCAAAAATGGTTTTACTTTCTCGGTATTCAACGCCATGTTTTTTAGCAATGTCTTTTACTATCTTCGTTAAATCGGGATAATGTGTGTGGCAAACGCCCGGAGCTATATGGTGAATAACGTGTAAATTCAAACCGCCCCAAAACCATTTTGCAAGGTTGCTTTTAGCCGAAAAATCGGCAGTTGTTGCAAAAATGTGGTAGATAAAATTATCATATTCATTAGATGACTTTGGAAAAGAAGCGTTCTCAATCGGATGGGCTATTTGAACAATAACGCCACCAATAACGCCAACTATAAAATGCGCCACAAAAAATAATGGTATGATAAAGATAGGCGAAAATCCTAAATAAAATATAGGTATTAAAATCATGTATCCGATGTACAGAAATTTCCAGACAAACAACTTCACATATTCGCTAAATGGGTGTTTTGCTTTTTTTAAATGCTCCGTGTGCGGCAAGAAAAAACACTCAAAATCTTTGGTGAGTACCCAATCTACAATGAATAAGCCATAAAAGAAGAAAAAATAGAGGTGCTGAAATTTATGAATGAATCTAATCTTTGTCTCTTCCGTAAATCGAAATAAATGGCGTGCTATCATGGTTTCGTCTTCGCCATGCACGTTCATGCAGTAATGATGTTGGTCATGGTGCAAGGAACGCCACATATAAGAATTTACGCCACAAAGGTCAAAAGAGTAATGAAGTATTCTATTGATTTTTTTATTTTTTGAAATGGCATTGTGGTTAGCATCATGGGCGATATTGAGCAATATATAGAGTTGGGCAAAGCAATGAAAAAGGTACAATCCTGCAAATTGACTAGGATTATACGTGGAAATAAAAAGTAAAATACAACTACTTAGCCACCAAAAAAGCGCAAAATATACCTTTGCAAACATCAAAGTATTGCCCTTTTTTGAGATTTTATTTTTTGTAAAATAATCGTTGATTTGGTGTTGGAGTTCTTTTACAAACGCCGAAGTTCCATTTGGTTTTGTTGAAGATAAGCTATTATTCATAAGTTGGTTTTCTAAATTTATGTTTTCTAAATTTTTAAAAAATCAGACTATTATTTATCTAGACTCAAAATCATCTTTATATTGGTTAATAAAACCTTCCAAATTACCTGTCAGGCCATCTTTAGAATAGACAAATTGCCACAAGTGAATTAACCTTGATTGAAAAATACCACAAGATATTTTGAGATAAAATACCCACATTCTATAAAATCGCTCATCGTAGTCACCTTTGAGACTATCCCAATTTGCCACAAAATTATTGTACCATTCGTGGAGTGTTTTTTCATAATCGCCAATCAAATGATGGTATGCTTCTTCTACAAAAATACCTTCTACGGCTTTAGAAAGCTGCATGAGTGTTGGTAGCTCGCCATTAGGAAAGATGTATTTGTTGAGCCAAGTCGACTCTGCTGGCCCTATGGGTATCCGCCCAACAATCGTATGCAAAAAGAAAAGCCCGTCTGGTTTTAAGCACCTATCCACGACTTCCATAAAAGTCCTGAAATACTTGTGTCCAACGGCTTCAAACATAGCAATAGACACTACTCGGTCAAATTCTTCATTTAAAGTTCTGTAATCGGCTACTCGAATTTCTACTGGTAATCCTTTACAATATTCTCGTGCATATTTTGCCTGTTCCTCCGAAATAGTAACGCCTACTACCGAAACGCCGTATTTTTCTGCGGCATACTTCGCCCAACTGCCCCAGCCGCAGCCTATTTCTAAAACCGTCATATTGGGCTTGAGACCTATTTTTCTACAAATCAAATCCAATTTATGCTCTTGAGCTTCGTCAAGGTTAGTTGCATTTTTCCAATATCCGCAGCTATACACCATTCGCTTATCGAGCATTTTTTCAAATAACTCATTGCCTAAATCATAGTGTTTTTCGCCAACTTCAAATGCCTTTGAAACTTTACCAATATCCGTCAATTTGACTCTAAGGTAGTTTAATATAAATTTTATATTCTTAGAAGTGTCTTCCAGCAAATCTGCCCGAATAAAACGAGAAGTCATTTCATCAATCGCTTCGCAGTCCCACCAGCCGTCCATGTAGGACTCGCCAATGCCCAATTGCCCATCTCGCAGCACTCTCCTATAAAAACCTTCGTTGTGAACTTGTATATCAAATGGACGATTTCCATTAATCTTAATGTCCGCTTTTAAGAACATTCCTTCTATTAGGTTTTTATATCTACTGCTCATTTCGGTGTAAGTTGTAGTGACAATTATTGTTCAATCTGAAATTGCGATTATGGTTATTAGTCTTTATTCAAAGAATAATATTGCTTAAAATTAAGTAAATTGTTGGGAAATAAAATGGATAGGCGATTTTTGATGTAATCCAGTTTTCATATTGGACTATCAATTATAAATGTACGGACGTTTTTATTAAAATCAAATAGGAGAAATAAATTCTGGTTCTTTGAAAAATATTGTGGTCATGTTTTTGACAGCAATTTCTTATTTGGGTTTTAAATTACTTGCCCAACGGGGAAGCCACCGTTGGATAAGTAAAAAATCAACTGAATAAAGTAAATCTTTCCATACGAGAAACTGCTGGACTTTGCAAGTTAGAATCTCTCTCGTTTCCACAAAAATTGCCAGAGAACCTAAATTCTCAACAATAACTTATTCACCCAATCCAATTACACGTTAATCTTGATTACGTATTCTTTCGTAGAACAATGTCACTTATACTTCTCTAAAAGCCAATCTTTCCGTAACCTTTTTACTAAATTCAACGTCGAGTTTTAAAAAGTAGGCAGTAAAGCAGTAGCAGTTGGCAGTGCTATCGCTTATAGCCACTTATCTTAGCGAAGAAACAGCGGTAGTACTACCAACCGCCAACTAAAAAAATATGGAGTTAAAAATCAACAATCTATCGAAGACGTATTCCAATGGCGTGCAAGCCTTGAAAGACGTTACTTTAAATATTCCTGTTGGAATGTTTGGCTTATTGGGCCCGAATGGTGCTGGAAAATCAACGCTAATGCGAACTATTGCGACTTTGCAAGAACCTGATACGGGTTCAATTATGCTTGGCGATTTGAATGTATTGACGCAAAAGCATGAAGTGCGAAAAGCATTAGGCTATTTGCCACAAGAATTTGGTGTATATCCAAAAGTGCCAGCCGTGACTTTGCTCGACCATTTGGCTGTGCTAAAAGGCATTACAAATACCAAAGAACGGAAGCAACTCGTCGAAGCCTTATTAGTCAAAACCAACCTTTGGAACGACCGTAAGAAAAATTTAGGCGGCTACTCGGGTGGTATGAAGCAACGTTTTGGCATTGCGCAGGCATTGATTGCTAGTCCAAAATTGATAATTGTTGATGAACCAACCGCAGGACTCGACCCTGCCGAACGCAATCGTTTCCTCAACTTACTTAGCGAACTTGGTGAAAATACCGTCGTCATCCTTTCGACCCACATCGTGGAGGATGTCAAAGAACTCTGCACTCAAATGGCAGTCATTGACAAAGGCGAAGTTTTACTGACAGGTACGCCTTCTGATGCGCTTGCCGATATTCAAGGCAAGATTTGGCGCAAAGCCATTCAGAAAAATGAATTGGATGAGTACAAGTCTAATTTCAATGTGATTTCTGAACGCAGAAGCGCAGGAAAGCCAATTATTCATGTGTTTAGCGATGCGCAACCTAATGGTTTTGAAGGCATTGAACCAGATTTAGAAGATGTTTACTTCTCAGAGATTTTTGGTAAGAAAAGAGTTGGAATGATGGAATAGCGAATAGCAATAACCTGCGAAGTCTTCCAGACTTAGTAGGTTTAATCTTTGAAAATCAAGACTTACTAAGTTTTGAAAACTTCGCAAGTCATATTCATTACAGTGTTTCAAAAGTTTATTTACATACTCCAAGGTAGCTTGCTGCCTTGTTTACATTGAAAATCAAAGTACAATGGGGCAAGCCACCATTGGAGAAAGTATTAACTTATTTTTGAAACACGGTATTCATCTATTCATCAAAAAAAGAAAACTCATGTGGGAAATATTCAAATTTGAAATCAAATATCGTTGGAAGCGACCAGCGACGTATATATATTTTGCAATCATGTTTTTACTGACATTCTTAGCTACAACAACGGAATACGTCGGTATAGGAAGTGGTTCGGGACAAATCAAAGACAATGCGCCCGTAACGATTGCGGCAATGTTGTCCATTTTATCTGCCTTGCCAGGGCTTTTGTTGGCTTCTGGAATTATGGGCGTGCCTGTGATGCGAGATTTTGAACAAAAAACGGGCGCACTATTTTTTACAACACCTATTACAAAAATGCAATATCTCGGCGGACGATTTTTAGGTTCGTTCTTGACAGCCGTTTTTGTATTTAGTGGCGCAGTTTGGGGCATGATGCTTGGGCATTTATCGCCATGGGCGGATGCAGATAAATTATTGGCGCATAATGCTTGGTACTACTGGCAGCCATTTTTAACCTTCGTTTTGCCGAATTTATTCATTATGGCAGGGTTGTTTTTTGCTGGCGGCACATTGAGCAAGCGAATAATCGTTGTGTTTACACAAGGTGTTGGCTTGTTGGTGTTGTATATGTTTTCGGTGCAATTATTAGGCGATTTAGATAATCAATCTTTGGCGGCAATACTCGACCCGTTTGGGTTGAACACTCGTAGTTTTGTCACGCAATATTGGACAGTAGCGGAGAAAAATTCACAAGTTATTCCATTGGCAGGCGACTTTTTATTCAATCGGATGCTTTGGATGGGATTAAGTTTGGCGGCATTAGTAGCGACTTATTTCTTATTTAATTTTTCAGAAGGGAAACAAAAAGTCAAGAAAAAATCTAAAAAAGGAGAGACCGCAGTTAGCGCAAGCGCAGCAGCTACGGCAATCCCAAGGGTTACGCAATTTGATGGTTTTAGAACGCATATTCAGCAGATGTTTGGAATGTCGGGCTTTTATTTTAGATGGATTGTTAAACAAGTTCCATTTATTGCAATGGTATTGGCAGGAATAGGTTTGATGTTTGCCAATGCTCAAAATTGGGGAAAAGTCTATGATATTTTCCGTTTGCCGACTACTTATTCTATGCTTGAATTGATTGGGACGTTCAATCTGTTTTTCATTATTATTGTTGTGAGTTATACGGGTGAATTGATTTGGAAAGAGCGAGATGTCAAAATGAATTTGATATACGATGCCATGCCTTATCCGAATTATGTAACCGTAGCAGGTAAGTTTTTGGCAATGATATATGTCTTTGTGGTATTGTTGGTTTTGTTGATGTTTTCTGGAATGTTGGTGCAACTGACAAGAGGATATACCGATTTTGAAATGGGCTTGTATCTCACGACTTTATTTACAGAAACCTTGTCATTTTTAATATTATTCACCTTTTTAGGCTTTTTGATACACGCCCTAGTCAATCACAAATTTATTGGACACGCCATTTTTGTGATGTTTTTTATACTGACTTTGGTAATAAGTGAGATAGGTTTGGAGCATTCCTTGTTCCATTTTGCAAGCTCTGAACTGGGGCAATATTCAGATATGAACGGTTTTGGTCATTATGTTTCTCCGTTTTCTTGGTTCAATTTATATTGGTTTGGACTAGCGGCATTGTTCTTTGTAGTTGCCATTTTGTTCTCCGTTCGAGGCGCAGAAACGGCTATGAAAATGCGTTTAAGAATTGGAAAATTAAGATTAAATCGCCCTATGGTATTGGCTTCATTGATGGCATTGTTCATTTTTGTAGGCTCGGGCTGTTATATTTATTATAATACAAATATTCAAAACGAGTATCAAAATTCAAAAGCGCAAGAGGCTGACCAAGCGGATTATGAAAAAACATTAAAACAATACGAAAATATCCCACAACTTCGTATTACGGATGTTTATGTGGAAGTGGATATTTATCCAGAAGCTCGTGATTTTACGGCTAAGGGGTATTATTGGATGAAAAACAAAACCGATAAACCCATTTCGGAAGTTCATATTCAATATAATCCTGACCAGCAATTGACAAGTTCAGTCAAATTCGCTGATGGCGCAAATATCAAAAAAGGATATAAAGAGTTTCAATATTATATCTATCAACTGAAAGAACCATTGGCAGCAGGCGATTCGATTAAGATGGATTTCACGACGACGTTTAAAACCAAAGGCTTTGTAGAAGGTGGCTCGAATACAGAAATTTTACACAACGGTACTTTTTTTAATAATACTTATTTCCCGTCGTTGGGTTATAGCACGAGGTCGGAATTAGGCGAAGACGATAAACGTAAAAAATACGGTTTGCCTGAGAAAGAAAGAATGTTGCCTCGCACCGATTCTATTGGTTTGAAACAGCATTTAATCACCGATGACGCTGACCGAATCAACTTGGAAATCATTATTAGTACTGCTCCTGACCAGATTGCGATTGCACCTGGTTATTTACAAAAAGAATGGGAAAAAGACGGACGAAAGTATTTTCATTATAAAATGGATGAACCGATTTTGGCGTTTTTCTCCATTGTTTCGGCAAAGTACGAAGTTTTGAAAGATACTTGGACTTCCAAAAATGGCGAAAAGGTTAATCTTGAAATTTATTACCATAAAGGACATGAACTGAACCTTGACCGATTATTGAAAGGGATGAAGAAATCTTTGGATTATTTTACAGAAAATTACAGCCCGTATCAGTATCGTCAGTTGCGAATTATGGAATTTCCACGTTATCGTTCTTTTGCTCAATCCTTCTCGAATACCGTTCCGTTCTCGGAAGATATGGGCTTTATGATGGATATTGGCGAAGATGATATTGACTTTCCATTCTATGTAACAGCGCATGAAATTGGGCATCAATGGTGGGCGCATCAGGTGACAGAAGCCAGAGTACAAGGAAATGCGATGCTTTCAGAAACCATGTCGCAATATTCGGCTTTGATGGTTATGAAAAACGCCTATCCAGAGGAAATGATGCAAAAATTCTTGAAGTTTGAAATGGATAGATACTTGCGAGGTCGAGCAGTAGAGCAGAAGAAAGAACAGCCTTTGGAGTTGGTAGAAAGTCAAGGTTATATTCATTACCGAAAAGGCGCAGTCGTAATGTTTGCATTGCAAGATTACATCGGCGAAGAGAATGTAAATAAGGCGTTGAGGGCTTGTATCAAAGATTGGGCATATCGAGAAGACCAATATATTACATCGGCTGATTTGTTGAAATACTTCCGAGAAGTCACGCCAGATAGTTTGCAATATATCATCAAAGATATGTTTGAAACGATTACATTGTATGAAAATCGCACAAAGGCAACGACTTACGAAAAAGTAGGCGACCAATACAAAGTTTCGATTGATGTTTCAGCGATTAAATATCGAGCGGATAGCTTAGGCGTTGAAACTGAAATTAAAATCAATGACTGGATTGATATTGGTGTTATCGGAAAAGACGACAAAGGCAAGGATAAAATCTTGTATTTGAAAAAACATAAGATTGACACAAAAGAATCTCATTTTGATATTCTAGTGGATGAATTACCAATCAAAGCGGGCATCGACCCGATGAATAAATTGATTGATAGGAATCCGGATGATAATCGGAAGGGAGTGACGAAAAAGGCGGAGAGTTAGGCGGTTATGCCCTTTTCGTTAAAAATGTAAATAGCCATGAATTATTTTGTTATCAAAACTGAATAATTCATGGCTATTTATTTTAGACGTTGTATGTTCTGAATTTAGAACATTTATTTGTTGTCGCTGCTTAGATAAATTATAATTTGCAAAAAAAAAAACAATTTGAACGTAGAAAAACTATAATTCACTCAAATCAAGGGATGAGTAGAAACAATGAAATTTTCATGTACGGGGTGGTGTGTTATTATTGAATCGGACTATGAAATAGAAAGAGGAAAACTTATACCTAGCAAAAATCATGGAATTATACAAGGAAACATATATTTTAACTTTAGAGTTAAGTATGCTGATACTTATGAAATAGTACCAGAACTAAGTGTAATTATCAATGATAGAGAAAAAGTGCCAGATTTAGCTATTTTTAGAGATATTGAATACACGCCAGGACGTGATGAAGTCAAAGTTTTGGATATTCCACTAGGTGTGATTGAAATTCTTTCTCCTAAACAGAGTTTAGCGGATTAAATCACGAAATCTTATTGGCTAGTTTTACCAGATGTTAAAACGATTTAAGTGTATAGTGAAGCGGGTATTTATGAGGCTTACGTTAAGAAAGGTGTTTTGAAAGATGAACATTTAGGAATAGAATTGCAAGTAGAGGATATTTTTAAAGTCCGCAAAAGAAGTAAGAAATAGAAAAACTGCTCTTTCCTAAGATTTGGAAAGAGCAGCTTTTTTATTCCCCCTAAAACCTAGGACAAATCAAAAACTCCTTACAATCCCCAAAAGCCTTAGCAAACACCAATTCCACCGTAGAAAAACTATAATTTGCACGAGCCAATTGATTCGTAGAAAAATCGAAACTGACCCCAAAATTCCAACCTGCTTTTTCGATATTGGCAATCGCAACTACTGCATCCCTGACCGTGCCGCTTCGGAAATCATTGAGTTTGATAATGCCGCCGAGATAAAGGCTGGTTTCGCCTAAGTTTTTGCGATAACCTGCACCGACATTGATTTCATTAAAAGGTGATTGAAAGAGCATCATCGTATGATACACCAAAAAATCCTTTTGGCTGCTACCCATCGGAACTGCGCCCGATAAATAACCCGTGTATTTCCACGGCAAATACACGGGACTATCTTCTGTAAAAGAAATATTAGGACTATTCACATGAAAAACCGCAAAGCCAATATTAAACGGATAATTGCCCATACTCGAAAAGGCAAGACCACCTGAAACATCCAAATGCAACATCTGTTCTCGACTAAAATTCTCGCCACTTGCCATAGATAAATCGTAAAAAGTGCCATTGAATTGTTCATCAAAAATCATCTGACCAAAATCCAATTGTCGCTGAATAATGCCGCCTTGCAAACCGCCAGAAAGAAATTGTTGGTCGCCAACTCGCAAATGACCTGCTGCTGAAATTAAGGCTTGCGACACTTGATAATTAGATTTTCCAGCCACATCATTGCTTAAAACCAAACCAATACCGAGCATATTGTCGTTGTTTTCGGCTTCGAATCGATGTTCTGCCGATGCTGCAAAAGTATTATAAGCATGGCTGGTAACTGCTTGTTCTTGATTTCGATATTGAAAAACAGCGTAAGTATTGCATCGCTGCGTGCCGACCAACGCAGGATTTATCAATTGCGGAATATGAAAAAATTGCGAAAAACTGGCATCTTGACCAATGGAAAAAATGCTAATACTGATTAAAATATATATAGTTGTAATTATTTTTTTCATCGGTTTTTTTTTAAACACGTAATATTTTTTTTAAACACATAGGCACATAGAAATAATTAGGTTTTAATTATTTTCCTCAGAAAATAAAACTGATTATCTTTTTTATATTTCTATGTGCCTATGTGTTAAATATTTTTTAATACATCACAGTAATATCACCTTTAAAAATCTTTGTTTCATTCGTCAATGGACAAATCGCCTCAACGTAATAAATATAAACATCAGGTATCACTCGCTTATTTTGATACATTCCATCCCAGCCTTCGGTGATGTCGTCCGTTTCAAAAACCATATCGCCCCAGCGATTGAAGACTCGGAAAGTTGTAATTGCTTGAACGCCATTACCTCTGACATAGAACTTATCATTATGTCCATCGCCATTTGGCGTAAAAGTATTTGGCATTAAAACCAAATCATCGCCACAATCCAATGCGCTACTATCAATCACCGTTACGAGAATTGAATCCGAAGCGAAACAACCAAAATCAGTCACTGCATCGACATAATACATTCTAGTTGTATCGGTTGTCGTGAACGGTTCGGGACATTGCACACAAGAAATATCAATATTCGGCGACCAATTATAAGCGTAATTCACAATTGGTTCAATAATAGTCAAAGGCGTTGGTTGATTATCATTTTGGTATCTGGAAACAAATGAAAATACTTCCAATTCTGGTAACGGATGAACCGTAACAGTAAGGATTGCGGTATCTGCTTCACAATTATTTCGAGTACCAATAATGGTGTAAATCGTCGTTTGAGTTGGCGAAAGGATGATTGGATTTTCTTGTAAAATGCCATTCATTGGCGACCAAACGATTTCGTCTGCATTGCCAAATACATCAATCAAGACTTCTTCGCCTTCGCAAATTTCAACCGCATCTGTTACCTCTAATTCCGTTTTATTATTCACCTCAATCGTTACGGTATCACTCGCATTGCAATTGCCATAATTGATAGTTAAAATATAATCCGTCGTCGAATCTGGCGAAGCGATTGGCGTTAAAATCGTCGAATTATCGAGACTTGCGTTGGGTTGCCATTGATAAGTGCCATTCACAGGCGAAGTTCCTTGAAGCACGATTGTATCGCCTGGGCAAATACTATTGTCCGTTCCTGCGCTGAATTGCGATAAATCGACCACTTCGACTTGAATCGTATCTTTTATAATACAACTGCCGACTTGAGCCGTGACCGTGTAATTGGTTGTTTGGCTAGGCGAAGCCATTGGATTTGGACAATTGGCGCAAGTCAAGCCGTCAGTTGGCGACCAAACGGCATTTGTACCAAAAGCAATTTGAAGCTGCGTAGAATCGCCTGAGCAAATCGCAACATCATTCCCTAAAATATTGCTATTCGGATCAATCACGGTAATGGTCACGGAATCCAAAGCGTCGCAAACATCTTGACCATCAACCAAAACCGAGTAAGTCGTTGTGACTTGTGGCGTAGCAATAGGATTAGAACAAGCCGAATAACAGCTTAATCCTGCGCTCGAAGTATTCCATTGAATTTGCGTAATATCGGCATCGGTTTGAGCGAATAATTGTAAAAAGTCGCCTTGACAAAGTGTGGTGTCAGCCGTCAAATCCAGTGTTGGACGCTCAAACGGACGAACATTGACTTGAACAAAAGCCGTGTCTTTACATCCGCCTGTCGAAGTTACAATCAATCGGTATTGCGTCGTAACCGTTGGACTTGCCATTGGATTTGGGCAAGTCGCACAATCCAAACTATTCGATGGCGACCATTGATAAGTGCCATTTCCAGAAGCATTGAGTTGAATGGCATCATTGATACAAAGCGTATCACCGTTTGAGGTTGCAGCAGCGATTGGCGTTTCGAAAATATGAACCGTTTGAACCATGGAATCGACACAGCCTAAATCCGTCGTGGCAGTCAAAACGACATTATAACTACCAACAGCATTGTATAAATGCGGTGCTGGTTGCTGAACATTATCCGTCGTGTTATCGCCAAATCGCCAATCCCAACTGATGATATTACTACCATTGATTAGCGTTGCATTATTCAAAGTCACTTCCTGTCCGACGCATCGAGGCGAAGGCGTAGCGTTGAATGCCACATCGGGTTTTGGTGCGATTTTTATATAATTATTCTTGCGAATGCTATAAAAACAATGCCCCGAATAAATCTTCATTTCTACATCGTATTCGCCTGATGTTGGATAATTAATTGTAGGATTGACAACGGTAATCACACCGCCTTGCGCTCCGTAGAAAATCCATTCAATCGAATCCAATGGGAAACTAGAAACAATAAATGGCGTAAATGTAATTGAATCGCCACCGCAAGAGAAAGTGTCACTTGCCATAAAATCAATTTCCAAAGTATCAACCCGAATCGTATCGCCGATATAAGTCACGCCACAGCCAAGCGTGTCTTCGATGCGTAAAGTCGGAATGTAAATGCCTGCCGTATCGTAAGTATAAGTGAACGTGTCAAGCGGTTGATTGGTCGTGTGCGTTTGCGTCACGCCATCGCCAAACGTCCAAATATAACGATGCGCATTGTAGCCATTCGCTTCGTAAAATACAGGATGTGGCGTACAACCGAGCGTTGGCAATGCGGTAAAATTCCCTTTTGCGCCACCAATTTCGATGTATTGATTTTTGCAAATGGTATTCTGACAACCCGATGCACTGGTTACAGTTAAGCAAATTGTATAAAATCCAGATGTATCAAAAGTATGATTTGGATGCTGTAAAGTCGAAGTTTGTCCGTCTCCGAAATCCCAAAGCCATGCGACTGCATTGGCTGACAAATCCGTAAACTGAACGCTATCAGGCGGACAAGGTCGAAATGTGGTATCTGCCGTAAATTCGGCTAGTGGATTTGCAATTAAAACAGAATCGCAATAGGTCGAATCACAACCATTCAAATCCGTTACGGTTAAGCAAACTTGATAATTGCCTTCATTTATATAAGAATGAGTTGGCGTTTGCAAATTAGAAGAATTTCCATCTCCGAAATCCCAATTGTAAGTCAATCCGTTGCCTGTTGAGAAGTTGGTGAAATTCACCGTTTGGTTGGTACAAGCGAATGTATCAGCCGTAAAATAGCTAATCGGTGTGCTATCAATTTCAACTGGTAAAACGGTTGTGGTCGCACAGCCATAATTGGAAGTTACGGTTAATGAAACGTTGTATAAACCTTCATTAAAGTATAAATGCGTTGGATTTTGCGCGATACTTGTCGCATTATTATCATTGAAATCCCAAAGCCAACTCACCAAATTATCATTATTCACGCTCGATAAATCCGTGAATTGAACGATTTCAGGGTCGCAACTCGGAGTAGGGGAGAAGCTGAAATTTGAAATTGGACTATCCACAATTTTCATATAATTCGCTTTCGTCAGTGTTTTGGTACAAAATCTCGTGTAAACCGTCAGCGTCACGTCCCATTCTCCAACAGTTGAATAATTTGGCGTTGGATTTAATGAAGTAGAAGTTGAAATATCTGCGCCCACGAAATTCCAACGGAAGCTATCAACTGGCACATTTGTATAAAAATGCGGTGTCCAATTTGGGGTTCCATTATCACAAAATAGCGTATCAGAAGCGTAAAAATCAATCTGTAAAGTATCAACTAGCACCGAATCCGTTGGTAATATTTATACCACAACCTAGAGTATCTTAAATCCTTAAAGTCGGATAAAATTGCCCCGAAGTCGTATAAGTATAATCAAAAGTATCAATCGGTTGATTGGTCGTGTGCGTTTGTGAATTTCCATCTCCGAAATCCCAAATATAACGATGCGCATTATAACCATTCGCCTCAAAACGAACGGTATGTGGCGCACAGCCAGATTTTGGTAAAAATGAAAAATCGCCTTTTGCGCCACCAATTTCGATATATTGATTTTTACAAATCGTATTCTGACAACCCGAAGCACTGGTCACAGTTAAGCAAATGGTATAAAATCCAGAAGTATCAAAAGTATGATTTGGATGTTGTAAATCGGAAGTTTGGTTGTCTCCGAAATCCCAAAACCAAGCGACTGCATTCACGGATAAATCCGTAAACTGAACGCTATCAGGCGGACAAGGACGAAATGTGGTATCTGCTGTGAATTGCGCCACTGGGTTTGCAATTAAAATCGAATTACAATACGTCGAGTCGCAACCATTTACATCCGTCACCGTGAGGCAAACGGTAAATGTGCCTTCATTGGCGTAATTATGAGTTGGTGTTTGCAAACTAGAGGAATTTCCATCTCCGAAATTCCAATTGTAAGAAAGTCCGTTACCTGTGGATAAATTGGTAAAATTGACAATTTGGTTCGTACAAGCGAAAGTGTCTGATGTGAAAAAGCTCGTTGGCGTTGGTTCAATGACAACTGGTAAAGTCGTTGTAGTAGCGCAGCCATAATTGGAAGTTACGGTAAGTGAAACATTGTAAGTATTTGGATTTTGATATAAATGCGCTGGGTTTTGGGTTGTACTTATTGCGCCATTATCATCAAAATTCCATAGCCAACTGACCAAACTATCATTATTCACAGTCGAAGAATCAGAGAAATAAGCCATATTTGGGTCGCAAATCAAAGTTGGCGAATGTCCGAAATGAGCGACTGGGCTATCCACGATTTTTATATAATTTGACTTCGTCAGCGTTTTTGTACAAAATCTCGTGTAAACCGTCAGCGTCACGTCCCATTCTCCAACAGTTGAATAATTTGGCGTTGGATTTATTGCTGTTGAAGTTGAAATATCTGCGCCTGTGAAATCCCAACGAACCGAATCCACTGGCACATTAGTATAAAAATGCGGTGTCCAGTTTGGCGTTCCATTATCACAATACAAGGTGTCAGAAGCGTAAAAATCAAGTTGTAATGTATCAACTAATACAGAATCTCTCGTAATATTTATACCACAACCTAAAGTATCTTCAATCCTTAAAGTCGGACGAAATTGCCCCGAAGTCGTATAAGTATAATCAAAAGTATCAATCGGTTGATTGGTCGTGTGCGTTTGAGAATTGCCATCGCCAAAATCCCAAATATAACGATGCGCATTATAACCATTCGCCTCAAAACGAACGGTATGCGGCGCACAGCCAGATTTTGGTGAAAATGAAAAATCGCCTTTTGCGCCACCAATTTCGATGTATTGGTTTTTACAAATGGTATTCTGACAACCCGAAGCACTCGTGACCGTCAAGCAAATGGTATAAAAGCCAGAAGTATCAAAAGTATGATTTGGATGTTGTAAATCGGAAGTTTGATTGTCTCCGAAATCCCAAAACCAAGCGACTGCATTCGCAGACAAATCTGTAAACTGAACGCTATCAGGCGGACAAGGTCGGAAAGTTGTATCTGCTGTGAATTCGGCTAATGGATTTGCAATTAAAATCGAATTACAATACATCGAGTCGCAACCATTTAGATCCGTCACGGTAAGGCAAACGGTAAATGTGCCTTCATTGGCGTAATTATGCGTTGGTGTTTGCAAATTAGAGCTATTTCCATCTCCGAAATCCCAATTATAAGTCAAGCCATTTCCAGTTGAGAAATTATTGAAATTAACCGTTTGATTGGTACAAGCGAAGGTGTCTGATGTAAATAAACTAACTGGGCTGCATCGAATCGTTAGCGTTCGTTGAGCTGTGTCAATACAACCAAAACTAGAAGTAGCCGTTAGTAAAATATCAAAATCGCCACAAGTTTGATAATAATTAAATGGTGAAAGTAAGTTAGAATTATTTCCATCTCCAAATGTCCAATTCCAAACCGAAACGCTATCATTCGCAATTGTAGTTGCATTATTCATACTTGAAAATACTGGACTACAATCGTTTTGAGGTGTTGGATTGAAGGTCGCAACTGGATTAGAATGAATGATGATGAAATTAGTTTTCGTCACCGTTTTCGTGCAATAGCGACTGTAAACCGTCAATTCTACATCGTAATTTCCAAAACTACTATAAGTAATAATTGGATTATCAATGGTAGAAGTCGTGGTATTTGCACCAACGAAATTCCAACGAATCGAATCAATCGGACTACTAGAATTAATGGTATGCGAAAATTGAAGCGTACTATCAGCGCAAATTTCAACTGCCGAAACAGAAAAATCAAATTGCAACGTGTCTATTTCTACAAAATCAGCCGACAAAAGCAAACTACAACCTGTCGAGTCAATCAAATTCAAATCAGGGAAAAACTGCCCCGAAGTCGTATAAGTATAATTCAAAGTATCGCTACCCGAAGTATTTTCATGGGTAATAATCGTGTTGTTTTCCTTGACACGCCATTCGTAGAACTTGATATTATTTCCACTTCCTGTGAATAAAACATCGGTTGGCGCACAGCCATTTTTAGGCGTAAATGCAAAATTTCCCGTTGGGCCATCGACCTTGATGTATTGATTTTTACAAATCGTATCACGACAACCCGAAGCACTTGAAATGATTAAGCAAACCGTATAAATACCAGTTTGTGTGTAAATATGCGATGGATTTTTTTGAGTAACAACTGGCGTTCCATCTCCAAAATCCCATTCCCATGATACAGCATTTTGAGATAAATCTGTAAATTGGAAAGTCGAATCGTAGCAATCTGAATACGTTGTATCAACTGAAAATTCAGCTTTGGGGTCAGCGACTAGAATAAATTGGCAAATCGTGGTATCACAATTATTTTCATCTTCTACCGTTAGGCACACTTGAAAAGTGCCTTCCGTGCTGTAAGTGTGTGTTGGGCTAAAAGTAGTTGAAGTATTTCCATCTCCGAAGTTCCAATTGCTTGTAATATTTGCGCCAGAACTTTGATTATTAAAATTAATAGCTTGACCCGTACAAACGAAGGTTCGTGAAGGTGAAAATCCAATGGTTGGAAATGTCACGGTAATTTGGTCAACGGTAATGGTTCGGCTACAGCCTTGCGTATTCGTCACGGTCAAAGTCACGGTAAACGTGCCATTTTGAGTATAAACATGGGTTGGACTAGGAATATTACTGGTGTTTCCATCTCCAAAATTCCACAACCAATTGGTAATCGTATCGGGATAACTCGTTGAATTATCGGTAAACTGAACCGTCAAAGCTCGACAACCCAAATTAACGGAAGCCGTAGCAGAAGGCATAACATCAGCGACAACCACGTTTTGAGAAGCCGTATCTTTACAACCATTTCTATCCGTCACGACCAAGCTTATCGTATAAGTTCCAGCCGCATTGTATGAAATAGTTGGATTAGTCGCTGCTGCATTTGGCGAAATCGTTCCACCTGTGGCAATCCATTCGTAACTACTGGCATCAATCGAACTATTGGAAGTTGTGACTGTGAGCGGATTACACAATGAATTTTGAGAAAGTGTAAATATCGGTTCTGGGTCGCTGACTTCAATCGTTGGGCCTGGAATATTTCGAGGACAACCCGAACCGTCTTGTATTTGAATAGTCGGTTGATAAGTGCCTCGGTTTTTATAAGTATAATCAAAACAGAACGTATCGGAAGCACTGACATTATTATAAAAATCTAAAAATCCATCGCCAGTCGTGAAGAAAATTAAATCCACATTATTTAATGTATCGCTGCAAATTTGAACCGTCATATCGGTACAACTATCCAAAGGCGTGTAAGTAAATTCAGCATACGGGCCACTAACATTTATATAATTAAATCGTGTTGTAGTGTCTTTACAGCCCGATAAACTCGTAACAATTAAGGTAATCGTATATTCGCCTGGGTCAGTGAAAACATGACAAGGATTTTGGTCAGTCGAAGGCACTGACTGGTCGCCAAAATTCCATTCCCACGCCACAGCATTCAAAGATTGGTCAGTAAAACAAACCGTATCGGGCGGACAAGCGATAAATGGCGTTGGTGCGATGAAATCTGCCACAGGGTCAGCGACTCGAAGGCTATCGCAATACGTCGAATCACAACTATTGACATCAGTTACCGTCAAACAAACCGTAAAAACGCCTTCGGTAGCGTAGCTGTGCGTTGGTGTTCGGATGGTTGAAATATTTCCATCTCCGAAATCCCAAGCGTAACCAATATTTACGCCACTGGATTGATTATTGAAATTGACGGTTTGACCCGTACAAACGAAGGTGTCTAAGGAGAAAGATACGTTTGGAAATGTTGGGCGAACCGTTTGAGTAATCACATCCGAGCAGCCATTTTGAGTGGTAATGGTCAATCGGACGGTATTTGTGCCGTGGTTATTTGGTACATTATTATAAGTATAAGTTGGATTTTGAAGCGAAGAAGTGTCCATTGTGGAAAAGGCATCGCCAAAATCCCAAGCATAACTGACAATGCTATCCGCAAAAATCGAAGAAGTATCGGTAAAATTAATCGTCAGTGGAATACAACCCGTCGTAGTATCCATTGCAAAACCTGCAAAGGCTTCTGAAACCGTCACCGTATCAGCCAAGTAAAAAGTATCTTGACAGCCTGTAAAATCGGTAATCACCAATCGAATGGAATCGTATTCGCCAGCATTATTGAAACGAATAGAAGGCGTAGAAGAACTGCCGTTAAATATCGTTCCGCCAGTGGCTTGCCATTGATAAGAAACTGCAAAAGTCGAAGAATCTGCATTCGCAACGACTGTTAAAGGCGCACAACCTGCCAAAGTATCGAGCGTAAAAGTCGCTTGTGGATTGGTGGTAATGATTGAATCTAAAAATACATGTCGTTGACAACCCAACGAATCTTCTACAATCAATTGCGGATAAAACGTATCAACGGCATTGTAAATATAAATTGTCGTATCGGTGTTTTGACCTGTGATTTTCGTAATGGTATCACCCGCTTGCGGAATCCATTTATAAGTTTTGATGTTTTCTCCTTCGGCTATAAATTCAATCTCAGCAGGAATACAAGTGGCTGGTGGAGAAAAACTATAAGCGTTCAAAACGGGCCCATTTACAGAAATTAAATTCGTATCGCATTTGGTTTGAGCGCAACCGATGGTATTTACAGCCGTGAGACAAACGGTATAATTGCCTGGGTCGCCAAATGTCACGGTCGGATTATAAGTGGTATCTGTTCCTAAAACGCCAAAATTCCAAAGGACAGAATCGGCATTCATGGAGTTATTGGTAAAATTAACCACCAATGTATCACAATTGGAAGAGGTAATATCTGCCACGAAATCAGCAGTGGGTTCAAGCACCCAAATCGTTTTACAATAAGTAGAATCACAACCATTAAAATCCGTCACCGTCAAGCAAACATTATAAACGCCTGCCGTATCAAAAGCATAAGTCGTATCTCTAGTCGTGGCTGTATCGCCATTGTTAAAATCCCAATAGTAAGTCAGTTCTATACCTGATGTTTTATTTATAAAATCAATATTCTCGCCAATGCAAACCGAATCCTTACTCGCAAAAAATGAAGTATAAGGCGTTGTAGGACGAACAAAAGTATTGAGTGTATCGGTGCGAACAATGCCCGTAGAAGTCGTTACTCGAACGGAAACCATGTAAACGCTGCCGTTGGTTGGCGTTAAATAAGTATGCGTTGGACTTTTGAGCGTGGAAGTATTGCCATCTCCGAAATTCCATAAATACGTTAAAGTAGTCGTATCTGGAAAAACAGTAGAAGAATCATTAAAAGTTACGGTTAAAGGCGAACAGCCCGAGATGTAAAGAAATTCTGAATTGTTAGTAAAAACAGAACCTTCGATGGTATCGACGACTCCGCCATTGGAAATAATATTGCCACCGAAACCGCCAAAACCACCTGCACCACAACGAAAAACACCTGCCGTATCAGTGTAGCAAAAACCACCAAATCCATAGCCCCAGCCACCATTTCCGCCATTCCCATTTCCGCCTCCACTAATAATTCCACCATTAGGAATAATATCAGAAATACAAATTTGCTGTGTCAAAGTATCATTACAGCCATTTTGACCAAAAACAATCAACGTCATATCAAAAATACCTGCGGTGTCAAATTGAATTAATGGCACACAAGAATTGGCGGATGTATTATTAATATAAGTCGCTTGTGGAATTTCCCAACGACAAGATTGTTGATTTTGAGAATTATTAATCATTACAATTGGCGAAGCACCTCGATAACAGCCATCAGATAATTGCGCTGCTGCCCAAGAAAAATTGGCAACAGGATGATTTAAATTGATGCTTCGAGTGGTAGAATCTACGCAGCCATTGGCGTGAAATGCTCTAAGAGTTACGGTATAAATGCCAGTAGCGGCATAGGAATGAACGGGTGCAGTTGCTGTATTAATGGCAGAATTATCACCAAAATCCCATTCGTAAGATGCTGCGCCAATTGAGAAATTATTGAATTGAACATCCAAAGGATTTTGGCAAGTGGCAGCGCCCGAAAAGTTAGCAATGGGCGGTTGCACTTCGATGTAATTCGTTTTGGTGAGCGTGTCGGCGCAGCCATTTATCTCAGCAATCGCAGTGACGCTAAATGTACCGAGTTGAGAATAGTTATAATTGGGTGAAAATTGATTTTGCACAAAATTGCCATCGCCGAATTCCCATTTCCAATTGGTCGCACTGCTATCCGAATAGTTTAGAAAAGTAACACTTTGATTATAACACAAGACAGAATCAGTCGCAAAAAATGCTAAATTCGGCAATGCGCCAATAGTGATATAATCCGTTTTGACCAAAGAATCAATACAACCCAAACTATTGGTAACAATCAAAATCGCATCATAAACACCCGAAACCGTGAAATTAATCGAAGGTGTTGTATCGTTTGAGGTGAAAGTTTGCCCCGTTTGGTCGTCCACGAAACGCCATTGCCAACTCGTAATCGGACTTTGAGAAAAACTCGTATCCGTGAATTGAATGGGAATAGGAACGCAACCGCCTAGCGTATCAGCAGTAAATAAAACGTTTAATGCTTCTATGACAATCGTATCAGAAACAATCGTAGCAGAACAGCCAAATTGGTCAGTTCCAGTCAAGCTGACGGGGAAAATTCCATTATTATTATAATTATTAGTTGGATTAATATCGGTTGAAATATTTCCATCGCCAAAATTCCATGAAGACGAAACGCCAGTAGGCAGATTGGAAGTAAAAGATGCGGAATAAGGCGTGGAACAGCTAAAATCATCGCCAACGGTTTGATAACTAATCACGGGGTCGGGATGCACAGTAATACAAGTCGGATGTGTAAAAGTGCGAACGCAACTATCAATCGTCACCGTCAAAGTCACCACAAAACAGCCGACAGAATCGTAACTATGCGCTGGATTTTTAAGCGTAGAAGTATTGCCATCACCGAAATTCCAGAGCCAACTCACGGCATTCCCAGAACTTAAATCTGTGAATTGAATATTTTCATTGAGACAGCCATCGGTTTTATTCATGGTAAAATTCGCCGTATCGTTGGCAGGAATATTTATAGTTTTTACAATCGTATCGCCACAACCCGAAGTGGTGTTATTTATAATCAGCGTCACATCAAAATCTCCAAAACCAAAATATTCATGCGTTGGATTCGTGGCGGTATCAGTGGCTGAACCATCGCCAAAATCCCAAAGGTAGGTGACAGGATTTTTACAATTTTGAGAAGTATTCGTAAAAACGACATTGGTAAACGAATCACAATCAACTTGAACGGTTTCCGTAAAATCAGCCACAGGCGGCGGACTGGCAATGATATAATTGAATTTCGTTACGTCTGCCGAGCAATTCACGGAGTTTTTTACAATCAATCGAACGTGGTAATTTCCAGCATTTTGAACGGTATAATTGAATGGGTTAACATCAAATCGCTTAATCGTATCTAAAACCGCCGCATCGCAAAAAGTCGAATCACTGGAAATAATCCAAGTCCACGACCAGTTGGCTTGAGTCGTATTAGCTGTATCTTGAAGTGTAACGGTGAAAGGCGTGCAGCCCGAAACTGGCGTTGCAACAAAATCCACAGGCGGAGCAGGTAAAACAGTAATTGTGGTACAAGCCACATCTGAATTTCCCAAGTTATCGGTTACGGTTAGGCAAACATTATAGCTGCCAGGCATCGTATAAATAATACCTGCATTGCCGCAACTAGTAGATTGCAACATATTTCCAAAATCCCAAAGGCAACTTGAAACAGGATTATTGGAAGTGGAAGTATTGGTGAAACCCACGCCTACGCCTTCACAAACGGTGGTTTGAGTAGTGGTGAAAGAGGCGGTAACTTGGGCGTTTAGTGATTGTACGGTACAAATAGCTAATAATACCAAGATGCTTTTGGTAAATGTTAAATTCATAGCAATTGGTTTTAGTCTTTACTTTTATTCTGTTTGCTCTATTGTTCTAGCTTTGTACTTTCTTATTGTTGATATTATATAAGTAGGTTTACATATTTATTTAGACAGTAACAAACTAGGCTCTTTGACAATTTTTGCCAAACCATCCAATGGTGGCTTGCCCCATTGCTTTAGAGTAAGTCGAGGCAATGGGGCAAGCCACCATTGGATGAATAAAATCTACCTTTCGGGCAAAAATTGTCAAAGAACCACAAACTATTAATTGCTGATTAACAACCCAATGGATTATGACCCATTGGAAATAATTTTGTCTAACTACTTAGACTGTTACTTATTTTAAAATTGGAAAGACAAATGAGGAAGATTTATATATTTATTTTATTTACCGTTACGGGAAAGTTAGGATATAGTTCCGTTATTGGGTTTATAAAATGGGAATGGGAAGGTGTGTTGCTTTTTTGTTGAATAAGAACTATTTACGTCTGCTTGTCGGCAGACAGGTCTAAGACGTGCGGATAAAGAATTTCAGAGTCGCTGCACTTAACTCTGAAACTAGCAGATGGTAAATGTAGTATAAGCCTTTAAGTAGCTGAAGCTTCTGTATTTCTACTACTTGAAGACTTGTGGCTAACGGTGTCACCTGCTGAATGTGATTAGTTGATGCTTCCATAATAATATTGAAGTGATAAAGAATTAATTGTTCCACAAAACTATCTTGAAAAGGTAGTACGGACTTACACCATTGTTTCAAATCCTATACACATTGTTCCAAAATGTGGTTTTTATTCCTTTTGAAGTGTTTTAATCGCAAGTTTGAAACATAGTGTATAGTCTTTGGAATATTCGTGCAAGTATTTTATTTTTGCGGCATATTAATTATCTAACCATCAAAATTTTTAAATAATGTCTAATGTAACAACTAAAGTAGCAGTAGTAGATGCACAAGCAATTCTTGAGCAATGCACAAAACTTCAGGCTCAAATTGACGCTTGGCATGCTTCGGCTGAATATAAAGCATTAAATGATGAAGATGCTCAAACTTATTCAGAATTTAAAAAAGTGCCTTTTTCTGATACTTATATAAGAGGAGCACTTATGCTTATGCCAACGGAGGCAACAAATCGTTATAACGCAGCAAAGTATAAATATGACAAAATTCATGCAGCATTTAATAAAAAAAATAATGCTAAAATTTCTTCTATTAAGCAAAAAGTGAAAGAAGAAATTCAAGTTGCTATCAATCAAGTTGTAAAAGAAAGAGGTATTGGTTTGTTATTACATCCAAATTCAGAAATCCTTTATTTTGATGATGAAGTCAATATCACGGATGATGTAAAAGCAATCTATGATGCGCAATAGTATCTAAAAACTGTTCAGCAATAGTAAACAGGCTATTGTTGTAGATAACAAACCTAAGTAATTCACCGTATTAATTGTTAACCTGCTAGTTTCAGAGTTAAGCGCAGCGACTCTGAAATTTTCCATTCATCACGTCTTAGACGTGTGGAAAATATATCATTGGTCAAAAACTAAAAACGTTGTTGCCAACTGGTACTTTTGAGACTTTAAGATAAGTATTTTTATTGATTTTTCAGTTAAATAATGTAGCGTGTTCACGTCTAAGACGTGCGAATAAAGAATTTCAGAGTCGCTGCGCTTAACTCTGAAACTAGCGGATGGTGGATATATTTAAGCCTTCAAGTCAGTTGAGTTTTTTAGATATTAATTATTTGAAGACTTGGTGGTGCTGAGGAGTTTTTTGGTTCTTTGACAATTTTTGCATTTTCGTCCAATGTGGTTTTAACCCATTGTCTTAATTAATTGGTAAACAATGGGTTAAAACCACATTGGATTGAAATTTCAATCTTTTGGCAAAAATTGTCAAAGAGCCAGTTTTTTTTAGATGAATTAAAAACTCATTTTAAACAATTTACCTTCATCACTTTTATCGTCTAGTTCTAAAATAATATTTTCAGATAAATCTTGACTTGGAGGAATATTATCTTTAACAACAGAAAAGATGTATTGAATATCATGTTTTACACAAATTTCACGAATAGTTTCAATCATTCGAGATTTCACACCATTATCATCACCTGCAATTACATCGTCATGGTAAACAAAACGAAAATGAGACTGATCTCTATAATTAATTAAAATTGCCAAATCAAAGGCAACGCAGAGTATTTTATAATAGGTATTTCCTTCGTCTTTTGCAGAATTTGGAAATTCTGGCTTAAAGTCGATATTGTAATTAGAATTTGGTTTTATAGTAATAATAGCTGTTTCATTCAAAACTTGTCGAACAATTTCTGAAAAAGTACGACGTATAGCCATATAAAACTTGTTTGTAGCAGTTGTATCTACAATCTTTTTCACTTCTTGTTTAACATCATCTAACTCTTCTTTTAATGTTTCTTCTATTTGAGTGCGTTTATTTTCGATAGCTTCAATCGCCCTCAACTGGTTTTGTAAACCAACTAATTCAATTTCTATTTCTATTAATTGCTTTTGATAAATAGAATATTTCTTAAATAACGAGGTGTCTTGTATTAAATCTCGATATTCTTCTCTTTTTTTATTAAGTCCGATTAATTTAGTATTCAGTTTTCGCTCTTCTTCTTTTTTTATTCGTAAAGTTTCACGAATTTGCTGATTTCGTTCTTGCGTAATTTTATGATTAAAATTGATTAACTCCTCATAAGATTTTGAAAGTTGGTCGGGAAAATAAATTTCAACTTCTTCAAATAAAGATTTAGTCTTCTTTAAATCAAATGAAAACTCATTACGAATAGCCTCTTCTAATTTTTTTATATCAAATTCTAAATTGTATGCAACTGTATTTAATTCAGCTATTTCATTTTCTATTTTACCTACTAAATCCTGTATAGTGTTTTTATCTTGTTGATAGAAATTTAAATTCTTTAATTCAATAGAAAGCTTTTCTTTTTCATTTTCTACGGCTTGAATTTTACCAACCCATAAATCCTTATCTTCTTGTTTTATATCAAAATCTCTTTCTTGTGCTTTAATGGTTTTATTACTATCCTTTATTTTTTCTTCTAATTCAAATTTTTGCTTTAAAACATTACCATCGAATCCTAAAAGATTGAATAATAGAGGTTTCCATGCCTTATCTGTATTTCTAGAAAATTTTCTTAATTGAAAAATCGTATTCATTTTAGGCTCATAATCACCTTGAGTACGCAAAGAATAACTAACTAATCTACGATAGTCTTCTTTTGTTTTTTTGCAAAAATCAAAATCTAATAATTGGTTAAGGTAAGCTTTAGATTTTTTAAATGAGGAAGGTTTTGTATCAAAATCATCATTTAATGGATAACCGTCAGATGATTTTTCTCGTAATTTAAAAGCTATTTTTGTTGGTTCATTAACAGTTCGTTTTATAGTTACAAACTTTCCATTGTTCAGTACGATTTCTAAGTAAAACTCATATCCTTCAAATTTTTCTTTTCTATTGTCCTTATAGAAATAGTATTTCTTATCAACCCCTTTCAATAACATGAAATCAAGTAATTCGGCTAATTTAGTTTTACCCAAAGAATGTGAATTACTTCCATGACGTTGTCCCTTCCCATCGCCAATAACAACATTTAATCCTCCTCTTACCGTGAGAAAAGTAGTATTATGAAATGATTTATTGCTATATAATTTACTTAATTTCATCTGTTACTTGATGTTTTCGGAACGGACTCTATTTTATTATTATTGTTGCGTTTTACTTCTTTTTGCTTCCATTGAAAAGCATCTATTTCTGAAAAATATTGAATTTTATCAATTAAAAACAAAAAATTCAGCGCATAAATAAAAACTTCTTTTGAATTTTTGCCAAGTACAGATACGACAAAACCTAGCAACTCTTCATATTGCAAGAAATTGTCTTTCTTTAGTTTATCAATTATTAATGCACTTACATTAATAACGGAAACGTCTAAGTTTAAATATTTATGTCCTGTAATCATGCTTCTCTTCCTATGTCACATTGATAATACATAAAATGAAAAAATGCAGGAATGGTGTTTCTGTATTTTTTCAGTTTAATTGGCTCTTTATCAATTAGATATTTTGTTAAAAAATCAAAAACTTTTTTAAAGTCATCAAAATGTTCTCTATTCGTTTCAATAACTCTCTTTAATTCAATGACTGTTTCTTCATAAAATATGGCGTATTCTGCATTAATTGGGTTTTCTAAAAAATTTAAAATGTTATTACTGTAACGATTAAGGTCACTAAGTATGATATTCTCATAATATGCCTTATCAAGATTATTGATTTTATTTTTAACTTCAATATGTGGTCTATCTAATACAAGATTATTATTTATTGATAATTTAGGTAAAGTTTCATAAAAAATAATAATAACATCTCGAATATCTTTCTCATAAAATTCAATAGGCATCGTAAATTTGTCTAAATCAAATTCTTTAACAATATCTCTATTTTGTGAAAGCAATCTATGAATGCTATCTTTTCCTATAATATCTACATTAATTAAACCCGTTTCAGACTTAATGTGTTCAATCGCAGCTTCTCTATTTCCTGTCTCTTTTCTATTTGTAAAAATTAAGTAGTTATCAATAATTTCGTCATTAACTATTAATTTATTTAATCGTTCAATTTCCTTATTGACAAGACTTGTTTTATTTCCATGAAAACTTGTTTCAGAACAACTTGCTTTATAATCTGATGTATGTTTTGCTTGAATGATAAATTTACCACTCCACGGTTTTACTTTTGAAGGATATTCATTTGCTGTTCCTGTAAAACGTCCATCTCGTCCACCATCTTTACCTTTTGAAAAATCAACAACAGCATTTCCTAATATTCTTTGGCAAAGAGTATTTACAAGTTTTTCAAAATCATCAGCGGACATATTTTCTAGTCTGTAATCCATTATAGGGTTGAGTTAATTGTTATTTTAGAATAGTAAGTTTAGCATAATTTTTATAAAAATAAGAATAAAAAATAATTTACTATTATGATTTTTATTTTGCCTTGATTCGACTCTAGTCTTCAAATAGTTGAAATCTAAAAAAACTAACCTACTTTAAAAATTCCATTACAATCCAAAATCTGCTAGTTTCAGAGTCGCTGCGCTTAACCCTGAAACTAGCAGATGGTGAATGTAGTATAAGCCTTTAAGTAGCTGAAGCTTCTGTATTTCTACTACTTGAAGACTTGTGGCTAACGGGTTTCTTCTATTTTTCTTGATATATTCACGTTTCTAAAGATAGATATTTTTTACTGATTTCTCGTAAATTAGACATTTACATCCGAGTGGATAGTTACAAATAGTTTCATGAAAAATTAACAACTAATCGCTTTATTAAAATGTTCCTAAATTCGGAAAGTATTTTTAATCGTTTGTATTCAAATAAAAACCTCTCTTCTCTGTTTTATCAAAAACAACGTGATGAAAATAATAAACCTAATTGTCGAGTATGTGCAGATTTCTATTGGGATTCTACTAGCAAGTATTGGATTGAAAGCCTTTTTACTGCCGAATGGTTTCCTAGATGGTGGTGTCACAGGTATTGCATTGCTTATTAATTCCAAATTGGATATTAATATTTCCTATTTACTCATTGGTCTAAGTATTCCATTTTTGGTGATGGGCTATTTCATGTTATCGAAACGCATTGTCGTCAAGTCGATTTTTGCTATCGTTGCTTTAGCTATTTTTATACAACTGGAGAATTTTTCTGTTTTGACCGAGGACAAATTATTGATTTCTATCTTCGGAGGCTTGTTTGTCGGAATGGGAATTGGTATCACCATTCGAAATGGTGCGGTACTAGATGGTTCTGAGATTTTAGGGGAAGCAAAAAAACGTTGTATTCTTCTAAGGTTTGAATCAATATCCACTGGATTATCAAAACCTATCGCTAATTTTTTAAAATTAACGCTTTGAACCTTTATTAAAGCTATCAGTAGCAAGACTATAAATTTTAGACGAGCTGCATTTATTGGTAATTCGTTACCTAATATTGCCTAGGGCAAACGCACCAAATTATTTTGTAAATTATAAAATAACGAATAAAGATTTGTTTTTAGCTTAAAACTTAAGCTCTTACAAAATAAAATTTCAAAATCCAACTTTTGAAAAGTGAACAATCTAACAATTTCTCAATTTTTCATCAGTCGATAGAAATTTCTAACAGTCTTAATTTATTAATTATCAGCAACTTACAAACTTAATCTAAATAAAAATTTTGATGCGTTTGCCCTAAATATTGCCTGTAAATCACTATATTTATCTAGCTTTTTTGCTTTTGTTGCCATTTTTTTATATTTAAGATGTTAGAACCTATAATATAAAGGCTACTTAGCGAAAAAGCTCTTTTTTTTGACCTCTTTGAACAAAATTTATTGCATCGCCTTTTTTGTCATGTACTTAGATTTTTAAAATATGAAACCAATACTACTTATTTTTATATTAATATTTGGAACAGCTTTTTTGTCTATTTCCTTTAAAATAACGCCTTCTTTTCATAAATTATCTAGCAAAGTCAATTATCAATTGCCTGGACAAACTGTGCCTAGTGATATGGTTTTTATTGCAGGAAATGGCAATTTTGAATCTGTTTATATTTCAGTTACTAAAGAGCCTAATATTAATTATGTGATTTACCTTCAATGGTTGATTAGCGTGTTTTATGAATCTTATCCAGACGTTTTCTTTAACGCTTTACCCAATGCGGAAGACACGATTATTTTAGATAATGGAAAAGTTTCTTGTCCTGTTTATGAATATATGACGCATCCTGATTATGCTTATTACCCGATGATTGGCTTAACTTGGGAACAAATTCAACGTTATTTGGCTTGGAAAACTGATAGGTTGAATGAAGAAATTTTAATAAAAGGAGGTTTTCTAAATAGAAACTTTAACCAAAAAGATAAAGATAACTTTGTGACTTCTGCTTATTTAACAGGTTATTATCAAGGTTCCGTCAAATCGAATATTCCATATACTTCATATTCTACTCATGCTGGTAAAAGAAAAAAAGAACGACCTGTTGTACTAAATGATGGGATTTTGTTTACAGGTTTTCGATTACCAACTGCCCAAGAATGGGAATATGCAAAAGAACATTATACCGTTGCTGCAAAGCCATTTACTCCAAAAATACACCCATTTGGAAACAATCATTTTTTATTGAACTCACCAAGAGAAAGGAACAAAAAGAATTTACCATTGATAAGTTATAGAAGGATTCCTATTGATACATTACGTGTTCCTACAGCTATTCTAAATTACAATGTAGATAATTATATAAATTCTTCAGAGAAAAAGACATCATCGAATTTTAAAAATATTATTCCTAAAAACAATTACAATCAAGTGCCTGCTACTTACGGTGCAATCCAGTTTGAAAATGATGTTGCTGAATGGGTTTTAGATAGATATGAAACTAATCAAGTAGCTAATAAAGATTGGAGAGCCATTTTAGCAGATGGTGGTTTCAATATGGAACATCCTGCAATAAAGGATGAAAATGGTAAGTATGTTCGAAAAGGCAGTTTTGGTCATTTAATAAATTTTCGATTTATAGGAATTGGAAGTAGTGGTATTCCATTTGAAGTAGATAGATACTCAAAAAATAAGGGATTACAGCATCAGTTAAATCAATTGAATGTTTATGTCAAATCGCTGAAAGACTATGTTGATAAATATCCTTCGTATGCACCGATTATCAAAAAAAAAGAACTAGAGATACAGAAATTGAAACAAAAAATACGCTTAAATTCTAATATAAATAGAGTAATAAAAGGAGGAAAAATAACACATTTACGAGATGATAAATTTTCTAATGATATTGGTTTTCGCACTGTTTTACCGTTTACAGGTGCGCCAGTTTTGAAGGGTGCTAAAGTAAAATGGAAGTAATTATTCCTTTTTGGTGTGAAAAATTAAATAGCAATTCAACGCTAAAAAACTAATCCAATGATAAAAAATACACATTTTATTCTCTTGATATTTGGTTTATTCGTTGCTTCTTGTAGCATTTACAAGGGCTATTTCAAAGTAGCGAAAAGTATCAATTTTGAAATCGACGGTCAAACTGCACCTCCTGATATGATTTTTATAAAAGGAAATGACGAAATGGAGTCTTTTTATATGTCAGCTACGGAAGAACCCAATATTAATTATCTCATTTATCTGAAATGGTTAAATGCTGTTTATTCAGAAAGTTATCCAGAAGTATTGCTAGAAGCCATGCCGAAGCAACTTAATAAGGGGAAATTTTTGACTTACAACGACCCCTATTTACATTCCTATTTGACACATCCTGCCTTTGCTTACTATCCTGTAACAGGTTTGACTTGGGAACAGATTCAAAATTATTTAGCTTGGAAAACCGATAGATTAAATGAGACAATTCTTATTAAAAATGGAATACTTGAATTTAATACAAATCAACAAGATGAGGATAATTTTAATACAGAGGCTTATTTATTAAAGCAATATGAAGGTTATGTAAGTAAACCTATTTATGATGCAGCTTTTGATACTATTTTTCCTCATGGTGAGCGTAGTGCCATTTTTAGCGATGGAATATTGTTTACAGGTTTTCGATTACCAACCGAAACAGAATGGGAATATGCTAATGCTAGTCAATATCGAAGTCCTAATGCTATGACTTACGCTGGAAAAAAACATCCTCATCATCCTTATGGAAATAATTATTATACATTGGCTTGGAGCAAAGCATTCGATTATAGAAAGTCCTATGACTATTATGCCCGTGACAACAATAATATGATTTTTGATGCTTATCCAGTGAATGCGAAAGATTATGAAGGAAGTAATTATGAATTGCCCGATGCTATCAAATTAGATAAAACCAAACAACGGATGGGAAATATTCCTGCTGATTATGGTTTAATTAATATGGAAGGTGGTGCAAAAGAATGGCTGATTGATAGTTATGAAGAGAATTATCAGCCAGAACCAGACTGGAAAGTCGTTTATCGCAAAAGTGGCTATGATGTTGATTTAGAAGTTGGATTGCGAATGAGTAAAGAAGATGTTTTAATGTATCCTAATTATCATCCTTATAGTTATCATGTAGAAAAAGATTCGTTAGGGCGTATGAGAAGTTTTCGATACATGGATGCTGATGAAAATGGTCAGCCTCTTGAAGTCGGAAAAACCTTAAACAAATATTACTATGAATGGAAATCAAAATTTTATGCTTATCAAGCAAAATATAATTATACTTTTCATTATGGCAAACCAACTGAAAAGAAACAACAAGAGGCTTATGATGAAATTATAAGATTAGGACGAAAAGCAAAACAATATGACGTACATCGTGTAGTCAAAGGTGGAACTTGGCAAGAATCAAATAGCAATCGAGCAGCTATGCCTCAAGATAGTGCTGCAATAGATGTTGGCTTTCGTTGCATATTACCTTATACAGGTTTACCTGTGCGAAAAGGCTATAAGGTCAAATGGTGATTTAGGATAATCACCAATATATACCTCTCATTTATCATTATCAGCTTGTGAAGACGAAATGCCGTGGTGTTTTATATTAAATATTAGTGATTATTATTAATATAAAGAAGAATTATACCAACCAACATTTGTGTGTATCATCATCTAGAATGCTGACTTTGCAAAAAAGCCCAATATATTAATACATAATACATTTAGCCTCTTCAACGTTTACACAACACTAGAATTCAATACTGCTAAACAATGATGCCGATGTTTACTATCTGTATCAAACAATTTAACTACCAGCTTATGAAAAATCTATGTGTATTAGTTTTAATGGCGATTAGTTCAGTCGCCTATTCGCAATCCAAAACAGTCAGTCTTTACATTCATTTGAATTACGATGATGACACGCCTTTTGCCCAAAATCGGGTGTATCTTAAAAACGTAAACACCCAAGAAGTAGAAGAACTTCGTAGCGATTCGCAAGGAAAGTTGAAATATCGTGTTTTGAGAAACATGACTTACGAATTGCAACTAAAAAAAGACGAAGCGTTTGCTACGATAAAAATTCCTGAAAAAGGTCGCTCATTTATTACAAAGAAATTTACAGTCAAAAAAAAGGATTACCCTTCTTATGAGTCGGATAGTATTTATCAAAATATAAATCCTCGAACAGATTTGCCTTCTCATGCTTATGCAATTGCGGAGATATTTATTGGCGACCGCAACCAAAAACCTGTACGAAATATAGAAGTTAGGCTGTTTGATAAAAAAACAGGAAAAACCTATATCACAAAAACGACGAACTCTGGCAATGCCTTTTTTCGTGTGCCGAACAATACGAAGTACGATTTGGGAATAGAAGAACTTGACCGTTACAAAGTCATTCCTATTCCCAATAAACCAAATGTTCATTTCAAAACAGGCTTCCCATTTGTGCCAACCAATATTAGCGAAACACTTGTTAATGACACGATTCGTCAAGACCTTTCCGATAAGGTAGAAGCGACAAGTACAAGGGCATTAGTTCATATTTTGGTGAAAAATTACGATGATGAACCTCTAGCCAATGAGCAAGTTGCGCTCAATCCGAGGGGCGATAGTTTGACTTATTTGGGTTATACGAATGAGCGTGGGATTGTAGAATTTTTATTGCCCGCAGGCAAGCAATATGTGTTGCATTTTTATTATGAACGCAATATTGATTTGCTAGATTTTAGAATAAAAGGCGGATTGCACAAGTCCAATATAAAATATACTTATATCGGAACACAAGCCATTCAAGACTATTACGCAAGAGCGAATAGAGATGCCTCTGGTTTTTTAACAGAGTTCATGGAAGTTCCTATTGAGAAACTCAATTTTAAAGAAAAAAATCATATCGAAAAAACAGAAAATGGGTTCAATATTGATTTTAAAGAAGACAAAGGACCAATCAACACGCCTACGGTCATCAATGGTAAAATCTATACGAATGCAGGATATTATTCTCGCAATCTTTATGTTTTTGATGAAAAAACGGGTAATTTTCTTTGGAGCATCGGACTTACCGAAGGCGGGCCTTCTTCGCTCGTTTATCACAATGGAATATTATTGGTTATCACGCAATCCTGTACGCTTTATGCCATAGATGCGAATACTGGGAAATTGCTTTGGTCAAAGTATTTAGCCCCAAATATGTATTCTACGCCTTCCGTATCGAATGGAAAAGTTGTGGCTACTTATCCGAAAGGATTAAATGCTAAAGACCAATTTGTATTGGGTTGTTTTGATTTAAAAACAGGAAAAGTAGAATGGCAAAAGCCAATACATTCAGAGGCTATTTCTTCACCGGTTATTCATAATAATAAAATATACACAGCTACGAGGTCTGGCAAACTTTATCAGCACGATTTACAAAATGGTGAAAGATTACAATTAGGTGATTTGAAAACCATTACGCCGCCGACAATTGTGGGAAATACAATATATGTTGGTGTTTTTAAAAATGACAAGGAACAACATTTAATCCAATTGGCGGCGGATGATTTTACACAAAAAAACATATTAAATAAATTATCTGCTTTTTATAAAGAACGACCTAGTTCTGCACATCTTAGAATGAGTTTTGACGGCATCAGACCGCTTCATAAAGCAGGTAAAAATTATAT
>CALOED010000216.1:0-29676 GCA_942492005.1 uncultured Saprospiraceae bacterium
CGCCGACATTCTCCTGCGTCGGTCGACGCCGCTTTCGGAGTGTTCGAATACCGACTGAATCGTCTGCGCCGTGAACTGATGGTCGGCGGAAACCGGTTCCAGTGTGTCGAGCATTTCCCAGGCGCGCTCGAGTTCCTCTGCCTTCCGACGCAGTACAGCATCCTTCCGCAACAGCAGTTCGATCTCCTGAGACTGCTCTTCGTCCAGCTCGGAATCAGCCACGCCACGAGCTGCTCCGGGCAGCGAATCGTCACCAACCGGCGAATCTTGTGGAAAGGCGGGCATCATTCACCTGGTCAGTTGGAGTAGTGCCGGCGACAATCCGGCGAAGGGATCACAGATGCTTTTCCAGCGCTGTCTTCAGATGTCCGCGCGCTTGGGCGAGCAGCGATTTGACGGCCACGGCGTTGAGGTCCATGATGTCGGCGATGTCCGCATAATTCATGCCTTCAACTTATGCAGCAAGACGGCTATCTTCTGCCGTTCTCCCAGACCATCCAGAGCCGCTCGGACATGGTCGCGAGTTTCCTGAGACACCAGCTGCCGAGTTGGCATCAGAGCCGATCTTTCGGCGACCAGTTGTTCGGCCGGCTGGAAATGCGATCCGGTGTCGCCAGGCGTGAATTCAACTTCTTTTTTGCGAGCCTGGCCGCGTTGCTTGTTGCTTGCCAGATTGCGGGCAATGCGAAACAGCAGTGGAAAATCGAGCGCGTGCCGTGTACCGATCGCGTGCTCGGTAAATGCGGAGAAAAACGTCCTGAGCGAGGTCTTCGGCGGCGGACCGATCCTGGCCAAGGTGAAAGAAAAAACCAATCAACCGATCCTGGTGGAACGTTCGACAAGCTGTTCGAATGCATCATGATCATTGGCTGCAACGCGCAGCATGAGTTGCACGTCGGGATCGGCCAGATATTGATTGGGCAGCGATTGTGAGACCACAAAGTAACTCCGTGCGACTCACGGTAGCGGCTGAAGGCAGTTGGCTTCCAGCGACGGTGCGAAGACGGCCGAAATCGGTTGAGGAAAAACGCGATGACCGTGGCACTGGTATCGGCATAGGAAGTTGGTGCCTCGGCCCCCATAAAAAAACCTCGATCTGATATCACAGATCGAGGCAATTGACCCCAGGGGGATTTGAACCCCCGTTGCTGGAATGAAAATCCAGTGTCCTAGGCCTAACTAGACGATGGGGCCCTGTTTGACTTTGTAGTGGATGCCGCCGTCGCGAACACGAACAATTGACGGATCGCACTCGCTGTGAGTTGTCGGTTGCAGACGACATCCTGCATCGTGAGCCGAATTTGAATTGAGCGGGAATTGGACAGCAGATCAACCTGCCTGAGCCTCATCCTCCACTTGAGATGACACATCCGCCGGGGCAGCGGTTTCTGGTTTTTCTCCCGCAGAATCGCGTCGAGCACTTCGCTGTCGGTGAACAGGAATATGTCGAGGGTGCCTGATCCCAGGGCGCACCTTGTCGCCCTCGGATCTCGACGATCGTCACGACGACATCCTCGTTAATCACGATGCTTTCGTTCTTTTTTCTGGATAACACCAACATCTTGGAACCTCACCCTTTGAGACTGGCTCCTGATCAGACGGGATCAAGGAAGTCAGACCGGCATCACTGCCGCTCGGGAGATTCTAGGAGGCCCGTTGTCAACCGTCAAGCTGCCGCAAACACGTACATCGCCGAAGATTCCTCAGGCTGGCGATTACGTAATTCGACTTCGAAGCGGACAACTCGCCACTTTGATGCCGTAAGCTATTGTAAAACAACAGCTTACGGCATCGCTTGGTGTGAATTCTATTTCAGATCATTTCCTTGAGTTTCTTCAAGGCCCGCACCTTGACCACTTTGGACGCTGGTTTGCTTTGATCATAATTTCTTCGCCGGTTGCCGGATTTCGTCCTGGGCGTGCCTTCGTGGCTGGCTTGTTGTGGACGTAAATCTTGAGCATCCCTGGCAGGCTGAAGATTCCGCAGCCTTTGGTGAGATCCTGTTCGATCAGTTCTTCCAATGATTCCAGAACGGCTCCGACTTCCTTGCGGTTGAGTTCAGTGGCTTCGGCAAGGCATTCAAGATATCAGACTTTGAACGTGGTTTGTCCTTCGCCATCGCGACATAACTCCTTTGCGGTGACACGGGTTTCCTGAGCGTTCCCGGAGGGACGATCAGGTGGCTCTGACCACCGAGTGTGAAAAAGACTGGTGAAACGCGGCAATTTCGGGCCGCAGTTGAGTTGGATTCAGAGGACATGTCAACGGCTCTCAATCACGAAAGTCAACAAAAAACCTGTTTTCATTGCTGCCAAATTTGCATTAACCGCCTCAGAAGCGGACTCTGCCAAGGCTGGTTTGCATCGCAAATCAACATTTCCGGCTTCGAAAATCCGGTTTTCGTCGTTTAAATTGCCTGAAAAACAAGCATTCCAGATCAATTATGAGCCTTCGAATCATTGGCGGCGAGCTACGTCGGCGACACCTGAAGACTCCGCAGGGAGTGACTACTCGGCCCTATACCGACCGAGTGCGGCAAATTGTGTTCGATCGCATGGTCGACATTGTCCCATCGGCGCGCGTCGCCGACATTTTGCGGGTGTGGGCACGATGGGGCTGGAATCGCTCAGCCGAGGAGCCGCCTCCTGCGTGTTTCTGGAATCGATCGCCAAGTCCATCAGACGCTGCGGGACAACGTTGATCAGTTGGCACCCGATTTTCCGACGGTTTGCTGGAAAACGGATGTCCGTTACACATCGTTTGCCCCCAAAGGGCTGACGATCTGTTGCCCTACACGCTTGTCTTTTTTGATCCTCCCTATGCTCATTGTCCAATGATGGAACCCGGACGACTTCTGGCCAGGTCGCTCAAGCGACTGTCGCGACCGGCCATCACCGATCCGGATGTTCTGGTGATCGTCCGGACTCCCGAGAAGTTCGACCTTCCGGAACTTGATGGCTGGCGACACGACGACTGCTGGCATCTGTCTACCATGAAGATCTGGTCACTGCGCAAAACGTCCGCCGACAATACGTGTCGACGACGCATCCCTGAAGAATCCACTGAAACTCGAATCTTTCTGAATCGGAGAAACGCTCGCCATGACCGACGACAACCAAAGAACAATTCACATTCGAGGCCGAAATCAGCCGGCTGCTGCACCTGCTGTCGGAATCGCTCTACCAGAACCGTGAAATCACGATTCGCGAACTGGTTTCCAACGCCTCCGACGCGCTGGACAAACTGCGTCACGCGGCGCTGACGGACAAGGACCATCGACCGCCGGCGACCTGAAGATCACGGTCGAACCGAAGAAAGACGAACGTGTGCTGGTCATCCGTGACAACGGCATCGGGATGACGCACGACGAACTGTGAGGAACCTCGGCACGATTGCTCACAGCGGCTCGCTGGAGTTTCTGCAGAAACTGCAGGAATCGAAGAGAAGAAACGACGATGTGTCGCTGATCGGCCAGTTCGGAGTCGGCTTCTATTCGGCGTTCATGCTGGCCGATCGTGTTGAAGTTCGGACGCGCAGCGCAGGAAATCGGTCGGATGACATCCGGCTGGATCTGGGAATCCACCGGCGACGGGTCGTTCACAATTGGCGAGCCGCCGGAACCGTTCGAACGCGGCACAGAAGATCCGTCTGCACCTGAAGACGGCCTCGACGAATTCACCGATTCCACGCGTCTGAAGTACATCGTGAAAAAGTATTCGACGTTTGTGCCACATCCGATCTGGCTGGATGACGAGCACATCAACGACCAGCCGCCGATCTGGGTCGAACCGAAAGCACGCTGACCGATGAGCAGTATCAGAATTTCTACGAGTACCTGACTCATTTTCCCGGTCAGAAGCCGATGTGGCATCTGCATCTGACGGCCGATTCGCCGTTTCAGTTCCACAGTATTCTGTTCTGTCCGGAGAGCGAATCTGGAACGATGGGCTTCGGCCGAGCGGAACACGGTCTGCATCTGTGTGCCAAACGAATTCTGGTTCAGAACGACAACCGGGATCTGATTCCGGACTACCTGCGTTTTTTGCGCGGCATCGTTGATTCCGAAGACCTGCCGCTGAATGTGTCGCGCGAAGCACTGCAGGACAACACGGTGTTCCGCAAGATGCAGAAAGTGATCACGAAGAAAGTTCTCGATCACCTGGATTCGCTTGCCACCGACGATGCCGAAAAATACGCCAAGTTTCTACCGTGAATTCGGGCTGTCCTGCGAGAAGGCATTGGCGAAGATTTCGACAATCGCGATCGCCTGGCGAAACTGCTGCGATTCGAATCCACCAATTCCACGGCAGAAGACGGGCTGGTATCGCTCGCCGGGTACTGTGACCGAGCGGTCGAAGATCAGAAGCAGATTTACTTTGTGACGGCGGCCGACATGCAGACGGCACTGCGAGATCCGAACCTGGAAATCTTCCGCGAACGCAATCTGGAAGTCCTGGTTCTGTCCGATCCAGTCGACGAATACGTCCTGACGACTCTGGCAGAGTTCGACGACCACAAACTGTTGTCTGTCGATTCGGCCGATCTGGAACTGCCGGAAGCCGGAGATTCCTCCGACTACGAGAGCAAGGACGACGACGAGGACGATTCATCCGACAGTCAAACCGGATTCGACAGAATCGTGGAACTCTTTAAGGAGGCTCTGGGCGACAGCGTGGAAGACGTGCGTAAATCGGAGCGACTGACCGAAAGCGTGTTGTCTGGTCAACGCTCAGGGATCGATGAGCACGACGATGCAGAAGGTGCTGCAACTGAACACTCCGGACTTTGCGCAGCCTGTCCGTGCACAAAGATGATTCTGGAGATGAATCCAGGACGATCAGCTGCTCCTCTCGTAGCGAGGCTTTGGCTGAGATCAGCAATTCACTCGCAAATCCGGACAACGCCGAATTCGTGAAAGGAGTGCGGCCGTCAGCTCGCACTGAAGCCGCGAACGCGATGATTCTTGCCGGGCTGGCACCCAAGGACGGCAACGACATGGCCGACCGAGTCCAGTCGTTCATGTTCGACTGGCGAGGGGGGGGGGGGGGGGGGTGGTGGGGGGGGGGGGGGTGCATGGGGGGGGGGGGGGGGGGGGGGGGGGGGGGGGGTGGGGTGTGGGGGGTGGGGGGGGAGTGGGGGGGGGGGGGGGGGGGTTGGTTTCTTTGCCTTTGGTGACAGTCGGCTCGCCAGGGCCGGTCCACGCCTTGATCGTGACATCCCAGGTCCCCACATCTGCTTTGAAGACATCCAGTTCCGGCCTTGCAAATCAGCATCATCCAAAGGAGGTTTTGGGCTAATGGTTATTTCCACATCGTCAATCCAAAGATTATCCTTTGCAATTTGTTCTTTGATGCCTTTGAAGTAATTGGGTTCTGTGTTTGAACCTTCGCATACAATCAAAATGGTATAATCAGTTTTCTTCGCCATCGCCAAATATAAATTCGAGTTCTTTAATATCTGGCAAACCACCAAATTTTCCTGCTAAGTACCATTTTTCAAAAGGCGTATCTTCTCGGACTTTATCAAAATCCTGCATCGAATACAATTCAGTTTGACCATATTCGTCCTTTTCCGTAAACCAAATTTGTTCTCTTCTAAATAAGTTTCTATCTAAAAAAGTAGTTTCATGTGTCGTGAAGACAAGCTGTGCATTTTTAGGATTTGATTTTGGATGTTGAAAAAGCAAAACTAAAAACTTAGCTAATCGAGGATGCAAGCTCGTATCTATTTCATCAATAAACATCGTTCCGCCTTTGTCTAGTTGTTCCAAGATTTTTCCACCTAAAACATATAACATATTCGTTCCTCTGGATTCTTCATTGAAGTGTAGTTTTGCCGTTTGATTGCTATTGAACATTTTATGAATGCCAATTGGTTCGTAGGCTTTATCAACGTTTTTAATCTGAGTATGAATATTTTCTTCTAACTCTAAACCTTGTATTTTGGTATCTACACTAGAAATAAGCCTTTTTAATTGTTCTTTAATAAGAGGTCTTTTTGATAAAATATATCCAACTTCATAATACCATTTTTCTAAGTCAGAGGAGTCCATGGTGTTGAAAAATTGGAATTGTTTTTTTAAGTAATCATAAATTTTTTTAACCACGGTATTTTGAAAAACAAAACCAATTGCTGGCAAAATAAGTATATCCATAGAAAGGTTCTCTAAAGAAATTTCTAAATCATCACCAACTTTGCAACCATCAATAGTTTTATCAATCTTATCATCTTTAACTCGTTTAAATAAATTTCTTGCTTGTCCTAATGGATAATAAATTAGTTCTTCTGATAATATTTCAGCTTTATTAAAAGATAAATAGTATTGATATTTGTATTTAAAAGGTCCAATAAAACTTAATTTAAATTTAGTAGCTTCATTTATTGTTGTTTCATCAAATTTGAATGGATTATAATTTATAGGATTTATAGTAAACCCAGGATTTACACACATATCCTGAAAAACTTCAAATGCCTTAATCACATTCGACTTACCAGAAGCATTAGCACCGTAAATTACTGCTGCTTTTAATAACCGAACTGTTTCAAAAGTAGATTTTTCTTCCCCTTTTTCTTCATCTTTCAAAAATTCTTTGAGGGAAACCCCTTGTCTAATCTTAGCCTCAAATACATTGTCAGGTTTACTTTTTGAAAACTGATTTTTGACCAAACGATAATACGCACCTTGTTTTTTGACCAAATCAAGGTGCCTTCCTATTTCGATTAATTCACCATTTTCGAGTACTACGATTTTATCCATACATCAATGGCTCATTTTGATTTTTGCGATGTCTAACTTTGTCGGATTTTGTCGAGTTTTACAGAAGTGTTTTTGTCCTATATGATTTTTAGAAAATGTACTACTTAGTTATTGACTTTACAAAAGATTCAAAACCATACCGTTTTTTGGGGCAAGCCAGAAAGACTAACAAAAGCATGGATTGAAACAAAAGATAGTAGAATTAAAAAAGTCAATAACAATTTATCAAGATTAATTGAAAATAAGAAAACGCTTTATTATTTTTATTTTGCTTTCATCACAAGAGCTAAAGGCAAATAAAAACTTCATTTTCAATTAGATTTTAATCAATCCTATACCATGAGCGAATATCAAGTTTATAAATTCAAAACCATTGACCGACCATTAACAAGAGAAGAACGAGCAGAAATCAGTTCGTGGTCGAGTAGAACTACTGCAAGCTCTAGCGGTGCTACGTTTACCTATTCTTATGGCGATTTTCCGATGAGTGAGAAAAAAGTAGTTCGAGACTATTTTGATGTATTTTTATACTTTTCTAATTGGGGGACAAAGCGATTGATGTTGAAATTTCCGCTGTCGTTGATTCATTACGATGCGATTGCGCCTTATGATATTAGCGTTGATACTTATGGAAGTGCGGGGTTAGAATTGAGTAGAGGTTCGGGATATTTGATAATGGACTTTGAACTCTCGGACGAAGAAGGCGATGAATGGCCCGAAGAAGACGACTACGACTTATCCGATTTTGTGGCTATTCGAGAAGCTATTTTAAATGGAGATTATAGCGCATTGTATCTTTTTTGGCTCAAAATGGCAGAGATGCATACCGAAGACCAAGGCTATTACGATGAAGATGAGGACGAAGATGATTATAATGACGATGATATAGATACACTCAAAACCCCACCTGTGCCACCTCAACTCAAACAGATTAGCGCACCTTTGCAGGAATTTATTAATTTTTTTAATATTGATGTTGATATAGTAGCTGCTGCTCAAAGTATCAGCCAACAATTATCTAAGACTTCTCCTACACCAAAAGATTATAAAAAGCTCATCTCTCATATCACCGATGCAGAAAAAAACGACTACCTCCTGCGCCTTATAAATGGCGAGCCTCGCTTAGATTTAACCTTGAGAAAACACCTTGACGGCTTCTCAAATACTCAAAATACCACCCCAAAGACGGTCTCTCTCGCTGAAATAAAATTTAAACAAAAGCTAGAAGAAGAAAAAAGAATAGCTGCCACAAAAGCCGAAGCCGAGCGAAAACACTTAGCAAAAATGAAAGACCTAGAAAATGCAGAAGCCAGTCATTGGGAAGCGGTATATTTTAATCTGGATAGAAAAACTGGAAAATCCTATGATTTGGCAGTAGCAACCCTAAAAGACTTAAAAGAACTCGCTATTCACAAAAATCAATTGGTTACTTTCAATATCAAAATGAGCCAAATCAAAACGGATTACAAACGTTCTACCTCCTTAAAAAGGCGTTTCGATAATGCTAAATTATAATAACTTTTTTCATATTACTATACATTTTTTTAACCTGTCGGCAGACAGGTTTTTTTATTTTGTATAGTAGTAAGTACCTGAACATATCAGCCATTCTCATTATGGCGTTATCCATTGCCCCGCATCTTTAGTGCGGGGTTATTTTACAAAAGTTAAAACCCAAAAACTTGTCAATTTTTTCAATCCCCACACTGAAGATGTCGGGCTATTGATTTTCCATACAGGGAATTGCTGTTGGAAATAATTTTGCCCGACTACTTATGAACTTTTTTGATAAATAATTACTGTTTCAATAACTCATTAATCAGCAATTGAATATTCTGCGGCTGCACATCTGCTACTTTTCTACCATTGATAATAACCGAAGGTGTGCCGCCTATTTCTAAATGATTGGCTAAAGCAATGTCATTTTTGACTTTTTGGCTAACCGTTTCATCAAATAAATCTTTTCCAAACTGCGCCACATCCAAACCCATCTCATTTGCCCATCCGATGTAATCAACATCCGCTAGGTCGCTTTCAAAAAGTTTATCATGGAATGCCCAAAACTTCCCTTGCCGATGCGCAGCCTGTGCGGCTACTGCGGCTTTGCAAGCATTCGGGTGCATATCGTCTTGCATTGCCTCATTGCAAGTGCTACTCAAGGGGTAATGTTTAAAAATAATTCGGATTTTATCGGGATATTCCGTTGCCCATTTTTTGGCTTCTTCAGCGAATGAAGCACAAAATGGGCATTCAAAATCGCTAAAAATCAACATCTGAACAGGCGCATTTTCATTGCCGAGCGTGGCATCTTCTGCCGAAAATGGAATATCCATCACATCTTGGTCAAAGAATTTAGCAAATAAATCTTTAGTTGGTTGGGCCGTCGAGAAATACAGCGGGCTAATTTGTTGCTCAATCGTGATGCGTTGGTAAATAGCCAACGACAAAACCGCCACAAAGCCTAAACCTACCAACCGCCATTTCGCCAAACGAGGATACTGCGATTGTCCTGTAAACAAATAAGCTATTCCGCTAAATAGTTGACTCGTAAATCTTGAAATGGAAATCTTTAAATTTCTAACGATTAGTATAAACAACAAAATATTCACGCTATGAATAGCAACGCAAAAAGCACAAAACGGATAAGTTTTCGTTAGCATTAAAGCCGTAAGTATAATGCTTGCGAATGTTCCTAATCATGTAATGGCCAGCAACGAAGTATTGTATAGTAACTTTATATTTTAAATTTGAATCACAAGAACCATTTTTTTGTGCAACCAGCTACTTCCATTCCAGACATATCCAACTTCCCATTATCCAAACGTCAAGCCGTCATTGCGGCTAATTTGATATTTTGGCTCTTGTTCATCATCTTTGATAGTATCAGCACCAGTGCCACACTAACGGGGTATTTTTCTTATACTTTTACCAGAACGCTCCTACATTGCATTCCTTTTGCCCTCTTAGTTTACATCAATTTATACTGGCTTTATCCTCGTTTTTTTTCCAAACAACAACACATTAAATACACCATTGGCGTTTTGATATTACTCGCAATCAATCTTTTTTCGAGATTTCAGATAGATGAATTTATGTCAAAACCCGAAACTTTGGAAAATTATTTCCCATGGATATACGACCCTGTACTCAGCCAAAAAGCCTTAAATGCCTTTATTAATGGCGGCTTTATTAGCAAAAATGGCGGTTTTTCTTTTTCCTACCATCTAGGAATGACGATTGGTAGTATTGGCGTATTCGTCATAACATCCAGTTTAAATTTAGTGGAAGATTGGGTAGAAAAACAACAACTCAAAATCAAAATATTGAAAGAAGAAGCCTTAGCACAGCAAGCCCAATTGCGCTTAAAAGTGAAAGAAGTAGAATTGCGAGATGCTAAAATCCGTTTTTTAAAAGCTCAATCCGACCCACATTTTCTTATCAATTCCTTGAGCGGCGTTTATAATTTAGCCCTACTGCAACATGATAAAATTGATTATGCCATCCTCAGGTTGTCCGATTTGATGAGCTATTTGCTCGGCAAAGGCAAGGAGGATTATATTTATTTACAATATGAGATTGATTTTATCCATAACTATTTGAGTTTTCTAAAAACCATTTACTTAGACGAAATCAATATCTCATTCGATTTTGAAGCTACGCCTAGCCAATTATCGCATATCGAAATTGCGCCAATGCTCATTCAGCCCTTTTTAGAAAATGCCATCAAGCATGGAAATGTCACGGATAGCGACAAAGGCTGGGTCAAGAGTTTTTTGAAAATAGATGGGCCGCAGATTATTTTCACTATTCAAAACTCGGTGCATCCCAAGCGCAAAAATCGAAAAATCCAATCTCATGGCGTTGGTTTATCCAACCTGAAAGAGCGGCTTTCGGTGTATTATCCTAATAATTATGAGCTGCAAACAGGGCTGAATGGAAATATTTATAGCGTTCGGTTAGTCTTGGGTTTGGATTAATGTTTTTTTTTGACAAATCATACATCATAGCTTACGCTTCACCAAATTCCATCATTACCTTCTATAAAATTGAATAAATAAAGAATTTACTATTACTTTGCCAACCATTACAATTTGTTCAAAATTTAACGACGTATGCCTTTCCTAAATACACCTATTCCAGATTTGAAAATATTTGAGCCGAAAGTCTTTGGAGATTCTCGTGGTTATTTTTATGAATGCTATAATTATAATGTATTCAAAGAAGCTGGGATAAATAATGTGTTTGTGCAAGACAATCAATCCAAATCCTCGAAAGGCGTGCTGCGAGGCTTGCATTACCAAACAGGCGAATTTGCGCAAGCAAAGCTGGTACGTGTTGTTTCGGGGGCGGTTTTGGATGTAGCGGTAGATATCCGAGAAGGTTCGCCGACTTATGGACAGCATTTTTCGGTAGAATTATCGGCGGAGAACAAGCGGCAATTATTTGTACCGAGAGGCTTTGCACATGGTTTTGTGGTATTGAGCCAAGAAGCAGAGTTTTTTTATAAATGTGATAATTTTTATTCCAAAGCTCACGAAGGTGGTTTCCGATTTGATGATACGCAACTGAACATCAATTGGAGAATCAACGCTTCGGGCTTAACCCTTTCAGAAAAAGATAAGAATTTGCCTACTTTTGGCAACCATTTATTGAGTGAAGTAAAATATTTTTAGGTGCTTTTAAGTAGGAAAGCCAATTATTTTAGCAAAAACAGTCGCCAGAGATTTAATACTATTTTTTCTTAAAGACTGCCTACTGCCAACCGATTGACTGCCTACTCTTAACTTTCCATTTCCATGAAAATCCTCGTAACAGGCGCAAGCGGTCAAGTTGGTCAAGAATTGCAAAGATTGGCGCAGCAACCAACTGAATTTGAATATATTTTTACAGACAAAGACACCTTAGACATCACGGATAACGCTGCCGTTGAAGCATTTTTTGCGGCTCATTCCGTTGCTTATTGCATCAATTGTGCGGCATATACGGCAGTAGATAAGGCAGAAACCGAAAAAGAACTAGCAGGGCTAATCAATTCTAAAGCCGTAGTGAACTTGGCGAACGTCTGCCAAAAAGCAAATGCCACCTTTATTCATCTTTCTACCGATTATGTGTATCATACCAACATCAATCGCCCTTATGTAGAAACGGACGAAACTCGCCCCAAAAGCGTGTATGCCATCACCAAACACTACGGAGAATCCAAAGCATTGAAACTTTGCCAAAAAACGATTATCATTCGTACTTCGTGGGTATATTCGAGTTTTGGGAACAATTTTGTAAAAACCATGCTCCGCCTAAGCCAAAGCCGCAATGCGCTCAACGTCGTATTCGACCAAATCGGAACGCCTACTTACGCCCGTGATTTGGCAGTGGCGATTTTAAAAATCATTAAAAAAACAACCGAAACAGATGACTTTTCAACCTTCCGCGGCGTTTTTCATTATAGCAATGAAGGCGTGACGAGCTGGTACGATTTCGCAAAGGCTATTTTTGATATTAAAAATATTAAAATGCAGCTTACGCCCATCGAAAGTAAAGATTATCCAACTCCTGCACCTCGCCCCCATTTTAGTGTTTTAAATAAAAATAAAATAAAAACAGTCTTTGATTTAGACATTCCGCATTGGCAGGATGCGCTCAACGATTGTCTGAAAGAATTATAATATCTTATGAAAAAATTTCACTTTTTATTATTCAGTATTTTACTAGCGGCTTGCCAACCCGCAGCCAATGAAAATTCGGAAACAGCCACCTATTCAACGCTGAGAGGCGAAACAATGGGAACGACTTATTCTATTATTTATAGCTCCGAGGAAGTGATACAAGGTGCTGTCGATTCGCTATTGAAAGAAATTAATAGCCAAGTAAATACCTACGACCCCACATCGCTCATTTCTCAATACAATACCACCGAAAGTATTGCCATTCCTAAAGGCTCTGCTAATCATTTTGAAATCAATTACGCCAAAGCCAAAACGGTATTTGCTAAAACGAATGGCCTCTTTGACCCAACGGTGATGCCCTTGGTCAGTTATTGGGGATTTGGAAAAGAGAAGCTAAAAGTGGAACACGCCGACGATGCCAAAATCAAAGAAATGCTCACTTATGTTGGCTTTAATAAAACCATATTAGAAACGGGTGAGGAAGGCAAAACTCATTTTTATAAAAAGAAAAACCCAAAAGTTCAACTTGATTTTAGTGCATTGGCGAAGGGCTACGCTGTGGATAAAATGTGCGAAATGCTCCAAAATAAAGGCATTAATAACTATATGGTAGAGATTGGCGGCGAGACAAAAACCAATGGCGTAAACGCTCAAGGCAAGGTTTGGACACTCGGAATCGTTACGCCCGACGCAGAGGCAAATCCTCGAAGCGATTTTCAAGCTATTATTCAACTCGATGGAAAAGCCATTGCTACTTCGGGCAATTATCGCAATTTCTATGAAGTGAATGGCAAAAAATATGCGCACACCATCAACCCACAAACGGGGTATTCTGAAATGAATAGCCTTTTGAGTGCTTCCGTCATTATGGATGATTGTATGTCGGCAGATGCTTTCGCAACCGGATTTATGGCAATGGGACTAGAAAAAGCCTTTGAGCTTGCCGAAAAAGAAGCGAACATCGAAGCTCTATTTATATATGATGATAATGGCGCAATGAAAGTGAAATACACTTCGGGAATGCAAAAATACCTTTTGGAGTAGCCGCTATTCTCGCAAGCAAGTTTTACATCCTTTACCCCTTTTTAGTTTTTTTTAAGTTAGCAAAAATCAAAGACCCCGTTATTTTTTCAGGTTCTTTAATCGTTTTTTCTTTAAAAACACAGATTTGTTTAGCCAAAACAGAAATATGAATAATGTTAGGCATTTCGCAAAAAACGAAAGAAGTCGTATTTTTATGAAATGTATCAATTTAATTATTTAAACAAATCAAACCAATGAAAAAGTTATTTTTCTTTAGCCTAATCTTTTGCTTTTGGGCTTGCCAAGATATGTCCAATCAGAAAGGACAGATGGTAAAAACCAATGAAGAATTGCAAAAAGCAATAGAAACGGCAAAACCTGGCACTCAAATCATTCTCGCCAATGGCATTTGGAAAGATGTCGAAATCAAATTCACAGGAGAAGGCACAAAGGATAAACCTATTGTTATAAAAGCAGAAACCGCAGGAGAAGTTTTTATAGAAGGTAAATCCGATTTGAAATTTGGAGGAACGTACTTAGAAGTACATGACTTGTATTTTAGAAATGGTTTTACGCCATCTCAAGCCGTTATTGCCTTTAGATTAGATGACCAATTTGCTAGTCATTGCCGTGTAACGAATTGTGTAATAGAAGATTACAACCAATTAAGACGAGACAAAAAAGACCATTGGGTAGAGTTTTGGGGCAGACACAATCAACTAGACCATTCCTACCTTGCTGGAAAATCCAATGAAGGGCCTACGCTTAGAGTGGATATTAAAGGCAATCAAAACATTAAAAACTATCATCAGATTACGAATAACTACTTCGGCCCTAGACCTCGAAAAGGTGGCCCAAAGGCAGAAACTATTCAAATTGGAGACAGTTATACTTCAATGTCTCCTAGCAATACTTTGATTGCTGACAACCTGTTTGATAGGTGTAATGGAGAGGTAGAAGTCATTTCTAGTAAGACTAATTTTAATGAGTTTAGAAATAATGTTTTTTATAAATGCGAAGGTTCGCTGGTGACGAGACACGGTAACTACTGCACGATTGACGGTAATTATTTCATTGGCGATGAAAATAATAACGTCGGTGGCGTTCGCCTTATCAATACAGGGCATTGGGTAACGAATAACTATTTCTACAACTTAAAAGGGGAGAGTTTCAGAAGTCCTTTGGCGGTGATGAATGGTATTCCAAAATCGCCATTGAATAGATATAATCAAGTAACGGATGTGGTAGTGGCTCACAATACTTGGATTAACTGCAAGTCGCCGTGGCAATTTGGCGTTGGGACTAATATCAGCCAAAAAGACGTATTGCCATTATCTGAAATTAGGTCAGCAGTGCCGATTAGAACCATAGTGGCGAATAATTTGATTTATATCGAAACGGGCGACACTTCGCCTATCGTAGCACATGACAAAATAGATAAAATCACCTTTAAAAGTAATTTGATTAATAATCAAGGTGTTGCTTTTGCAGCAGTAGATGGCTTAACGCCAACTGGTTTTGGTGTAACGGCGGTGAACGAATATCTTTTTGTGCCAAAAGAAATATCGAAAGATGTGGAAATCTATTCTGGTTTTGATTTTGAATCCATAGAAAATGACCTTTTGGGAAATGCTCGAACGGCTAGTAATAATTCGTTGGGCGCAATTAATCAATCTACGGTAAGCGACCCGAATATTTTGGATAAAAAGAAATATGGGCCGTCTTGGTTTTCTACCGAAAAAGCAGCGCAAGAGCCGCAAACGATTACCGTATCAGCAGAAGGCGAACTGGCAACAAAGATTGGAGCGGCTAACGATGGCGACATTATTGCCTTAGCTGACGGGATTTACAATATCAATACTTCGTTGATTATCAATAAAAAAATAACCATTCAGTCCAAAAATCCAGCGAATAAGGCTCAAATCATTTATGGAGGCGCAGCGAACACGCCTGCTTTTGAAATGCACCCGAAAGGCAATTTAATAGTAAAAGATATTATTCTAACGGGCAAAAAAGAGCAGTACGCTTTCTCAAACCTAAAAGAAAATATGTCTAGTTTGTATAATTTAAGCGTTTCTAATACCGAAATTAGCGACTTCGATTATGTCTTAAAAGCCTATAAAGAGACTTTTGCGGATGCGATTATTTTTAAAAATTCGACTTTGAAAAATTGCCAAAATGGCATCGAACTCTCTGCCGAAACCAATGACAAAGGCGACTATAATGTAGAATTTTTAACGATTGACAATTGCCAATTTGAAAATATTCAAAAAAACGTGATTGATTATTATAGAGGCGGATATGACGAATCTACGATTGGCGGTAATTTATTGGTAACTAATAGTACGTTCACAAATTGCGGTGCGCAAGAGGAAAATGGCATTTTATTGAACACCAGAGGCATTATTAATGTAAATATTACAAAAAATACCTTTAAGAATAATCGTGTAAAATTGGTTGCTTTACTATGGGGCGCAAAAAATAATACGCACTCTGAAAATGAATTGACTAATTCAGGTAAGATAGTAGTAGAAGAAAATCTAAAGTTGAAACTCGTTTATTAAAAGCAAAAAAATCCTGCTGAATAACGTGTAAAAAACAACTTTTTTAGCGAGCGGATTCAAAGAAATATTGGCCGTTTCTTTGAATCCGCTCACTAAAAAATCTTCACCGATTAGAACAACCCTTTCACTTTTCCTGTTTCTGTATCTATATCAATTCTGCGGTAATTCGGGTCCGAAGCCGTTCCCGGCATCAGCTTAATAGTGCCTGCCATCGGCACAATAAATCCTGCGCCTTGATACACCATTACATCGTGAATATGCAAACGCCAACCCGTCGGGCGGCCCTTCACATTCGGGTCATCAGAAAGGCTCAAATGCGTTTTGACCATACAAACGCCCATACTCTTATAGGTTTCATTTTTTTGCAAATCACTTATTTTTTTACTGGCTTCGGTCGTGTATTCTACGCCATCCGCACCGTAAACTTCTTTGGCTAAAGTTTCGATTTTTTGCTTAATCGTATCATCATCATTATATAAATATCGAAATTCAGAAGGCTCTTCGCAAGCCTCTACCACCATTCTAGCCAGCTCTTCTGCGCCCTTTCCACCTTCGAGCCAATGCTTAGATACGGCAACTCGTGCGCCCATATCTTCCATCGCTTTACGAATAAAATTGATTTCATCATCGTGGTCAGTGTAGAAATGATTGATGCAAACTACTGGCGAAATACCCGCCTTTTGAACCGTTTCGATGTGTGCCATCAGGTTTCCAATACCTTTTTCTACTAACTCCACATTGCGTTCTGTATATACTTTATCTAGCTTTCTGCCTGGTCTTACCGCTGGGCCGCCACCGTGCATTTTCAATGCTCGAACCGTCACAACGACTACCGCACAATCAGGCTTTAAGCCGCTAAAGCGGCATTTTAAATTACAGAATTTTTCAAAACCAATATCTGCACCAAAGCCGCTCTCCGTCACATGATAATCCGTCAATTTCAAACCTAAATAGTCCGCAGTCACGGAAGATTGACCAATAGCAATATTCGCAAAAGGCCCAGCATGAACGAATACGGGTTGCCCTTCGATGGTTTGCAACAAGCTCGGCATGATGGTTTTTACCATGATAGCCGTCATTGCGCCAGCCACATCGAGGTCTTCTGCGGTTACGGGTTGGTTTCTTTTGTTATAGGCTACTATCATTTTTCCGATGCGCTCTCGCATATCCTTCAAATCTTTTGCGATAGCTAAAATTGCCATCAATTCCGACGAAACGGTGATTTGAAAATGGGAGTTCATCATAAAACCATCAGTCTTGCCACCGATGCCAATTATCATATTTCGCAATGCCTGAGCGCAAAAATCAATTGCCCAACCGATAGAAATATTTCGAGGATCGATATTCAAACGCTTTAAGTTTTTCTTTTCGAGCGTCTTATCTCCATAGTTAAATTCGTGTTGCATCCTACTCGTGAGTGCTACCATTGCCAAGTTATGCGCATTTGTAATGGCATCAATATCACCCGTGAGTCCCAAACTAAAGTCCGAAAGTGGAATACATTGCGACAATCCGCCTCCTGCTGCCGAACCTTTGATATTGAAGGTAGGCCCGCCCGAAGGCTGGCGAATAGCTGCCGATGCCTTTTTGCCAATGTAGCCCAAACCTTGCAACAAACCGATGGTAGTCGTTGATTTTCCTTCGCCGAGCGGCGTTGGCGTGATAGCCGTTACGTCAATGTATTTTCCGTAAGGCGCATCTTTCAGTCGGTCAAGAATGCGTTTGCCGTCCAGTTTGCCGATGTAATGCCCATAAGGTAAAAGTTCTTCTTTTTCTAATCCTAATTCTTCTCCGATTTGATAAATCGTCTTCATGTTGGCTTCGGCAGCTTCGGCGATTTGCCAGTCTGCCATTTCAATTGGATTAAGCGTTGCCATTTTATAAGAGTTTTAATGTTGAATAGCCTTTTTAGAAATACTCAAAAAGCGAAGTAATATTACAGTTTATTTTTAGATTTTTTAAATGGAAGTGAGTAGAGATTTTTTTTTCTAAAAGAATCGCCTTTACTTTTCACTGGGTGCTTTTATTGCTTTTTTATTAAAAACAACAAGTAAATCTTTGCAAATCCTTCTGCTAATTTTTTGAAAAAAATCGAATAATAATTTGCGCAGTTAAATGATTGCATATATATTTGCAGTCAAATAGCTGCACAAATGAAATTACGAAGAGATGTTTTTCAAGCCATAGCCGACCCTACTCGACGAGCGATTATCACCTTGTTGGCTGCTAATGCTATGACACCGACTGCCATTGCCGAAAATTTCAATTCATCAAGACAAACTATCTCTAAACACATTCAGATACTTGCGGAGTGCGAAATACTTGAAGCTGAACAAAAAGGCAGGCAGATTTACTATCAGGTAAATCCTGAAGGGATGAAAGAAATTGCCGACTGGATAGAGCCGTTTCGACAAATGTGGGACGAGCGATTCGATAAATTAGAACGTATTATGAAAAATCAGGAAACTACAAAATAGGTCGCTATGAAGCAAAAAACGAAAGTCAATGCCGAAGCAGGTAAACAAGAAATAACAATTACAAGGGAGTTTGACTTGCCAGTGGCCTTACTTTTCAAGGCATACATCGAACCCCAAATAGTGGAGCAATGGATGGGAACAAAAGTGCTTAAACTTGAAAGTAAAAAACACGGTGCTTACCAATTTGAAACAACAGATAAAAATGGGCGTGTGGTGTTGCAATCCAGTGGGGTTATTCATGAGCTTGTTCCGAATCAAAAAATCATCCGAACATTTGAAATGGAAAATACTTCGTTTCCCGCTCAATTGGAATTTTTGGAATTTGAAGAACTGACCAATACCACCAGCAAACTCAGTATGCAGGTGGTTTATAAATCCGTCGCAGATAGAGACCAAATTCTAAAACTGCCTTTTGTGTTCGGTATCAATATGGCTCATAACAAATTGCAAGAAATAGTCAGCCAACTAAAGGGCTAAAAAATAAAAACTTATGACAAAAAGAAATAAAATCATTTTTTGGGTAGCTACTATTTGGCTTGCTTTAGGAATGGTATCAACGGCAATCGTACAGTTGATTAAAATGGATGAGGAGATTGCAAATTTTACCAATTTGGGTTATCCGATTTATCTGATGACTATACTTGGTGTATGGAAACTTTTGGGAGTAGTAGCTATTCTGATTCCTAAATATCCGCTTCTAAAAGAATGGGCTTATGCTGGTTTTTTTCTTTGTAATGTCTGGTGCGATTATTTCGCATCTAGCCATTGGAGATGAAGCCTCCACACTTTTTGGCCCAGTATTGCTTCTTATTCTCACTGTTATCTCTTGGTATTCAAGACCTTCCGAAAGAAGGCTTATTCAGAAACAAGTAAAATAAATAATATGAATCCGAAGGTTAATTTATTTTTAGATAAAGCCAGAAAATGGCAAGAAGAAATGAGATTACTGAGGTCTATCGTACTTGACTGCGGATTGACTGAAGAGTTTAAATGGATGCACCCTTGTTATACGTTTCAAAACAACAACATTGTTTTAATTCATGGATTTAAAAGTTATTGCGCACTTTTATTCCACAAAGGGGCGGTGCTCATGGATACCGATAATATTTTAATACAACAAACAGAAAACGTGCAAGCTGCTCGCCAAATCCGATTTACTAATATTGAAGAAATTCGAGAACTTGAAGTCACTATTAAGGCTTACATCTTTGAAGCTATTGAAGTCGAAAAAGCGGGCATAGAAGTAAAAATGAAAAAAACCTCAGCATTCAGTATGCCCGAGGAACTCCAGTTGAAGTTTAAAGAAAATCCTAATTTCAAAGCTGCTTTCGAGGCTTTAACTCCCGGAAGGCAAAGAGGGTATTTGCTCTACTTTTCAAAAGCCAAACAATCAAAAACTCGAACAGCAAGGATTGATACGTATATGCCTAATATATTAGAAGGTAAAGGATTAAGGGACTAGAACAACGCTCCCGAAAATGCGCCTTCTGTTTTCGCTCTGAATATTTATGATATTTTAATCTTGTATTTATTCGCCTACAACGCTACTCTCACCGAAAAATAAACATTTCGACCATCGGAAGGAATAATACCTGGCCCGGGATAAGCTGCGGCTCTTCGGGTGAAATACATTTCATTCGTGAGGTTATTTACGCCAGTTTGGAAGCGAAACATTTTAATATCGTAACTCAACGAAAGGTCTTGTACGCTATAAGACGGAATGATGCCACGGGTAGCATCGGTAACTAAAGTAGCGTTGGTGGCATCGGTAAAATGCTGTGCGGTGAAGGCAAATTGATACGCTAGTTTTAGTTGTTTGTAACCGAAATTCACACCCGTTTTGATGCTAAAAGGCGGAATAAGTTCTACTTGATTGCCAACAAAATCGGTGCGTCCAGAAGTATATTTTCCGTGCAATACACTAAAATTTGTAAATATATGTGCTTTAAAATTAGGGGATGATTTTTTTAATAATTTCAAAATATCCGCCTCGATGTATGCTTCCAAACCCAATATGCGAGCATTGCCAATATTGGTGCGAAATGCCACCGATTTTTCTACTACTTGTGGGTCGGCTACAATGATTTCGCCAACGCCAATCCTATTTTTATAACTCAAAAAGAACAAACTCATGTCTAATCGAATGGCATCATCCAGTATTCCGCCCCGAATGCCCATGTCGATATTAAATCCTCGCTCGTCTTTGAGCAAACTATCCACAATTAAATTTGGATTGACAACCGCCAAATCGCTAAAATTAATAGAGCGATAGTTTTGTGAAAAATTGCCGTAAAGTTCGAGGTTGTCGTTGAGTTTGTGACCAACGCCTAGCCCAACTAAAGCCAATGAACGTTCGTTTTCTTTGGCATCTTCAAAGGTTTGCTCGAATATCACTTGACCGCCCGAAAACACTCTTTCTTTGTAAAAACCATCGGAAGCCGTGCGAATATATTCAAATCGAATGCCGGGCGTAATGCTCCATTTTTCATTGATATTAAATAAATTTTCAGCAAACACGGAAATATTCCTACTCGGAAAAACATAATCCGAGCGTTCTAAATCATTGGGATTGGTGAATGTAAAATCAGCATCTGAGCCGTCGCTCGCTTCGCCTTGCTGATTGGTCGTGAAGCCTTGATAGTACCTCGCTCCTATCAGAAAAGTCGTGATTTGGTTCTGTATCGAATAGCGGTGTATCAGTCGGGTTTCGTTGCCAAAATTGGTGTAAGTGCCTCGAATTAAGTCTCGCTCTCGGAGTGGGTCGGGGCGATTAATGGGTCCCAATTCGCCCAACGCTTGACGGGCTGCGGATAGGAAAAAACTTCGGTTATTGAGTTTGGTGCGCTCCGAAAATTGATAGTCAAGTTTCAAAGCCGCCAAGTTCCAATCTACTTTGAACCAGTTTCTTGCTCGTTTGGATTGCTGCGGATTTTGTTGAAATTCAAAATCTTGCAAACCGCCCGCTTGCTGCGCCAAATAGTCCATGTGGGTATATTCTAGCCCTATTCCAAATTTATCGTTGAAGGTTTTGTGAATGCTAGCATAGCCCGTTTTTTGGTCGAATTGTGCATTTTCTCGCCAGCCGTCGCCTTGTTTGTATTGTATGAAGCCATAATAATTTAAGCCATTTTTGGTGCTGCCGCCTATACTATTGAACGTATTGACCAGCCCAAACGAGCCAACGGAATTTTCGGAAACGAACTTAAATGGCTCGTTTGCGCCTTTTTTAAATACAAAATTGAGCAAGCCACCAAACTGCGGGCCGTATTGTAAAGATGCCGCTCCTCGAACGATTTCGATGCGGTCAAGGGCTTGCGTTGGAGGTGTGTAGTAACTTTCGGGATAGCCGAGAGCGTCTGCGCTGATGTCGTAGCCGTTTTGGCGAGTATTAAAATTAGAGGTTCGGTTGGGGTCAAGCCCTCTTGCGCCAATACTCAATTGCAATCCTGCGCCGTCACTTTCCCAAATATTCAGCCCTGCAATGCTTTTATAAACTTGCCTAGCGTTGTTGGTAGCAGGATTAGAGACCAAATTATCCAATCGAATAACTTCCGATTTTTTGGCGGCATAGATGGCAAGTCATTCTACGTTATTGAGTTTTTGAAGTCCGTAATTGTCTCTCGTATTGGAGCTTACCGTAATTGCATTTAAATCAATTTCTAAATTTTGGATTTGGATTTGAAGTGCTTTGTTTTCGTCAGGTTTTAGGAAGAAGGTTTGCGTTTGGGTCTTATAATCCGTTGCAAAAAAGGTTAAAGTATAGTTGCCCTCTCTTAGGTTTTGAAATTTGAAATAACCTTTTCCATTAGTTGTTTCAAATTTGCCATTGCTTTCTATGAGTACCGTTGCTTCGGAAATAGGCTGACTCGCTGCGTTGAATACATAGCCTTCTATGGTCGCATTTTGCGCATAGACATTTTCAAACATGATAAAAGCCAATAATAATGCAAAGCTCAATTTCATTAGCATTGAATACATAATCCTTCTTTTTTTAATTTCAACATTTAAAACCATACAAAAAATAGGTTCTTTTCGTTTTGTATGGTTTAAAAATTTCAACAGCGTTTTTTTTCGTTGTTTCGTGAATAGCGTGCGAAATTACCGTATTTAGATTAAGTCTTAATAAATACAGTTGCAAATGTAATTATTTAGATTTAATCTAAACATAAGAAAGGTCATTAATGATAAAACTTTTATTTTTGGATGCTTTGCAATGAAAATAAATCACAAGATTTGCACTTCGCTATATTTCAAGGACAAACAATTATAAACAAAACTCAATGCTTTTATACATTGTCATTTATATCGCTGCGCTATGTGGAGTTGGTTATTTTACCGAGAGAGCGGATTCTATTCAACTTTTGTCGTTGTTTGGAGTAGCGTTTGGGGTTTACCTTTATTTGACATTCAAAGCAAAAAACAATACAGCTCCTTCATTTTTAAGTAATTATAAATTCTTACTTATTATTGGAATTGCTATTCGAGTGATTTTAGTGTTTGCCTTGCCTACTTTATCAGATGATTTTTACCGATTTATTTGGGATGGTCGCTTGCTCCATCATGGGCTTCATCCTTTTTTAGAATTGCCATCTTATTATATGAAGAATGGCTTGTATAGCGATTTTCTAACTCCTGATTTATACCAACATCTTAATTCTAAAAATTACTTTACCGTTTATCCGCCTGTATTGCAAGGCGTGTTTTGGTTAGCGACTTTTCTTTTTCCGAATAGCGTTTTAGGTAGCGTTATTATTATGAAGTTGGTTTTGCTTTTTTGCGAAATTGGTTCTATTCTATTGATAATAAAGCTATTACAGCATTTCAATTTACCTCAACGAAACGTGTTAATCTATGCGCTCAATCCTGTGGTAATTTTGGAAATAGTGGGTAATATTCATTTTGAAGGTGTGCTGATTTTCGGTTCATTATTGGCAGTTTGGCTGCTCGTTCGTCAGCGTTGGGCGAGTTCTGCGGCAGCTATGAGCGTGGCTATTGCCGCTAAATTATTGCCGTTGATGTTTTTACCTTTTTTGATTAAACGATTGAAATGGAAAAGTATTCGGTATTATTTGGTGGTGGGAGTTGCAGTAATTTTGCTTTTTTCACCACTCCTCAACAAAGACTTCCTACTGAATATCAGCGAAAGTATTGGCTTGTATTTTCGTAGTTTTGAATACAATGGAAGTATTTATTATTTGCTTCGATGGGTGGGGTTTCAGATAGAAGGTTACAATATAATTGCCTATTTAAGTCCATGGTTGGCTTTGACGGTGGCTATTAGCGTTTTTGTTTTGGCTTTTCGGGTTCAAGAAAAAGGTTTTCGTTTTTTACCACAAAATATGCTTTTTGCGCTCACTATTTTCTATTTTCTTTCTACTACGGTGCATCCGTGGTACATTACTTCTATGGTAGCATTTGCCGCACTTACTCGTTTTCGGTATCCTGTGGCGTGGTCAGGGCTGATATTTTTGACGTATATCAACTATGGCTATGAGCCGTTTCGAGAAAATATTGGGGTTGTGGTGCTAGAATATGTCTTGGTTTTTGGGCTGTTTATTTTTGAAATTAGTCGGCAGCGAGGCATCGACATAAGATAACGAATAGGTTTTTTTATGGTCAAAAAAATCCTATGATACTTTTTTAGGATAAACAAAAAGGTGTAAAATTATTTCAATTACTAAAAATACCCAACAAACAACTTGAGGCAGCCATATATCTTGTGCATTAAACTTTTCGAAAGACCTCAAAATAATATAGCCACTAAAAACAGCGAAATTGACCATTTTATATATGAGTTACAGAAATGTCATTTCAATTATTTATCCTTCCAAATTCAGAATTTCACGATTTTCATATAGCGCATCAATAATAAACTGAATGTGTTCGTCTATTGAAATGCCCAGCAATTCTACTCCTTGATATACTTCATCTCGCTCAACACCTGCCGCAAAGGATTTAGATTTTAGGCGTTTTTTAACAGATTTTACTTTCATGCCTTCAAGACGAGTAGGGCGCATGAGTGAAACGGCTACAATAAAACCCGTGAGTTCGTCGCAAGCCAAAAGGGCTTTATCCAATAAGGTTTCATAAGGAACGTTCCATTTGGTATAATGGGCTGATATGGCGTGTGCCATCTTTTTTAGTCCCAATTCTTCCAATTGTTGTACGATAATATTTGGATGTTCATTTGGGTATTGCTCGTAATCAGCGTCATGCAGAATACCTGTGACGAACCATTCCTCTTCGTCTTCATTGAATTTTCGGGCATACGCCTCCATGACAAGTCCTACGCTGAGGCAATGCCGACGCAGACTTTCGCTTTTCACCATTTTGTGAAGTAATTCAATCGCTTGTTCTTTTTTCATTTTTTAAAGTTTAGCGTATAATATTTATGCTTCACTCTTCTTTAAAAAGAATGTCACATTAAGGATAATTACCATTTTAATCATAGTTTAAAGATAGTTAAATTTGTAACTTTGCAAAAGTTATCTACTATCAAGCGCAAACTTATATTACAATAAAAGTATCCATGTCAAAAAAAGCTATTTTTTTGATAATCCTTTTGATAGGAACATCATTGAGTTCTACAATGGCTCAAAACGATGCCATAAAGGATTTACTCAAACAATTGGATACTGCTTCTACTAAAGTCATTCAGGCTGATATTTACACCCAACTCTCCGACGAAGCCGTTTTTACTAATCCCAATCAAGGATTTGAATATGCCACAAAAGCCTTAAAACTAGCTAAAGCAGCTTCAAACAAATACTATATAGCCTATGCTTATTCGTGTTTGGCGTATTGCAGGTATTATCAATCTCGGTACAATGAGGCTTTGAAATATTTAAAAAAAGACTATCCCATATACCAAGCGTTAGACGACACAACGGGAATGATTTTTTCGCTGAGCCACCAAGGGGATTCCTATGCTTACTTAGGCGACAATAAAAAAGCTATTACATTGCTAGAGGAAGCACTTTCCCTTTCTAAGCAGGTTAATGATTATGCTAGTGTGAGTGATATTTTGAATAAAATCGGCATGACCTACTCTGATATGGCAGAGTACCGAAAGGGCTTAAAATATTTGGAAGAAGCATACCTTTTGGATATAAAATATGACACGGGCGGAGCGCAAGTGACCAATCATAATAAGGGTGTAGTGAAAAGTGCGATGGGCGATTATGATGAAGCGATGAGGCTTTTTAGAAGTAGCCTTAAAGAATCGAAATATAAATCTACGGATTACGAATATGGTCTCAGCATTACCAATATCGGAAGTTTGCACCAAACAATGGGCGAATATGATTCTGCTTTGATTTACTATATGCAGTATCTCCAAATTGTTAAAAATTTTGAAAACAACTTCGATGAAGCGTGGGCATATCACCAAATAGCAGATGTGCAACTGGAACTGAAGGAATACGAACAAGCTACATTAAATGTAAAAAAGGTAATTGATTTGTATAAAAGTGCGGAAATAGAGCTTTATGAAACCGATGCGTTGATTACTTTAAGTAAAATACAAATTGAAACTCAAAAATACTCCATTGCGAATCAAACTATAAATAAAGGATTTAAATCCGCTAAAAAGCTAAATAGCAAAAAACAAATTGCCGAATTTTATAATCTATTGGGCACCTTAAATGCCAAACAAAATAAATCCGAGATAGCTTTAAAACATCATCAGGCTGCCTTATTGCTTTTTCAAGAAATAGGTAGTAAAAGTGATTTTGCCCAAACTTTGTATTATATCGCTCAATCTCAACAAGCACTTCGATTTTATTCGGATGCTTTTGAGAATGCCCAACAAAGTTTAGAAATAGTAAAAGCAATTAATTATCGGGCTTTTTTGGATGATTTGTACCTTCTTTTGTCTGAAAATGCTGCGGAAGCTGGAGATTTTAAAACGGCGTATCAATACCAAAAGATTTTACAAAACTTACAGGATAGCGTTTTAAATATCGAAAAAACAAAACGAATAGTAGAACTCGAAACGGAGTTTTATGTTTCGGAAAAAGATGCCGAAAACGAACGACTAAAACTCAAACAAGCAGAGAGTAAATTGACCATTCAGCGCAGAACTATTTTAGGTATCGCTTTTGGGCTTGAGCCTGCTTTTATTGGGTGGGTTTGCCTTCTGGCTCTCTCAATCCAATAAACAAAAACAACGCTACAATAAAATATTGGAAGAAGAAGTGAATAAACGTACCCTTGAACTAGCAGAGACGAACCTCGAACTCCAAGAGTCCAATCAAGAACTGGAGCGGTTTGCTTATATTGCTTCGCACGACCTCAAAGAACCGCTTCGGAATATTTCAAGTTTTTCGGCACTGCTTCAGCGAAAAATTTCAAAACACCTCACTGATGAAACCCGAAACTATCTAGATTTTATCATTATGGGGGCAAAGCAAATGAATAGTTTGATTGTTGATGTTTTAGAATTTTCACGTTTATCAGAAGGGCAAATAGATAAGCAGCTAATAGATACGAACGAAGTTGTTCACAATGTGATAAAAGCTATCGAAAAAACATTAGAAGAAAAAAATGCAACAGTCATACTTTCTACCCTGCCGCCTATTTCTGCCGATTCTATAAAGATGTATTCTGTTTTCAAAAACCTAATCGAAAACGGTGTTAAATACAACGAAAATCCTAAGCCTAGCATTGAAGTTACTTATGAAGACAGGAAAGATGATTATCTGTTTAAAATATCAGATAATGGTATAGGAATAGATAAAGAGTACCAAAACTCTATTTTTGAAATGTTTAAGCGACTACACAATCGTAGCGAATACGAAGGCACAGGTATAGGTTTGGCTTTTGTACAAAAGGTAATCAAGCAACACGGTGGCAAAATCTGGGTAGAAAGTAACGACGGCGAAGGAAGTACTTTCAAATTTACGATACCAAAACCTTTAGAAACCCTGCCCACCGATTCGCACGCCTAACTTGACAATGAATCGGTTTCGCTGCCCGTTCCAATTATATGATTGATTATAAAAAGTAATATTATCGCCAAAGCCTTTGAGCGTGCGTTCGTAATTGAAATCGAGTGTCATATTTACAATATCTAAACCGATGCCGCCATGAACGCTTTGCACCAATTTATCCCAATCGTTGTTGTATTCAGGCGCAAAATCTTGTACTTCTGAAATGTAATTCGTCCAGATTTGCCCCGTTACGCCTCCTTGAACCCTCAACGTCTTCCAAAATCGCAAACCTGCTGTAAGCCCTACGTCTATGGTATTGAATCGCTCTCTTTTTACGATGGATGCGCCATTATTACCTCTTAAATATCGCAAACGATTGTCGTAAGAAAAACTGGTCAGCATCGGTTCTGCTTCCAGATAAAATGCACCTATCGGCACTCTAAAAAATACCCCTGCATAGATAGTTCCGCCTCTGTTCTCTATGGAAAGTTGGAAAGTATCTACGCCCATTTCGTTCTGAATGGTTAGCGTATCAAAATTATATTGATTGTCCGCATATCCAATTCTGCCACCAAATATTTGAGCATCTGCGGTTACAATACTGATTAATATAATGACAATACTAAAAGTCAATCGTTTCATATTTGCTAATTTTGATGCAAATATAATTCAAGCGAGTTGAAAAATGTTTTTTAAGGTGTAGGAATTAAATAAACTCTTTTGGCCTTTTATACTTCAAACGGCAGAAAACTGAACATTTTACAGCTTCTTTTTTTGTACAAAATTCTGATTATCAGTAAAAAGCAATTTAACAATGAGCCGATAGGCGACAACAATTTGCAGTATAGCTATATCGTAATTGCTTACACTTCCCATTCTTTCGATTTTCGATAGACTGTTCCTTTGAAAGAAGCTACTAATTCGCCCGATTCTTTGGTCACATCTACGGTGTAAAGCCCCGTTTTATGTCCTACATTCAGTTCTTTTGCAGTTGCATAAATCACTTCTCCTGCTCGCAAAGCCACCAAATGAGAAATAGAAGTTTCGATAGAAACCGATAACCGCCCATGAGAATTGGAAGCAAACGCAAACGCAGAATCCGCAAAACTAAACGTAATACCACCATGAGCAATCCCGAATCCATTGAGCATTTCGGGGCGAATAGTCATTTTTAGCACCGATTTTCCTGCATCGTGTTCGATGCGTTCAATGCCTAGCCATTGACTAAAAGCATCGTGCCGAAACATCTGATCTACTATTTTTTCTGCTTTTTCTTTAGGTTGCATTTGCTTCTTATTTTTCTAAAATCACTTATCTCTAAATAAATTAATCCACGCCTATCATGCCTTTCCAACTGTCCACACTTGCGCTGCCCAATGCTTGCAATGCAGTAATATCATCTTTCGCTTTTGCCATAATTCTATCTTCATGCGCTCGCTTTTTCGCCTTTTCCGCATCTGTAGAACTTGCCGTAGTGGTATAAAATAAAGTGTCCAGCCAGTTTTTATACACGCCTAATTTAGCATTCAACAAATATTCGTTTACTGGATGTTTGGCATCTACGGTTTTTCTTCCTGCCTCCAAATCATTTACCGCACTTTGCCCTAATGCCGCAATGTCATTATATAGTGAGGCTTCTACTTTTTTCTTGGATTTCGGCATTTTTTCGTACAATTGATTGGCTTTCACCAGTCCTGGCATAGCGGTCATTAAGGCAAAATCTCGTGACTTTTCATCATTGCTAGATGTCTTTAAGTAGGGCATGGCTTCACTTGCAGTTGCTACCGCACCATTATAGTTTTCTATTCCATATTGGCACATTGCCTTTAGCGAAAGTACATTCCCGTAAAGATTATCTTTCACCAAATCGTCTTTGTATTGGCGAACGAATGACTTTATGGTATCCAAGGCAATTCTATAATCTGCCTTTGCAGGACTATTACTAAAATCCATCATTCCCAACTTGACTTGCTCCATCCGATACTGCGCATCTTTCGTTACCGCCTGATTATAAATGCTATACGATTGCTTGAGCATAGATTTATACGGGACACAACTTGCTATAAATAATACGCCTAAAAAAAGGATGTAATACGAACTTTTAGTTATTGATTTCATAATTGTTATTTTGCTGTTTTTATTTTTATAAAAATGAAAGAAAAAATTAAAGCTACTTATTCAAAACTAAATCATTAAGCCGCCATTAAACTAGCAATGACATCTGCCAATTTTTCTGGAGATTCTAGTTTTTCTATCAAACTA
>CALOED010000217.1:0-12697 GCA_942492005.1 uncultured Saprospiraceae bacterium
CTTCCGAATTGTCAGACGATTCACTGATTAGCGAAGCAATTCCACGGCTATAACAGGTCCCGTTGTCAGTAGTAGGGATACCACGAACAAACCGAAGATCACGAATCGCAATCCCGACAACAAAGGTCGGGATGCCAGGAAGTTTCTAGATATCGGTCGCACAAACATCGAGGGCGATCAAGAGAGAATCGGAAAGAAATAAGACCTCAACTTGTCTATTCTCCCTGTTTTACGTTGCTAAAGTCCAGGCCGGTTGAATCGTTCAATTTCCGTAAAAACTCTTGAAATTTGCCCTCGGTAGGGTTGGTCACCCGGGGCAATTGATTCGTAATAGTGTGGACTCTGAGTTATATTTTGGACATCGCAAGTTTGCCGTCAGGGGGTATACTCCGACCAAAACTCGGACTAAAACCAATCCTGAGCCCCCGTAGCTCAGGGGATAGAGCGACGGTTTCCTAAACCGCAGGTCGCGGGTTCGAATCCTGCCAGGGGTATTGTTTCCTTGCTGGTGCTCGAGCCACTATGACTCAAACAGATTTCTGCTTCATCCGCTTGCGAATAAAGTTGGCACCTAGCACACACGCCCACCAGTCCGCCAAAGAGAGGGCAGAGGGTTCGGGGACACTCGCGATATAGCTGAGCGGCGAACCCGAAAACGTAAAGTCATTTTGACCAATGTTAGCGCCAGTAAAACCGCTGCCGTACCCCTCATTGGAGGCAAAGCCTAGACTACCATCGCCACCAAAAGGGTTAAGATAAGTACCAACGAATTTGATTTCGGCTCCACTGTTCGGTGTCAGCCCAATGTCTGAGAGATTAAACGAAAAGTTGAAAGATGCCTCAGAATCGCTCGAAGGATTACCAACGCCAGCAACAAAACCTAAGCCGTTATTCCCAATTGATCCAGTATCTGGAATCGACCACAGTCCCCCAAACCCCGTGTTGATTGAGATGGCATAGGATGCCTGGAAACCAGCTGGTAGGGTCAAAATCTTACCAGTGCTCTTAGAGATTTGAATGCAGATTTAACATTTGTAGCTAAAGACGTTTTTGATGAAAGTTCTTTGTTTCTGATATTTCGAGATGAAAATGCTTTTAATTCAAGTCGAACAAATACTATTTCTATCATTCCAAGTAGTAGCTCGATAAGGTTTGAAGGAGCTGATGGTATATTAGATGACAATGATTGGCATTATGTAGTGGTTACTTTTACGGCTAATGATGCTAATGGATTGAGAATGTATTTCGATGGTGTAGAAGATGCAAATAGTCCGATTTCTACTACGGCGATTACTGAATTGAACAGCAATTCTACTTCATTAACTATTGGTGCTGCAGTAGCATCTGCCAGTAAACGCTACTTTGATGGAAAAATGGATGAAGTCCGATTTTCTAGTGCGGTAAAATCTAGTGATTGGATTGCCACTGAATATGCAAATCAAAATAGTCCTTCTACATTCTTCACTGCTGGAGCAGAAGTTGCACCGAAAGATTTATGTTCATCCATTGAGCTTCCTGTTGAATTAATCACTTTCACAGGTCATTTAATTGACAATCAAAAAGTAGCACTCCTCTGGCAAACCGCTTCCGAAACCAACAATAAAGGCTTCGAAATCGAAAGAAGCTTAGATGCCAAAAACTTTGAGAAAATAGGTTTTGTACAAGGCAATGGCACAACTCAAAGCATTTCAAACTATAATTTCATTGATGAAAATCCAATCGAAGGAGTCAATTATTATAGGTTGAAGCAATTAGACGAGCCTATTGGAGAGAATTTTGAATATTCAAATATCGTAGCCGTTTCTACCCAAAAATCCAGCTACGAAGCCGTCAAACTTTTTCCAAATCCAGTTAACGACCAATTAACTATCGAAAACGGTCAAGGTCAAATCATTATATATAATGTAGTTGGACAGGTCATGCGTCAATTCAATATTGCTAACTCGACACATCAAGTCAATGTTAATGACTTGCCACAAGGTCAATATTTTATTACTGTGATTAGAAAAAATGGAGAAAGAGAAGTGAAGGCGTTTGTGAAATAAAATTCATGGTTTGATGGTTAAGATGGCTTGATGGTTGCTCCGCAATTGGCGACAAATAGCGGAGCAACCATCAAACCATCCTAACAATCATCGACAACGGAGCGAAGCCATCATTCATGATGATAAGGTTCATTCTTTAAAATTGTAAATGCTCGATATAGCTGTTCTACAAAGAAAAGTCTAACCATTTGGTGTGAAAAAGTCATCGCAGAAAGGGAAATTTTAGCATTACTTCTTTTATAAATAGCTTCCGAAAATCCATAAGCACCTCCAATCAAGAAAATCACCCGTCGGTGTCCTTGCGCCATTAATTTATCAATGTGTTTGGCAAATTGCTCAGAAGTGAAAGATTTGCCTTTATCATCGAGGAGGATTAGGAAATCACTTTTTTGTAGTTTTTCTAAAATGAGTTCCCCTTCTTTGGTTTTGATTTGCTCAAAGTTGAGGTTTTTCCTTTTTTTGATATTCGGAATAATCTCAATGTCAAATGACAAATAATGCTTCAACCGATTTTGATACGTTTGAATGCCCGTTTTTAAATAATCTTCCGTTGTCTTCCCAATTCCCCAAAGTTCTATTTTCATATTCTTTTATAACTCATGTTAAGCACTTGCTAAGAAAATATTATTCATCTACTCCAATCCCGACAGAGACTGCTCCTCTGCGAGAACCTTGTGGTAATGTGAGTTTATAATTAAAATTATACAAAAAACAGGTGATACATTTTTATAAAAAATATAGCCTTAAAAACCTACTGTGTGCCTACTGCGTTTAATATATTTTTCGTTTAGTATGGTTTTAAGTCCAATTATCCAAAAAGTTACTTCTGTGCCGTTCTTAGCAAATAAATCGTAATGATAATAAATAAAATATTGGGCATCCAAACCCCAAGCATAGGATGAAAATTAGCATTAGTAGAAAGCGTAGTAGATACCTGATTAAACAAAATATAGACCGCACCCAGTCCAGCTCCAATTGCTAAATGCAATCCTGTACCGCCTCTCACCTTACGAGCCGCCAATATCATACCGATACAAGTCAGTATCAAAATAGTAAATGGAGCGGCAGTTCTATTGTACAATTCGATTTCAAATAGCTTCGCTTTTCCCGTTCCTCGTTTTTTTTCGCTCACCAAAAAGGCAGCTAATTCCGGCGAAGTCATGGTGCTTTTTAAGTTGTCACGCCGCTCAATATCGCCCGGAGTGAGGTTGATAAGCGTATCCATATCCACGCCAGTTTGGTAAGTTTCTTTCATGCCATTGAAAGTCCGAATATCATAATTGGTGAGTTTCCATTTGCCCGTTGCGCCTTCGTATTTTGCCCTTTTAGCAGATAATTTTGAAATCAATTCGCCACCCTTTATTTCTTCGATAATAATATCACGAGCGATGGTGTCGCTGATGCTATAATGCCGAATATACGCCTTTGAAGTAGGAGTGAGGTAAATATGAATGTTATCTCGCTTCGTTTCGGCATCATATTTAAAAATATATTTATTCTCAAAATCTACCTTCGTTTTATTGCCATAAGGAATAACGATATGCCCCAATAACATATATAATCCGCCAATAATAAAACCGCCAACGATATAAGGCACTAGCAACCTTCTGAAACTAATGCCACTAGCCAGCATAGCAATAATTTCCGAATTGTACGCCATGCGTGAAGTAAAGAAAATCACCGCAATAAGGGCATAAACAGGGAAAAGTAAGCCATGGATAAATGGAATGAATGTGGTATAATAATCTAAAATAATCTCAGATGTAGGCACTTTTTCTTCAATAAAATTGTCAATCTTTTCGCTGAAATCTATGACAATCGTTAGCATTGAAAATATCAATACGGTAAAGAAAAAAGTGGACAAATACTTTTTAATAATATATCTATCTAAGGTTTTTAGCATTATTGTTTTTTTTAATAAAAAATAAGGTAGTGCTATAAAGGCTCTTGTATTGTGAGCATCCTGCTCGCCCATACTGTGAGCATCCTGCTCGCCCAAGACTTATCTTAATAACCAGGCGAGCAGGATGCTAGGCTCTTGTACTGTGAGCATCCTGCTCGCCCATACTGTGAGCATCCTGCTCGCCCATACTGTGAGCATCCTGCTCGCCCATACTGTGAGCATCTTGCTCGCCCATACTGTGAGCATCTTGCTCGCCCATACTGTGAGCATCTTGCTCGCCCATACTGTGAGCATCTTGCTCGCCCATACTGTGAGCATCCTGCTCGCTCAAGACTTATCTTAACCAGGCGAGTAGGATGCTCACAATACCGGTCCTTTTTTAAGCCTAACATTTATAGCACTACCAAAAATAGCAGTATCGAATTATAATTAATCAACTACTAACTTTTTTAAAAATTAAATTTACTCATATATTAATTTCTTTACAGTCTGGTTTCTAATTTTTTCACCATTTCATCTTTCCAGCCTCTAAAAGTACCAGCTTGAATATGTTTGCGAGCTTCGCCAACGAGCCAAAGATAAAAACTCAAATTGTGAAGAGTCGCAATTTGCAAGCCTAATAACTCTTTGGTAACAAACAAATGTCTCAGATACGCTTTCGTATAAAAATTGCTAGTCTTACATGGAAAACTATCGTCTATCAAGCTGAAATCGTTGCGCCACTTTGCATTTTTAATATTAATAATGCCATGCTGAGTGAACAACATCCCATGTCGAGCATTGCGAGTAGGCATCACGCAATCAAACATATCGATGCCTAACCCGATACATTCCAAAATATTGGCAGGTGTACCAACGCCCATCAAATATCGAGGTTTTTCTGTCGGCAAAATATCCGTTACAATATCCGTCATTTCATACATTTCTTCCGCTGGTTCGCCTACGGATAAGCCGCCTATGGCGTTTCCATCCCGTCCAAAATCAGCGATAACCTTAGCCGATTCTTTGCGCAAATCCTTATAAGTACTACCTTGTACTATCGGAAAAAGAGATTGTTCGTATCCGTAGAGATTCGGCTGATTATCGAAATGTGTGCAACAGCGTTTGAGCCAACGGTGCGTCAGTGCCAATGAATTTTTGGCATACACGTAGTCGCAAGGGTAAGGCGTGCATTCATCGAATGCCATAATAATATCGCCACCGATTTTTCGCTGAATATCCATCGCACTTTCGGGCGTGAATAAATGTTTTGAGCCGTCGATGTGTGAGCGAAAAGTCACGCCTTCTTCTGTCAGTTTTCGCATTTGCGACAAGGAATAGACTTGAAAACCGCCGCTATCTGTCAAAATGGGTTTGTCCCAACCTATAAATTTATGCAATCCGCCTACTGCTTCCAAAATATCAGTCGTTGGGCGCAAATACAAGTGATAAGTATTCCCTAAAATGATTTGAGCTTTGATGTCTTCTTTCAACTCATGTTGATGCACGCCCTTGACCGAACCGATTGTGCCAACGGGCATAAAAATGGGTGTTTCTATTTTTCCGTGTGCCGTTTCTAGGGTTCCCGTTCTAGCTTTTGAGTTTTTATCCGTTGTCTCTAAATTAAATTTCATTATTTTCACGCCGTTTTTAAAAAAAGATTAGTTCGGTAATTTTTTTAAATCAATTCTCGAATCAAATGATATGCTGATACAATTAATTTTAATAAGTTTCATCTTTGGGGCAGTCGTTCAAATACTATATTGGACACTGATATACAGCCGTTTAGCTCTATTTAAAGTCTCTAAAACGCTGCCTTCTAAAGAAGAACAAGCAGTATCGGTGATTATTTGTGCTAAAGATGAAGCCGCAAATTTAAGCAAAAACTTACCACCTATTTTAGAACAAAATTATGGAAACTACGAAGTATTAGTTGTCAATGACCGCTCAACTGACGAGACAGCCAGCATTTTAGCCAATTTTCAAAAAAAATATCCGCATCTGAATGTACTAACGCTTCAAGATGAAAATCGAGCGGTCAAAGGTAAAAAATATGCTCTTTCAAAAGGAATTAGAGCTAGTAAATATGAATTGTTATTGCTAACAGATGCGGATTGTATGCCTAGTAGCCCCGATTGGATAAGGTTGATGCAAGCGCACATTAGTGGCGAAAAAACGATAGGAATTGCTTATGCGCCGATGTTCAAAGGCAAAGGACTGTTGAGTTTGGTCTCTCGATTAGAAACCACACAAACCGCTTTTCAGTACCTTTCTATTGCGCTTTTGGGTTTGCCGTACATGGGCGTAGGTCGAAATTTGATGTATAAAAAATCGCTTTTTCATAAAAATAATGGCTTTGAGAACCATGACCATATCGCTTCGGGCGACGATGATTTGTTTATCAATCAAGTAGCAAATAAGAAAAACACGAGTATTATTTTACATCCAAAAACCTTTATGTATTCGGAATCGAAAAAAGATTTTAAAAGTTATATGCTCCAAAAAAGCCGACATTTATCCACTTCGCCACACTATCGCCCGATACATATTTTTCTTTTAGGTCTATATCCTGCGTCTCTATTTTTTTTACACCTTTATCCTATTATTTTACTGATTATGGGTTTTGGCTTAAAATTAGTGGCATTATTCTACACCATTAGGCTCATTATAATGTGGCTTATAAGTTACTTTAATCTAAAAAAACTAAAAGTATCCGAACTCTGGTGGTGTTTTCCACTTTTGGATATACTATATTTATTATATTTGGTCATTCTTTCTCCATCAATTATCTTTAGGAACACAACTAAATGGAAGTAAAAATTAACAAAAATTTATCTCAAAGGGCACTTGAAGACTATGAATTTGTGAAGCAAGCAGTAGAAGGCGACCAAAAAGCCTATGCGGTATTGATGGAGCGATATAGGAGTTCTATTTATCACATGATGCTCAAAATGGTAAATAACCGAGAAGATGCAGATGATTTGACACTCGAAGCCTTCGGAAAAGCCTTCAACAAATTAGAAACTTACGCACCGAAATACGCTTTTAGCACTTGGCTATTCAAAATAGCAACAAATAATTGTATTGATTACATTCGTAAAAAAAGACTCCATTTACTTTCCATCGACGACCCCGTAGAGCCAGAAGGCGGCCAATCATTTTCTAACAACCTAAAAGCCAGCACGCTCGATCCCGAAGAAAAATTTATCAAGCAACAACGAGTCTCGCTAATGCGAAAACTCATGAGCAAACTCAATACGAAATATCGCTTGATGATAGAACTTCGATATTTTGAGGAATTAACTTATGATGAAATCGCTAAAGAACTCGACATTCCACTCGGAACGGTAAAGGCTCAATTATTCAGAGCTAAAGAAATATTGTACAATCTATTACAAACGCCTGACGCACAAGCATATATTGATATGCACCGCAAGCCTAAAAAAAGTAGTAAGGATAGTTCGGGTAAGGATTAGGGGCTAAGCGAATATTATACGCTTTTCAAATATTTATACCGATGTTCATTCGCTTTTTGCAGTCTTATGCGGCAACAATTTCTGCGGTTCTGCGGTTCTGCGGTCTTGCCTGTCGGCAGACAGGCTTGCCTGTCGGCAGACAGGTTCGATATTCGTTATTCTGCGGTTCAAGTATTTAAATTTTGTGAAGCTAGACACATTAAGCTCAATAGGTCTTAATAAAATGAAAAGCGTATTAGAAATAGCTTATCAGCTAAATTTAAAAAAGACAAGTGACGCTCAAATTAAATGAGAATCACTTGCCTTTTTTTATTCTAAATTTTCTAATTTAAGTAATTGGGCTTAAATATTTAGACGATAAAAAATTATAAATTGCTGATTAACAAGCCAATGGGGCATGACCCATTGGAATGGCTGTTGGAAATAATTTTGTCTAACTACTTATTTCATAAAATACAACTTTTTGAAATCGTTCGGACGAGCTTCATACATCATCGAATATATCGTTTCAAAAACGTGGTCAGCCTGTGGCTTAGAATAATAATCGCCCACATCGCCATAAGCCGCACGGTGTGCCGCCGCAGTGATAGTAGTCGGTTGAGCATCCAAATGATAATAGCCGCCTTGTTTTTCTAATACTTCACGCATCATGAATGCCGTAGCACCTCCCGGCACATCTTCATCCATGAAAACAATTCTATTTGTTTTCTTCAAAGATTCTACTATCGAATGATTTACATCAAATGGCAATAAAGACTGAACATCAATCAACTCTACCGAGATACCGTATTCTTTGAGCATATTGATGCCTTCTTGCGCTACTCTTACGCACGAGCCATAAGTAACCAATGTAACGTCCGTTCCTTTTTGAAGTACTTCTGGAACGCCTACTGGCACTCTAAACTCATGGATATTTTCGGGCAATTGCTCTTTGAGGCGATAGCCATTGAGGCACTCTATAATAATTGCCGAATCGTGGGATTGAAGCATCGTATTATACATTCCTGCCGCTTGCACCATGTTTCGAGGCACTAGCAAACACATTCCTCGCACCGAACCCAGCAACATTCCCATAGGCGAACCCGTGTGCCAAATGCCCTCTAAGCGATGCCCTCGTGTGCGAACTATCACAGGCGCAATCTGAATGCCGTTTGTCCTATAATTAACCGTTGCAATGTCATCCGTCAAGATAGGCAAAGCATAAACCAAATAATCTAAATACTGAATTTCAGCAATCGGGCGCAATCCTCTCATGGACATTCCCAAGCCTTGCCCCAAAATAGACCATTCTCGAATACCTGTATCAAATACACGGGCTTCACCATGCTTTTCTTGCAATCCTGCAAATCCTTGATTGACATCTCCTATGTGTCCAACATCTTCACCAAAGGCGTAAAAATTGGGCAATTTTGATAATTTCTCATCAAAAAAGTGATTTAAAATCTCATAACCTCGGAGCATTTCCGAATCGGTTTTATAAATTGGAGAAATTCCTTTGACATGAACAGCCCCTTTTTTCGGATTCGTGATAGGTGTGTTTTTGATAAACCACAGCCATCTCCCGATTTGTCATTTCCAACCATTTCTCTAATTCGCCTTGAGGTGTTGTGTTTTCGTCTTTTAAAATACGAAGTGCTTGTTTCGCAATAATAATGACTTCACGAAGGGTAGGATTGTACAAACTGCTCAATTCTGTAATTAATGGCTTAATTTCTTCACCGTGATTAGTCAGTGTAATGATTTGTTTTAAAATACCCTGAACGGTTTTGATGTTAGTTTTTACAGGGTCGATGAACTGCTTCCAAGCTCGTTTTTTAGCTTCTTTGACTTCTTGTTCGGCTTCTTTTTCAATTTCCTCTAATTCCTTTTCAGTAGCTATTTCGCTATCCAAAAGCCATTCTCTCATTTTTTTAATACCATCATATTCCGCTTCCCAAGCTAGGCGTTCTTTGGTTTTGTAACGCTCGTGAGAGCCAGAAGTCGAATGACCTTGCGGCTGCGTTACCTCTCTGACGTGGAATAAAGCGGGTTTGTGGGTTTTTCTAATTTTAGCAATACCCGTTTGGTAAGCCTCTATCAATGTTGGATAATCCCAACCTTTAATCACATAAATATCCAAACCTTCGCTGTTCAATTCCGATTTGAAACCATCCAACGCCTTCGAGATACTTTTGTTTACCGTCTGATAATCAATAGGAACTGAAATGCCGTAACCATCATCCCACACAGAAAGTGCTAAAGGCACTTGCATAACGGCAGCAGCATTCATGGTTTCCCAAAAGATGCCCTCGGAAGTAGAAGCATCACCGATGGTTAGAAATGCCACTTCGTTACCGTTGTCAGAGAAATTAGTGTTTTGTAATTGAGGGTTGGAGCGGTATTTTTTAGAAGCAAGTGCAATACCCAAACCACGAGCCATTTGACCAGCAGTAGGAGAGATGCAGCCTGTTATGTTGTATCTTTCTTTGAAGTTGAGCCAATTGCCATTATCATCCAAATAAGGTGTGGCAAAGTGTCCGTTCATCTGGCGACCACCCGAAAACAGAAGAAAAACCGAGAAAACCGGAATTCTACGAAATCGAGGGCCGCAACGGGAAAGAAAAAGTGGAAAGCCTCGAACGTGGACATTGTCGATAAACTTAAGAATGGATCTGAAATCATTTGTCGCCGCATGAAAGCAAAGCACATGATCCGAATCTCAGAAAGCGATAAAAATGAGCCCTGACGATAACCCTAGCGGCTACATGATAGAGCTGGCTGTAGGTATGGCGGTTAACAATTGCGCAATAGATGGTAAAACGCCCGACAAGAGACGACATCGAAGAACTCGACGTGCCGAGCTACATGGAGGTCCACAACTGTTTTAGCCTCGATGGGGTTGGATTAACTCCGGCACCTCTTGAATATCGCGCATGAGGCTTACCGCGTTTCCAGTAGATGTTATGAAACAGATCTTGCAACCCTTTTAATTTGGTCCAGTCGTAGAAAAACAGATCGAAGCGCGCAACCGGGAGATAGAAAAGGCGAATGGAAAGTAAAATCAAAATTGGCGTTTACGCAAAAGCAACGCTCGGCACTTGCCGGACTCGGAAAAGTTGCAAATGCCGTTCGTCATCGATGCTGCCTACCGTGGCGCTAGGAAAGATGTAAATAAATTCGGCAAAGAATCTATTCTCCCGTCTCGTGCTGTTAAATCCCTTCGCGTGTACGCCCGCGCCACACAAAAATGCCCGGAAACAGGCAGAGCAACTGCAGGCCGCCGCGAATAAAAAAATCATGTCCAGGGCCAAAATGGATTTGCAATAGTGCCATATAGCCGCCCCGTTCATGATCCCGCTACGCAAAAAGCGATGAAGTACAGCGAGGGATTTAACAGCACGAGACGGGAGATAGATTCTTTGCCGAATTTATTTACATCTTCTAAGAAACGCCACAGTAGGCTGTACCAAATGAATTTGGCATTTACAGCAAGTCCGGCACAGTGCCGATGCTACTTTAAAATAGGCAATTTGATTTTACTTTCATTCATAGCAATATCTGATTTTTCTGACTTCGGACAAAGGATCTGCAAATCTGTTTCCATAACATCTACTGCACCACTCATGTGGAGTTAATCAACTTATCGAAGACAAATACATATGTCGGCGTCAATTCTTCGTCAGATTTGTCAGACGTTGCCATTAACCGCCATCATGTGGCCGCTAGGAATTTTATCGCTTCTGTCGCTCTTGACATTAGTGATTTCATTCTTAAGTTGTCGATGTCCACGCATCTCGGTTTATACTGCTGCCAGTGGTCACCAGATGTGGTACTTTGCCACGCTATTTGGATGATGGCTGTCAACTTCAAGAAAACGGCATCTCTCTGCTGCTGGTCAAATGGCTCGTGGTTTGAATTGTGCACTTTGTAGGCGCTCAACCATTTCTCTGACAACAGTAACAGGGATAATTTCTAACCATCGGTGATGCTTCTACTTCCGAGGGCATCTTTGGGAAGCCATGGCTGCGTTATGCAAGTGCCTTGTACTCTGTGTGGGGTCCGACATTTCAGATTTTGGTTGTCGGTGGTGTAAAGAGCATCTCGAAGGCGTTGGATGGTTTCAAATCGGGTGAACAGCGGGGAACTGGTATGTGATTAAGGTTGGGATTAACATTAAATTAGAAAACCCGCAAACCCGCTTTATTCCGCGTCGGAAAGCGGCCGCAGATCATTCACTTCTGGCCTAAACATTACAAAACCAAAGAACGCTGCTGGAATTTATGATATTGATAAAAAAATGAGAGAGCAGACTTCTTGAAAATAACTACTGAAAAATTAGGAAATTGAAAAAGAAACCGGAACAAGAAAGTCAAAAGAACAAAAAACGAGCTTGGGCAGTTCATCGACCCCTGAAATAACATCCAAAAAACAAAATTATTTTAAAACAAAATCATTACACTGACTAATCGCGATGGCGTTGAGCGGTTTATCACACTTTTGTATTATTATTGCGAAACAACTTCATGTTTTAAAGGCGAAAACACAACACCTCAAGGCAGGTGAAGAAATGAGTTGGAAATGACAAATCGAACATTCAAAAACACACTATCTGTAGATCGAAAAGAGGGCTGTTCCTTCTCCAATTTAAAACCATTCCGAAAATGTAGACGCAGATTTTTAAATCGCGATGAAGTATCAAAATTGCCACGCCTTTGATGAGATTACATAGGAAGATGTCAATCAGAGATTTGCAGGATTGCAAGAAAAGCGAAAACCCGTATGTTGATAAATTGTCGAGAATATTTTGGGGCAAGGCTTGAGAATGTCAGTTGCGCGAGTCAGTATTTAGATTATTTGGTTGCTCTGCCTATCTGCAGTTCACAGCAGTTAATTATAGGACAAAACGGCCATTAGAATAAAATCGCCCAAACGAGACCCAAATATGGGAATTCGTGGTGCTAGTGCCCTCGGAAAACATGGTGCAAGCGTAGAATAGCCGCTGTGCAAGTATCCACGATTCGGCAATTGATTATAGAGGTACCTCTAATGGCTATCATCAAAGTGATTGCCCGAAATCCGTAGTTTAGAGTGCCGATAAACGTTCCGAAATTTCAAAAAGGAACGGACGACACATTATGGCTCGTGCGTAAGAGCTGCGCGTCAATATGCTCAAAAAATGTATTCGATTTGCCATTTGATGGGGTCGATAGTAGAATCTTTGAAGAAACAAATAAATTGTTTTAAAGATACATGCGTGAAAGTACAAGAAAACGAATATTGTATGTTGGGTTGTAACCAAAACACTATGCGGCGGC
>CALOED010000218.1:0-17572 GCA_942492005.1 uncultured Saprospiraceae bacterium
ACAGCCAAAAAAAGCATGGCACGCCAAAAAATTGGCGTATTATATACTTTGTTTTTACCTGAGCCTTGTCATTATTGCTTACGGCGTATTAGGAATACATTCATTTACAGCCACTACGCTGACCATTATTCCACCATTATTAATCGCCTATTTTTTATATCCCGAAATTATACCCGATACACTAATAGTTGGCGGTTGGCTATTCATAATAGGGGTTGGTTATTTTGGATTGACCTATTTGATACATCCTCAATACTTAGACGAATTTTGGTCACTTGAACAATTGCCAATTCAGCAAGTTTACTACGGTATTCCGCTGATGGATGTCTTGTGGTTTTTTGGAATGGGCGTTTTTACTCGAATGCTTCAGTCGCTTTGGACAGTACTCGTTGCCAAACCTGGCGGCATATATGATAAAGCATTGAGTAAAGGATAGTAATTGCAAAAATACTTGCTTTAGCAATAGGTTTTCATGCCTTGCTTATTTTAAATTTGTACCCCTTAAAATGTATAAAATGATTCAGACAGAAGTATGTGTATTAGGGGCTGGGCCTGGAGGAGTAGCAGCAGCTTTGCAACTCTCAAAACTCAATATTCCTTGTGTGTTAGTAGATAGGGCTACTTTTCCTCGTGATAAAATATGTGGCGACGCAGTGAGCGGAAAAGTAGTATATACTTTCAATCGCATTGATAAGCGCATTTTTAAAGAGTTTTACAATCAGGATGATTTAAAAGCCAACAACTGGGCAATTAAATTTGTATATGCCAACGGTAAAGTATTAGATATTAAATATAAAAAGGTAAGTGTTGAAGAGTTAAAGACCAAAAGGCCTGATGGTTATATTTCCAAAAGAGAAAACTTCGACAACTATTTAGTGTCTTTCGTTCGCCAAGAAAAAAATATAGATTTTAGAGAAAATGTATATATTACGGATTTTGAAAAAGTAGAAAATGGTTATATTTTAAAATCTAAAGATGGAAATACAACTATTCAGGCAAAGCTCGTAATAGCTGCGGATGGCGCACATTCCAAATTTGCAAGAGACATAGGCGGCATTCAAAAAGAAAATAAACACTACGCTGGTGCAGTAAGAGCTTATTATAAAAATGTAAAAGGTTTCGAGCCTTACAATCATATCGAACTACACTATATCAAAGAGTTTACTCCAGGCTATTTATGGATTTTCCCATTGCCAAATGGCGAAGCCAACGTAGGCGCAGGTATGCGCACCGATAAACTGTCCAAAACCAAACGCAACCTCAACAAAGATTTAGTAAAAATACTCCATGAGCATCCTCGCTTCAAACACCGCTTTGAAGACGCTGAACTGGACGGAAAAATCAAAGGATTTGGCTTGCCAATGGGGTCTAAAAAGCGAAAAATATCGGGCGAACATTTTATGCTAGTAGGCGATGCGGCTTCTCTCATTGACCCGCTTACAGGCGAAGGTATCGGCAACGCTTCTATAAGTGGCTGGTTGGCAGCATTGCACGCTGCCGAGTGCCTCAAAGCCAATGATTTTAGCGACGCATTTATGGAAGAATACGACAAAAAAGTATATAAGCGATTGTGGGAAGGAGCTAAAAATCAGCTATCAATTGCAAAGAACTTTCCAGTATCCGTGGCTCGTTAATATGCTATCTCATTTTTTAGTGAATAATAAAAAATTCATCGAAATCATGTCTGCCATGTTTACCGATATAGATTTAAGAAAAAGAATGCGCAACCCGATGTTTTATATTAGGTTGATTTTCAATAGATAATGCTAAATGACTAAAGTTTTAGAGTGGTTTAAGTTTGTGCGTTTAGTCAATATTCTAATCATGGCAATGACCTTTTATCTGATTAGAATGCTGGTGCTAGAGCCTTATGCGCAACGCCATTCTGTGGAACTCGTTTTTCAGCATTGGCACTTTTTGGTATTAGTGATAGTGACTGCGCTCACGGCGGCGGCGGGCAATATTGTAAATGACATTTATGATATTGAAATAGATAAAATCAACAAACCTAATAAGGTTTTCATACCTCAAATTGTTTCAAAAACAGGAGCTTGGCGCATCTTTTATACCTTCAATGTTTTGGCGATGCTGCTCATATTTTGGGTATATTCTGATATTGATTGGTTGCTGATATGGATGTATCCTTTTGGCTTTTTCTTGACGTGGAGTATGCTGTGGCTCTACTCTGCTCGCTTCAAAAAATCGGTACTCATTGGCAATATTATCATCGGTTTTTTTGTCTCCTTTGTGCCATGGAGCGTTTGCTACCCAGAGTTGGTGAATGTGGCTATTGGCACTATTCCCAACAATTCAATATTCGTTTTCACGGGCATTATTTACATCATTTTTGCCTTTGTTTCCACCGTTTTGCGTGAAATTATCAAAGACATAGAAGACCAACATGGCGATGCGCAGTTTGGCGGTCGGACGCTTCCGATAGTTCACGGAGTAGCTAAAGCAAAGCAAATAGGCTATTGGGTAGGCATTTTATTATTAGCGTTGGTCGGTTTTGCGATGTATGGATTATGGCAGAATGAATTGTACGGCACGGTGGTTTTCGCGCTTTTGAGCGTGGTTTTTCCCACCTTATATTTGTTATTAAAACTCCGTGAAGCATCTGAAAAAAGAGACTATCACCGATTGAGTCAAATAGCAAAAATCATTATGCTGGCAGGCTTACTACTCTTAGTTGTGCTTTATTTTGAATATTATTAATAATTTTTATGCGTATTATATCAAAACTTATTGAAAATTTGGTTACTTTAAAGTTTTAATAACAAGGGATGTCTTGCTCATCGCATTTCATCTATCTTTCAATAGATAACATTATTCATAATTCCAATTGATTTAACTATGATACTAAGATATAGAAGTAGAGGAACAAAAGTAAAAGAGCTACAAGAGGCACTGAATGCACTTGGTTTTGACGCAGGTATCCCCGATGGTATTTTTGGGCGAGGCACAGAGGCGGCAGTCATAGCATTACAAAAATCAGTAGGACTCACGCCCGACGGCGAAGTAGGAAACATGACTTGGAAGGCACTCGAAGATGTAAACAGCATCCGAACTTATGATTACCTTACGGGAAATTACATCACGGATTATGCCTTGAGTGACAATGAATATTATAAAGAAGTAATCGAAAAAGACTGTATTTTCTTGCATCATACCGCAGGCGCAGCCCTTCCCGACTATGTAATAGCTGGTTGGGAACGTGACAAATCGAGCAGAGGAGGTGTATTGAGAGTAGGCACAGCCTTCGTGATAGGTAGAACGACGGATGGCGCAAAGAATTTTGATGGGGCAGTATATAGAGCGTTTAAAGCTAAATACTGGGCGCATCACTTAGGCACTAGCCGCCCAAAATATAGAATGAGTAATACCCAGCTCAATTCAAAATCTATTGGAATTGAGATTTGTAGCTTCGGGCCACTCACAAGAGCGATTGAAGAAGGAGAAGAAAAGTTTTATGTGCAGTTATCGGCTACTCGAAGGGTTTACATTCCCAAAGAAGATGTATGTGAACTAGATAAACCGTGGAGAGAGCATAAGTATTTTCAAAAATATACGGATGCTCAATTAGCTTCTACTAAGAAATTATTGTTGGATTTAATCAAGCTATTTGAGTTGAAAATTGAAAATAGAGTATATGATAGAGATTGGTTCGATTTGAAATGGGATTCGCTGAATGGCGGTGGCGGACTTTGGACGCATTGCCAAGTAAGAGAAGATAAAACGGATTGTTTCCCTCAACCCGAACTGATTGATATGCTCAATGAACTCAATGCGGAATTGCATATCACTGCATAAGCGCAAAGGAAAACGAAAACTTTCTTTTGGCGGTACTACTTTGCAAAGAGATTTTTTATTTCGGGCTTAAAATACATTAAAAAAGTCCATTTGTTTGAAAAAACAAATGGACTTTTTTAATGCCAATAATAGAAATAAAATAGCTTATTGTTGAGATTTAAAAATCCCAAATAGGATGGCGGCTCTTTCGGAGATATTGTTTTATATTAATCCAAAAAGCAAAAAACAGATAAATAAGTATAGGCGAACCTAAGGTAACAAATGAGGCATAAATGAAATAAAGGCGCACTCGGTGCGTAGAAAGCCCGATTTTTTTGCCTAAATAGCTACACACACCAAATGCGTATCGCTCAACTGTTACTTTTATCTTATCCATAAATATTTCAATTAGTAATTGTAAAGATAACGTTTTTAAAATAAAATACCCTGTCAGGCCTATGTAAAGATAGTGTTTTCTTACAAAACTCATATACAATAGAATGCTGCAATGAAAACACCGATAAGACTGATAGCTTGAGGTTTGCAGGTAGTTTCGGCTTAAAAAAACCTGTGATTATCTGCAAACTTGCAGCAGAAATTTATTATCTTCTCTGTTAGCTTCAAGGCTTACGGGGTTTCTATTACGTTTATTTTATTTATCTTAAATTAGGTACGAACACTTTATGGATTAAGATTTTAGAACATCAATTATTCCTTTCTTGTGATTTATTCATTAGGTTTTAAAGCTTTATTCTAAAAAAATGATGCACCAATTCCCCATAAGGAAAAAAGATAGCGAAAATATAAGGTAGCGTTAAGCTTCTTCTTTTTCCAGCTAAAAAGAAGCAAAAAGTGAAATATTCCTTATGGAGAATTGCTGACAAAATAAATTCTTTTTACATAACTTACTGATAATGAAGGATAAAGGGCAATGAAGCCGCTTTCGTGAGTAATGGCTTTTTAGGAAAAGATAAATTCATTGATTTGAAAAATTGAACAAACAAATGATTTTTATTATTTTTGACTTTTAAACAAATTGTTTTATAGAAATAAAAAAAGATGGCTCAAACTACATATACAGAAGATAATATTCGCTCACTCGATTGGAAAGAACACATCAGAATGCGCCCCGGTATGTATATCGGTAAATTAGGTGATGGTTCTACTCAAGACGATGGGATTTATATACTCTTGAAAGAAATCATTGATAATTCAATAGATGAACACATGATGGGATTTGGGAAAGAAATCCACATCACCTTAGAAGAAGGCAAGGTAGCGGTTCGTGATTTTGGGCGTGGTATTCCATTAGGAAAAGTGATAGATTGTGTGTCTAAAATCAATACGGGCGGTAAATATGACTCTAAGGCATTTCAGAAAGCCGTAGGATTGAACGGTGTGGGTACGAAGGCGGTAAATGCACTTTCGGAGTATTTCAAGGTGCAAGCCGTGCGAGAAGGAAAAACTAAAGTAGCCGAATTTTCGAAAGGAGAACTGGTAAAAGACCATAAAATAAACTCAACCGATGAAGAGAACGGAACGCTAATGCTATTTAAGCCCGATACGTCGATGTTTAAAAACTTTCGTTATCGGATGGAATTTATTGAAAGCCAGCTTTGGAACTACGCTTATCTGAATGCAGGGCTGAAAATTCGCCTCAACGACAAACTCTTCTATTCTCGAAAAGGGTTATTAGATTTGATTAATCGAAAAACCAATGTCGAAAACCATCGCTATCCCGTTATTCATCTCAAGGGAGAAGATATAGAACTCGCATTGACGCACGGCTCGCAGTACGGAGAGCAATATTATACTTTCGTAAATGGCCAGCATACAACGCAAGGCGGTACTCACCTCACGGCTTATCGAGAATCTTTGGTGAATACCATTCGAGATTTTTACAATAAAAAATTTGATGCGCAAGACGTTAGGGCTTCGGTTATCAGTGCTTTGGCTATTCGAGTGCAAGAACCTGTATTTGAATCGCAGACCAAAACGAAGTTGGGTTCTACGCACGTTGCGCCCGACGGTGCTACTATTCGTACCTTCATCAATGATTTTATCAAAAAAGCCTTAGACGACTTTTTGCACAAAAATCCTGAAACGGCGCAAGCCTTGCTCAAGCGCATTATGCAATCGGAGCGAGAGCGCAAAGAGATAGCAGGCATCAAAAAATTAGCCAATCAACGGGCTAAAAAAGCCAATATTCACAATAAGAAGTTGCGAGACTGTCGAGTGAAATTTACGAATGATAGCGACGAAAGACACAAAGAAACGACGATTTTTATTACAGAGGGAGATTCGGCAAGTGGCTCGATTACAAAGGCTAGAGATGTGCAAACGCAAGCGGTCTTCTCGCTGCGAGGCAAGCCTTTGAATACCTTTGGATTGACCAAAAAGATAGTTTACCAAAACGAAGAATTTAACCTACTGCAACACGCCCTCAATATCGAAGATGGCATCGACGAACTCAAATACAATCAAGTCGTTATCGCAACGGATGCCGACGTAGATGGAATGCACATTCGTTTGTTACTATTGACTTTTTTCTTACAATTTTTTCCCGAACTGGTGCGCAGAGGGCATTTATTTATTTTAGAAACGCCTTTGTTTCGAGTGAGAAATAAGAAAGAAACCATCTATTGTTACAGCGAGGAAGAAAAGCAGGCAGCCATTAGAAAATTGAAAACCAATACAGAAATTACTCGATTCAAGGGATTGGGCGAGATTTCTCCCGATGAATTTGGTGGTTTTATTGGCGAAGATATTCGACTAGAGCCAGTGGTATTGCAAGAAGAAACCGAAATTGACGAAGTGTTGTCTTACTATATGGGCAAAAATACACCTGCTCGCCAAGTTTTTATTATTGATAATTTGAAAGTAGAGAAGGACGAGATAGCAGCGTAATTGGTATTGAAAAGATAGGCACAGTAGTATTTTATTTTCCTACTGTGCCTATGTCTTAAAAAACAGGAAGCTATTATTTTTTAAAAATAGAATTACTCCACCCTGAATTTATACTATTCTTTCCGAGCATTGGATGTAAAAACCGAACCTAATAATATTACGCCCCAAATGACATCCAAGATATTCCATAAGTCTCTTCCGAGGGCAATTTTAAATATTGGATTGATTAAAATTGCTGATACGCCATAAAAATACATCATTCCCTTATTACCTTTTTCTTTTTCAGAATATGCCAAAATGCCAAATCCTATCATACCACAAAACCTTACAAGTTGATAGTATCCATAAGGCATTTTTGCTAAACACACAAAGAATAAAACAGCTAGTCCTACTTTGATGGTGTTTTCCATATATAATTATTTTTAAGATGATTAACTTATTGGTAATGTTGAGGGTAGAGAAGAATTGGTCTGAGAAACTGCTGTGTGAGAAAGCCTATATTTTAAAGTTTTACTCACCATGAATTTATCCGACAATATTTCGGAATAATATTTAAAGTTAAAAAAATATTCAGATATTGAAGCCATTCCATAACACTTAAAAGCCTATGTGTTTTTTTCATGCTGAATAGTAACAAAAAAACGCAATAAAACTATACCATGACGATAGAAATTTGTGCAAACTCCCTGACTTCGGCAATTCATGCTCAGCGAGCAGGAGCGCATCGGGTAGAACTCTGTTCCGAATTATCATTGGGCGGCATTACGCCTAGTGCAGGCATGATTCAGCTTGTTCGAGAGCAGTTAGATATTCAAGTATTTGTATTAATACGACCACGAGGCGGAGATTTCTGCTATTCGGAAAAAGAGTTGGACATCATTCAACGAGATATAATTTTTTGTAAAAAAACGGGTTGTGATGGCGTAGTAATAGGCGTTTTGAAGGCAGACGGCACGATTGATATGGAGCGAATGAAAATCTTAGTAGCTTTGGCAAGACCGATGCAAGTGACTTTTCATAGGGCGTTTGATGTATGCCGAACGCCGCTAAAAGCCTTTGAAGAAATAAAACAACTCGGCATTGAGCGCATTTTAACATCGGGGCAACAAAACAAAGCGATTGAAGGATTGGGACTATTGCAAAAATTGGTACAACAAGCGGAGGGCAAAGTCTCCATAATGGTAGGTAGTGGCGTAAATTCAGCTAATATTTTAGCATTCCAAAAGATAGGTATTCGAGAAGCGCACTTTTCCGCCAAAGCCTTGTCGGCTAGTCTGGTGCAATTTCATCATCCGACGGTGCAATTAGAAACGTCGCCTTATCAACATTGGGTTTCGAGTGTGGATGAAATTAAAAAGATGTTAGAAAAGGTTAGCGAGTGAATTTTTTATAAAAAAAATGGAGCATCCAACTATTTGGATGCTCCATTTTATAAACTGACTTAGTTTTATTTTACAATTCCTTACGCAGCCTAGCCACAGAAATATTAAGTTGTTCTCTATATTTTGCTACCGTTCGTCGAGCGATATTATAGCCTTTTTCACGAAGTGCATTTTTGAGTTTTTCATCAGAAAGTGGCTTGCGTTTATTTTCATTACTAATCAAATCGGTTAAGATTTTCTTCACTTCGAGTGTCGAAACCTCTTCGCCCGACTTCGTTTGTAAGGATTCTGAAAAGAAATCCTTTAGTCGTTTTGTGCCAAATTCCGTCTGCACATATTTGCTATTTGCCACACGAGACACGGTAGAAATATCTAGCCCCGTAATCTCTGCAATATCTTTCAAAATCATAGGGCGCAACTGCCGTTCATCGCCCGTAAGGAAGAAGTCGTACTGATATTGCATAATGGAGTACATGGTTTTGTACATCGTTTGTTGGCGTTGCTTGATAGCATCAATGAACCATTTGGCGGAGTCTATTTTTTGTTTGATAAACATCACGGCATCCTTTTCAGAGCGATTAGGACGCTTTTGTTTTTTAGATTTATCATAAGTTCGGAGCATATCTTTGAAAGAGTCGCTCACCCGAAGCTCATGCGCATTTCGAGAATTAAGCGTTAGTTGCAATTCGCCATTTTCGGTTTCTATAATAAAATCAGGCACAATGTAGTGCATCATTCTAGAATTGGTCGTGAAGCCACTAGCAGGTTTTGGATTGAGTTTTAGAACTTCATCAATGGCATCTTTGAGTTGCTTATCACTTACGCCAAGTTGTTTTTTGAGTTTGTCGTAGTGTTTTTTAGAAAACTCATTAAAATATTTATGAATGATAAGTATTGCATTTTTCAATGACTCAAATTCAACGGTATCTTCGGAATAAAACTCTTGCTGCTCTTCGTATTTGCGCAATAACTGTAAGTACAAACACTCCTCTAGGCAAGTCGCACCGATGCCAGCAGGCTCAAACCGTTGTACTATTTTTATCATTTGCTCAATTTCGGCTTCGGTAGTCATAACGTTTTGCGAAAACGCTAAATCATCTACGATAGAAATTGGTTCTCTTCTCAAATAGCCATCATCATCAATACTTCCTATCACTTGCGAAGCTACTTTTTTCTGATGTTCGTTGAGGTTTGTCAAGCCGAGTTGTCGTTCGAGATGCTCTTGAAGGGTGCTTTCTACGGCTATCGGAATGGTTTTATCTTCATCATCGGCAGAGTGATTATTCACATTGAGCTTATAACTAGCGATGTCATCTTCCATGTAATCGCCCATGTAATCATCAATATTTATATCATCCTCCTTTGCTTTAGGCTCTTCTATATAGTCTTCCTTATAGTCATCGAACGGCTCATCATCCGAGCTGCTATTTCCAAAATCATCATCATACAAATCATCTTCCTTGCGATTTGCTTCCAAGTCATCTACCTCTTCGCTTTCTTCCAATGCGGGATTGGCCTCTAGTTCTTCCTTGATTCGCTGTTCTAAGGTAGCCGTTGGTATTTGCAACAATTTCATCAACTGAATTTGTTGCGGAGAGAGTTTTTGTACTAATTTTTGACTTAAATTCTGTTTTAGCATTTCACCTAGCTTTACTTCACTTAGTTAATAGTTCGCATAAGCATTTGGCTACCGCTTGTATTGCGATGTAGTGATTGTGTTTAATTAATTTTTTTTGAGAATAATACATTGTTTCAAAAGTTTGTTTAGATACTCCAAGGTAGCTTGCTGCCTTGTTTACACTGAAAACCAAAGTACAATGGGGCAAGCCGCCATTGGAGAAAAGATTAACTTATTTTTGAAACACTGCAATAAGCTATTCAAGTTTAATCAAGTTATTAAACTTGAAAGGCTTACTTATTTTCTCTATTTTTTACTCTTATAGTCAATGTGAGTGCGTTACAAAGTGTCAAAAGCTTAGTAATAATTCTCTTTATTTGTTAAAAAACTAATAAAATTTGACTAAAAAGACCTGTTTGGCATTAGATATTTTGCAATATAAGATATTAGGAGGGATATAATCAAATTTTAAAAGCGATTTTATTAACAAAAAATGTACCGAAAAATCAAATTTTATTTTTTAAATCTAAAGTTTATTGAGAATGAATACTTTATGGCTTTTGCTATGCTAGTTTTGCAAGAATTTTTTACAGAGTATTGACAAAAAAAAGTGTATTATCGGATTGAAACTTGTTAGTTGGTAAGTTTCAATCCGATAATACACTTTTTATCCAAAACACGCCTTATTTCAAGCATTTTTTACCAACCGCCATACAAACTCTGAATACGAGGATTTGACTCTTTTACCTTAATGGCATCTATTTTATTTTCCAATTCTATGGCCAACTCTGGTAAGCGTTTTTCTACTTTCAAAAGCTGCATAACATTAAAGAGTGCCTTAGCTGCATGATAGCGTTTCCAACTATAAGAGTCCTGTTCCGCTACTTCTTGAAGGCGTTCGCTATGTTTTTTTATATCCGTTTCGGTAGCTGCGGATAGCATCTCGGCATAAAATTCAAAAAATGCAGAAGCGTAAAAACCATTGATGCCCTTTGCATTATCATAAAAATAAAGCAAATGAGCAGCGTCGCCATCGTTTGCGAATATTTCTGACAAGGTATAAACCAAACCGGGATAAGTCTCCGATTTCAAATCAAGTGCTGCTTGAAGTGCTTTTGGCGGCGAAAAAGCATTCAAAACACCTAATTGCGCATTAATGACAGGATAGGCTTGTTCCGTTTTGATATTTGCCACAATAGTTTCCACGATGCTAGAATCTTTAAATGTTCTCAACTTATTGATGCTCGCTACTCGAATATTGGAGTTAGGAGCATTCATCAATTGATGAAGTGTTTTGATGGCACTTTCTGTCTTTTTAATATGATTGATAGCTTGATTTTGAACTACCCAATGATTATCATTCAATGCTTGCTCGAAGGTAGCTTGCACTTGCAACGAACTATCTACGCTTGCCAACTGCACCAAAGCGATATATCTATCATAGAAAAGCGGTGCATGATGATATTGATAGATGAGTTCTTCGGTCGTTTTGTTTTCTTTCATCGTGCCTATCAATGTGCGCTCAGCATCCAAATTGACTAATCTAGGAGCTTCTTCGGCATCGAAAGTGAAAAACTGTCTGCGCTGATTGACGAATATTTGATGGCGTTCTACGCCCTTTTCGGTATAAATATCCAATGCTAATGGCAATTGAAAAACGGCAGGAAACAGCTTAGGGTCTTGCTCTTGACTGACAATGACAATAACCTTTTTGACCAAACTATCATAACTATATTCCACATTCAACTCTGGATGCCCTTTACTATAAAACCACTGATTGAAAAACCAATTCAAATCCTCGCCCGTCACTTCCTCAAAAGCCAATCGCAACTGATGCGCCTCCACTGCGGAGTAGGCATTCTCGGTCAAATAAAGATTCAATGCTTTGAAAAATGCCTCATCTCCCACATATTTGCGCAAAGCGTGCATGGTGCAGCCGCCCTTATTGTAGCTATGCGCATCAAACATATCTTCTTTGTCATTATAATCAAAATCCACGAGGTCGTGCATCGCATTATCATTCGTATAAAGGTAGCCTCGCAACTCATTCAACAGATGAAAATCCGCCTCGTCTCTTCCATATTTATGCTCAAACCATAAGTATTCGCCATAGTTGGCAAAACCTTCGTTGAGCGTCAGGTTTGCCCAACTTTCGCAAGTCACGTAGTCGCCAAACCAATGATGAATCATCTCATGCGCTACGATGCGTTCGTTATGATTGTCAATTAGTTCTCGTTCGGTTTTTTGCACAAACTGACCAAATACAACGCCCGTCGTGTTTTCCATTGCGCCCGATACATAATCTCGCACCACTACTTGCGAATATTTTGCCCACGGGTATTCGATGCCTAGTTTTTCGGAATAAAAATCGAGCATTTCTAACGTATTGGAAAAAATAGCACGAGCATCCTTCTCAAATGCAGGCTCTACGTAGTAGCTCACCTCTTTGCCTCTCCATTCGTCTTTCACGATAGCAAAATCGCCCACAGCCATCATAAATAAATACGGAGCGTGCGGAAGCGATTGCTTCCAATAATCGGTACGAGTACCGTCTTCGTTATCGGTAGAGGCAAGCATCAGGCCATTGGAAAGGGTTTTGAATTTGTTTTGTACCGTAATATATAGCTCTTGCGTGCATCGCTCATTGGGCTTATCAATGGTGGGAAACCAACAAGAACTGGCTTCTGTTTCGCCTTGCGTCCATATCTGCTGTGGCTTCGCTGGCGTATTCCCATCATGATTGATAAAATACAATCCTTGGTCAGACTGAATGGCAGAACTGCCGCCGGCTTTTCGTTCGGTAGGTTTTGCGGTATAATCTATAAAGATGTTGTATTTTTGCTGGGCAGTATAAGTGCTATCCAATGTGATAAAGAGTTGTTCGGTATCGTATTTCCATACTAAATTGGAAGTGTCATTGCCATGAATAACGGCTACTCGATGTACCTCGAAGCTTTTGGCATCTAAAGTGAGTGAGTTGGTAGCGTAAAAATAGGGCTGAAAGGTAAGGGTTGCTTTGCCCATCAGTTGTTGTTTTTCCCAATTGAAACGAACATCGAGTTTGGTGTGCAAGAGGTCGTTTTGACGCTTTGCGCTGGCTTGATAAGCAGGCAGTTTGTATGTCGTAGGGTTGTATTTTCGAGGCGCATCTACAAAAATAGTATCGAGATTGCGCTCTTCTATCATCACGACTTCTATCGGTTCGTCCGTTGGGTCAAGTGCTGGTTTTTTGAGTAAAAAACAACTAGAAATGGTTAGAGAAAACAAGGCAAAAAATAAAAAATTCTGTCGTTTCATAGTTTGGGTTTTTGTTTAAAAAACGATTATTTTGGTTTCAGTTAGGCAGATTTATTTATAAAAAAAGCAAATTTACATTAATAAAATAGAACATGGCAGGTAAATTATACCTTATTCCATCATCGCTCGGAGATAACACGGTGCATACAATTCCCGAATACGTCAGAGCAATAGCGTGTACTTTGGACGTTTTTGTGGCAGAACGTGCCAAAACGGCTCGTCATTTCCTAAAAGCACTGGGTACGTCTGTGCCTTTCAATGATATGACTTTTTATGAACTGAACAAAAAAACACCTACCGAAGAACTGGCTTACTTCTTAGTAGATGCAGAAAATGGTAAAAACGTTGGTTTGCTTTCCGAAGCAGGTTGCCCGGGCGTAGCTGACCCCGGCGCAATTATAGTAGAATTGGCGCATCAAAAAGGTATAGAAGTAGTGCCGCTCGTAGGGCCTTCGTCGATATTGTTGTCGCTGATGGCATCGGGGCTGAATGGTCAAAATTTTGCTTTTGTGGGCTATATTGGCGTAAAAAAAGGAGAGCGCACCAAAGATATTAAACGCTTAGAGCAGTTGGCGCACCGACACCGACAAACGCAAATTTTCATAGAAACGCCTTATCGAAATATGGCAATGTTGGAAGATTTATTTCAAACACTTTCGCCAACGACTCGCCTCTGTGTAGCCGCAAATTTGACTTTGCCCACCGAATGGATACAGACCAAAACGATACAGGAATGGAAAAAATCGAAACTGCCGAATTTGCATAAATTGCCTGCTATTTTTTTGATAGGGTAAGTATACTGCAAATTGTTAAATTGTTGTCGCCTATCGGCTCATTGTTAAATTGCTTTCTTGTTGATAATTAGTATTTTGTGTAAAGAAAAAGAAACTGTAAAATGTTCAGTTTTCTACCGTTTGAAGTGTACGATTTTTTTTGATTATTTTTAGAATGTTCTAATTTAAGTCATCCGAAACCACATCCGCTCCAGCCACCACCAAATTTCTTGATGATACAAGAGTATAGATATGCCTAAAGCAATCACTACAAAGATGAAAATAATACGAAAATTTGCCATATCTCGCTGCAAGCGTTCTCGACGGCTTTTGTATTTAAATCTGGATTTTCGACTCATTGAAATTTGCGTTTTTGATGGACGGCAAAGGTAAGCAAAAGTTGTATAAACCACCTCTAGCTTCTTAAATTATACGCTTTTCATTTTATGAAGACGTATTGAGCTTAATGTCTCTAAATACAGTGTTTCAAAAGTTTATTTATATACTCCAAGGTAGCTTGCTGCCTTGTTTACATTGAAAATCAAAGTACAATGGGGCAAGCCACCATTGGAAAAAAGATTAACTTATTTTTGAAACACTGTACTAAATTCGCAAAATTTAAAATATTTGAACCTGTCTGCCGGCAGGCAAGACCGCAGAAATTGCTACCGCAGAATAGAGGCTCGTTTTAAATAATACAAATGTCACAAATTATAAGTCCGTAAAAAACGGGTTAGTTTTTTTCTTCTTTCCTTTTTAGTAAAATAGCATATCGAAATAATATTTCATTAAAATAAGAATAATAGCATCAAATTTGGATAAAAGGGCTTTCGAGGTGTGCTTGTTTTTAAAAGCAGGAATTTTTTAAAATAAAACACATTAAATATTTTTATATTTATAAATAAATGCTTTTCTTTGCTTTTATCAATGATGAAATAATTTTATATACTAAGAGATATTACCAACCATTCTGTTTTTGTCATTTTAATGAAATAAGACTTACCCAATTGTTGATTGTTTAATGAAATCAACACTACATCGAAACAAATAATCAAGTGATACGTTTCTTATTTTTGCTCTGGCCATTATGCTTGTTTTGAAGGTGTTTTATTTTCAAAAAAAAGAATAATGAAAGACGCAAATGTTTAGAAATGTATGTTTTACACTGTCACGATTTGAAATAATGATTTTGAAGTAAAATATATGATTATTCACGAAATAAATCTCTTATGGACATTGTTCACAGCATTGTAGTACAAAATTCTCTTCATGACGTATTCGCTTATTTGAGCGATTTGAAAAACCGAAAAACCTTTAGCTCTCAAAGGGAGGTGGCTGTTCAGGAAGATATAGCAAAGAAAGGGGCTAAATATTTTGAATGGTTTCGATTGTTGGGAAGAAGGCAGCAGTTTAGGTTTATGATTACGCAGTTGATACCTAATGAAGCGATTAAAGCGAAGAACACGGATAATGGTTTTCCGATGGAGGAAATCTTTGAAGTAAAGGAGGAGGAGACTGGCACTCGTATTTTTTGGAGGGTACACGTTGAGCCAAAGGGCTTTTCCAAAATGTTATCTCCAGTGATTAAATCCAATATCAGCAGGCAAATCAGTCAGCAGATGCGGCAATTGAAAGACACGTTAGATTTTAGCTTTATGCAAAAAAATACGTTGGATTTTGCTTTTCAGAACGATAAATATTGGCTTTAGCTAGGAGGTAATAAGTAAATAGTGTGAGCATATCGGGCTTGTGAATAGTAGAAGCCTGAAATGAACAAAATTTACTTTTTATCGTTAATAGAAATACTAAAACGTAGATTCATTTTTTTTAGTTATCTTTAATAAAAAAATCGTTGATGGTGAATAATTTAGCCATCAACGTTTTTTTTAAACACTCTGATATAAACAACCACAATTCCCATTATTTCTGATTTTAACCGAAACACTGAGGACACCAATTATTTTAATTTGAAAGTTGAACACTTAATAAAGTTATAAACATCCGTTTGTATTTGCGAGCCTTTAGGTACATTCCTCTCGCTCAGACCGACCATATCGTCTGTTAGTTGGTCTCCAATGACCAGTTTATCATTTACGGCTACGGCTAAGATATTTTTTTTGCCAAAATAAGCTCCTTGCTGCCCTACTCGCTTATCGTCTTTATAAAAATCACTGTAACAAATGACGGTTGTTTCTTCATCATCGAAGAGAAAACTCTGGACGGCACGCTCTGCGCCCTTGTCGAGTACATTGATGATTTTTACTAATTTGGCTTCTCCGCTGTCCGTTATTTCAAAATAGCATTCAATCTTTTCGCTATATCCTTCCGCTTCGCCCCATTTTTTCTTGTCAGCATTGAGTTCAATCACGTGCTTGTGATATACTTTTTTTGAAATTTTATCATTTACATCATTGTCATAAGCAATGACGGCTTTGAGTGCAGCTTCATCATTTTGAGCATTCAAGGCACTAGAGAAGGAAATTAATCCGAATATTAGAAGTAAAAAAGTAGGTTTCATTATTTTTCGTTTTCTGCTATTTTAAAAGAAATACTATTGATATTCGCTAAATTTTGGTCACGGGTAAGTTGCTCAAAGGAGAAGTAGTAAACGCCCAATTTATTGAAATAAGCATTGTATTGAAGTATGACTTGGGCTTTGCAATTTTCTCCGCTGCATTCGCCCTTCCATTTGCCGTCAGCTTCGGCTAGGTCGAGATTGAGGCGTTGTTGTTTTTGTTCGCCCGTAGGATATTTGGTGAATACATTCATATAAATATTCTGATAGGCGTAGTTTTTTGAATGGTCAATTTCCAAATAAAGGTTGTAACGCTTGCTGGTATCAATGACGCTAAACTTAAAATCGAGGGTGTCGCTATAAGTCCATTCTTGATTGTCGAATGTTACTTTTTCGTTCATCATATAGCTTTTGCCGCAACTCATCAGTAGCAACACCGAAAAGCAAACCAAAGGAAGATATATTTTCATTATTTTATTTTTAGTATCAATATCCAAATCTTATCCAAATCTTATCCAAATCTTATCCATTAACCCCAAACAAAGTAAAGTTATTTTGCAAGGATAAAAAAATTAGGGAAGAACTTCCAATGAAGAAGTCTTCCCTAACTTTTGATAAGTGTATGTCAAATTGGTGAGATGAATTATTAACTCATGTTACGCACTTCGATGTTCCTTTTGGGATAATCTGTTTATAGAATAGCGAGATGAAGTTTATAAGCGTTCCGTTAGGAACAGCCTTTTCATTACCGTTAAGGCTGTTCCTAGCGGAACGCCTAAAATACGCTTAAACCTTGAGCTATAAACAGTTTGTCCTTACAGGACACCGTTTTTGCGTAACAGCAATTATTAATTAAAATAATCTCTCATTTTATCGAACCAACCTCCGCTAGTTTCAGAGTTAAGCGCAGCGACTCTGAAATTCTTTATCCTTCACGTCTTAGACGTGTAAAAAACATATTGTCATTGGAAAGCAAAGGGGAAAGCCACCGTTGGATGAAAGAATAAAAGCCAAATAAGAAACTCATGTTACGTACTTCGATGTCCCTTTTTTGATGAAAGAATAAAAGCAATTATTAATTAAAATAACTCATGTTACGCACTTGCGGCCTCCATTTTTACCAGCGTTTCCTTTGCCACGCATAGAGAGTTGCATGCCGTCGCCTACGCCAGGAGGGATTTCGATGCTGATGGTTTCTTCGCCATATTCTCGCCCGTCGCCATTACAAGTATTACATTTGTCGGTTATCATTTTGCCCGTTCCGCTACAAGTAGGACAAGCTACGGTTGTT
>CALOED010000219.1:0-1636 GCA_942492005.1 uncultured Saprospiraceae bacterium
CAGCGGCGAGAGGAAATCGTTGCAGTCTGAAAGCTTTAAAGCAAAGAGACTGTCGTCGTAGAGTCCGACTGCATACCCATGTTAGGCTGTTCGCGTCCAGAAGGCCACCACGACCCGAAACAACACATTTTCGCAACAAAATAACACTCACGTAAAGCCAAGCAAACTGACCCGAAAAAACTAAAAAAAAGAAAAAAACAATCAGCACTCGCCCCCTAGGGTATCAGCGGCGAATGGAAATCGTTGCCGTCTAATCGTTTCTGAGCAAAAAAACTGTCGTTGTAGAGTCCGACTGCATACCCTTCTTACGTTTACTTACTCTCCCTGCCGCTACTATTCAATTCAAACCGTTTACGCATATAAATTACACTCAAAGAACTTTGACTTTCGACATTTTACGAATACGAACAACCCCCAAAATAACACCACAGCCTAAACCACAATAAAGACCAAAATGGATACTCCAAACTGTTGCAAATCCCATCAATTTATTTTCTGATAATGGAAGATTAACCACTATACACAAACTTTCTGGCACTATTCGGGATAATAAACCAAACAAAACACCACAAAATATTGTACCGCAAAGCGGGTACTTGATGATTTTCAAAAGAGTAAAATAGGACAAAGAAACACTTTCTTCTCTTGGATTATTCGCATACAAAAAATACCCCTCCAGACACAATCCCTGCAAATACGCCTGCTTTCAAACCCAGTAAAACCACATTTTTATAAAACTCATGGTTTAGAAGAATACCCTTTCCAAAAAACAAAATATTCTGGAGAAATAGAAGAGGTTAATAGGTCGTTGATTAGACCAACCAACCCTCCAAATGACCCACTGAGCAAAAAAGAAAACTGTATTCTTTCCATTTTGTCGCTGCTTTTGAAAAACGACAATAATCAATAATTGCAACAATTAGCATCAAACTGAGCAAGAAAATGACTCGATAAGCATAAGGAATTTTATAAAAACTCAACAGTATAGATTCTCTCTAGCAAAAGGCGTAAAAGACTTTCAAGCTTGATTTGTTTCACCAAAATAGATAAAGAGAATACGCTCGAAAAACTCTATTGCTCCACATTTTTTTGAAGAACGTTTTTTGCATTGGAACGAATAGCATCTTCAAGAAAAATAGCCTTATCCAACGAGCCTAAATCGAGATGGCCTTTCTCTTCAGGGAGATAAGCATAATGAAGCTTCGCGAATAAAATAATTCGTTGAATAATTCGATTAGTAATCACAATCTGATCTTGATTAGAAGAGAAAACACCATTTCCAAGACTTTTCCAAGTTTCCGAATAATTGAGAGAGGCAGTAATTATGCGAGACCCTGCTTTAGGCCAAATAGTGATAGAGAGAAAACCATCACTACCAGTGGCGCGCCAATGAAAAGCAGTTTGGTGAACAACGATATTTCTTGCAGCCTTTTTCGATTTCATAGTTGTTTTCATTTTGAAGAAATTTTACGAAGTTCTTTTTTATTTTTTATCTATTCAGTATCTTTGGCCAACCTTTCATGCGAAACCACGCCAACGGCCACAACGCCCTTGGGTATCAGCGGCGAGCCAACATCGTTGCAGTCTAAAAGCCTTGAAGCAAAGAGACTGTCGTCGTAGAGTCCGACTGCATACC
>CALOED010000220.1:0-17331 GCA_942492005.1 uncultured Saprospiraceae bacterium
TCTCATCATTCCACCATTCCACTTTCTACTTCCCAGACCGACTTTTACGAATTAACCACTCCGCCAACATCAAATTTGGTATCCAGCCCAGCCATGCTACAATCCGATACACGTCCATTGGCGGAGGAGCTAAAGCAAAGACAATCAGCCATTTCCATGCTCGCAATGTCAGTGCCGACAACGTAAGCGCATAACTTCTCATCATCCATTCTCGGTGAGTTGCAAAATCTTTTCGGATGGCAGTTTGCCATGCTTGGGCGGTGTAAACAGCCATAAAAACCGTTAGTGTTGTAAGTGCTTTCAACCTCGACCAAATGCCGCCATTCGCTAATAATGACATCACAAATCCCGACGGTCCAGAGAGAAATAAAATAATAATAACGTAGCTCATGCCTACTCTTCGATGCAAACGAGGCGAGCGGCGGAGTATTTTTTTTGAAAATTGTGTAAACCCTGCAAACAGCAACACAATACTTGTAAAAACATGGATATAAAAGGCAACTTGCCAAATCGGGATGGTTCTAGCGGTTCTTTTAATTCTCAAAAACGCCACGTTTTCGCCTACGGCAAGGTAAGGCAAAGTGATTTTTATCATGAGAAATGTAAAAAAAGCCAATGCCAAATACAGTAAGCTGATAGATATGATTTTGGTAATTTTCATTTAATTCAATCCTAAGTTTTTTTATTCGTCTCAAAGTTCAGATTTTTGCGACTTCATAGATGCAACAACCAACTGAATGAATTTAAAAAGCAATTTACACCAACTTCTCAACAATTGGAATTTTTTGGCGGCACTTTGGCTGATTTTAAATCTTTTGCAAGCCTATTTCACCACTCTGATTGACGATGAAGCCTATTACTGGATGTATTCTAGGCAACTAGATTGGGGCTATTTTGACCATCCGCCCATGGTAGCGGTGTTTATAAAAGCGGGTTATGCCATTTTTGAAAATGAAGTAGGCGTAAGATTACTCACTGTTTTGGCGCAATTAGCTATGCTTCGAGTGCTGTGGGAACTCATTGCGCATCCCGAAAAGAAAAAGCACGCCAGTTTGTTTTTTTTAATCGCATTTTCTTTGCCGATGCTCCAAGTTTATGGCATTTTTACCACGCCCGATGTGCCTTTGCTTTTGTTCGGCAGTTTGACGTTATTGGCTTATCAGCGTTTTAATAAAAATGATAATTTTCTAAATATTCTTATCTTTTCATTATGCGCTGCTGCGTTGATGTATTCCAAATATCACGGTGCGCTACTCTTGGTTTTTATTATTCTTTCTAATCTTAAATTGCTCTTTCGCCCCACTTTTTACTTAGTTGGCATATTGGCGTTAGTACTGTATGCACCACATTTATATTGGCAATATTCCAACGATTTTCCGTCTTTTCAATACCATCTCACGGACAGAGTAACGGTTAGAGAATGGTGGTTTGTGCCAGAATATTTGCTCAATCAAGTAGCCATTTATAATCCTTTGCTTTGGCTCGTAATTGTTCCATTGCTCAAAAATGATATTGTAAAATTCTTTACTTCCAAATCTCAATTGCCCGATTTTCATCGCACATTGTATTTTATAGCCTTTGGTTTTTTAATATTTTTCTTCCTAGTCAGTTTGCGATTTCGCCACATTGAGCCACAATGGACAGTCTTGATTGTTTTTCCTATCATTATTTTAGCTTTTGAAAAAGCAATCATTCGCCCTGTTTTTATAAAAAAAATAAAACGCATCAGCTGGATAAGTGTTGGCTTGCTATTAGCGTTTCGCTTGCTCCTCGCTTTCCCTATTTTTAATTTTCCAGCACCGCTTCACGAAACCCAAAAAAATGTAAAATCTGTTGAAAAATTAGCAAAAGGCGCACCTGTCATTTATTTAAATTCTTATCAGCAAGCATCGCTTCATGCTTTTTATGCTAAAAATAAATATGCTAATTGCCTGAATACTTCAAGGGCTTGGCGAGACAATCAATACTCCAACTGGTTTTTGAATACAGCTATTCACGAGCAAGATATTTTAATTGTAAATGCCTCTAAAAAATTCAATTATTCCAAACCGTTCATACTTCCAAATGGCAAAACCATTTATTATCGTCCTGTAAAAAAATATTTTAATATTGCAAAAGTAAAAATAAGTCTCGCTACTACTTTGCCGCAGCCCCTGATAGCGAAAGATACCATTTCCGTTCAGCTTCGTATCCAAAACCCCTATGACTATGATATTCCAATAGATAATTGGGCGATTTTTGCGACTTACGGAAAAGGTAGAGATTCTAAAACACATTTGCCTCTAAAAGTCAAAAATATGCCCAAAACCTTATCCGCAAAATCGGAAATACAAGTAGATGGGCGCACCGTTCTTCCCAAAAAAGCAGATAAATGTCGCTTAAGTTGGGCTTTAAGAAAAAGATGCCTTGCCGAGATTGTACCACGCTGAATTTATGGAAATTGAGGTAGTGAGCCGTAGGCGGTAGGCTCCGTAACTGCCTACTGCTACTGCTACTGCTCACTGCCTACTGAAAAACTGCCAACTACTCTGCCATTATTTCAATCAATTCGGCTCTCAATTTTCCTAACTCTGCGCCAAGAGTCGTTGGTAAATTCGTACCATAGTTGAATGTAGCCGCAAAAATAGTTTGGTTGTGTGGCAAATAATTCAAATTAGCAGAATAACCAATATCGCCGCCTGCGTGACCATAAGCAGGTTTTGTAGCTGGCAAAACACCTCGATATTCATTATGAATACCTCCTATGCTCGACATCCAACTGTCATCTGTTCTTGTTTGCATTTCTGCAAAAATAATATCCAAATTGGATGGCGTAGTCAGCGTTTTATCTACCAAAAGAGCCTTGATAAAACGATACAAATCTGTTACCGTAGAGTAAACGCCCGTATAACCATTCCCACTACCTGGATTTAGGTTTGAGATATTTTGAATAGCTCCACCATCATTATTAAAATCTAAATAGCCTTGCGCCAACCTATCTATTGGAAAAGCATCCGAATAATCAAAATACACGGTACTTGTCATATTGAGCGGTTGAAAAATGCGCTCTTTGAGCAGTTCGCCATGAGGGCGACCCGTGACGGCTTCTATAATCATACCTTCCAACATGGTGTTGGTGTTGGAATATCGTTTTTCGGCACCAGGAGCGTGTCTAGCAGGTTTTCCAGCTATAAATTTTAAAATCTCTTCCGAAGTCCAGCTACGAGCAAAATCATTGATTACCGCTATGTTAAATCCTGCATCGCTTGCAACGTCGTGAATACCAGAAGTATGATTAAGTAGCATTCCAAGCGTGATTTCATCGCCATTTGTAATCTGACTAGCCACATCAGGAATGTAAGCTGATATTTTTTCGTTGATGTCCAATTGCCCATCTTGCACGAATTGCCAAACCAATGCGCCCACCATCATTTTGGTAACGCTGCCTAGCTTATTGATGTGACAAGGCTGCATAGCCACGCCATTTTCAGCATCTGCCATCCCTGCGCTTGCCATCCAAACCCCGTCGGTATCTGCTATAAAAACCGTCATGCCTGGCAAACCTTTGGCAATATATTCATTCATTTTCGCTTGTATCGCTGCCGCTTTCGGATGATTTGCATTTAATACAACAGAAGCGTCCCCCGCACACTGCATCGTAGGCGTGATAAAAGCATCTTGGCATCCTACAAATTGGAAAACCACCAAACAAAGAAGTATTATATTTCTCATTATTCGTTTTATTATTTTACTAAGTAAGGACGAAAATCAAAGTTCAAATCGATAAGTTATTTTTTGGACGTTACTAATACACTGTTTCAAAAGTTTGTTTACATACTCCAAGGTAGCTTGCTGCCTTGTTTACATTGAAAATCAAAGTACAATGGGGCAAGCCACCATTGGAAAAAAGATTAACTTATTTTTGAAACACTGCACTAATACACTGTTTCAAAAGTTTGTTTACATACTCCAAGGTAGCTTGCTGCCTTGTTTACATTGAAAACCAAAGTACAATGGGGCAAGCCACCATTGGAGAAAGTATTAACTTATTTTTGAAACACTGCACTAATTACCACTTATAAAGGCATACTCACACCAATCATCAAAGGAGAATAAGCCGCAAAAGGAACATTCTCACGCATAACAATCCCTTGAATTTGCAATCTATAATCGAGTAAAAATGTAATAGGCCGGTCTTGAATTTTCAAATTGGACTCGTAGCCAACCCCTGCGCCTACTGAAATCAGCCAATTATTATTAGCTGGAAAACCAACGGTTTCAAACTGTTGGGTCGTCGTATTCCATTCTACCGTACTCATATCCAAAACAGACAAAACGTAGCCGCCACCGATTGAAAACGGATTGATTCGCCAACCATTTTCTAAATGAATATCATAAGCCACTTCTGTATAAAGCTGCACGGCGTGTTGAAAATATTGGTGGTAGAAATAGGCTAAATTGCCAGATTGCACCAGTTGATGTGTGTTGTTGCTGTTCCATTGATAGTCTATTCCAGCCTTAATTCCTAAATGCAATGGACTAAATTTAGGAACGCCAATACTGGTAGGATATTGACCAATGCTAAGGCTCGCTCGCCATTTTGAAGGCAATTCTTCTTGTGCTTGCGCCAATTGAATGGTAAAAATGGTTAGGATGAATATGATTGTTTTTTTCATCTTGACTTTAAAAGATTTATGTGTTAAAAATCTTCGTAAAACTATTGAAACTATCTTTAAATACCTTTCAATTGAATTAAAAATGACGTGATTTGCTAATTCTGAACAAAACCTGGTATTTATCTACTCCAAAAACGCTGCTTCACCTCCTAGTTTCAGAATTAAGCGCAGCGTCTCTGAAATTTGTTATCCTGCTAGTTTCAGACGTGAAAAAAAACACACACCATTGCCGTTATCATACGAATAGACATTTTTAAAAACAGCATTTTATTTTTCTATTTGCTTCGCAAAGATAATAAAAACTGTGAAATATGTTTTGAAAATAAAAAAGGCTCTATTGCTATATTACAATAGAACCCTTTCAGTTAGAAATGTCTAATTTTTTACTCATCGTCGTCCGTCCACGCATTTTTGATATTGTGCTGAACGGCGTAAGTCATGTCTCCTTTGGTATAAATAAAGCGCAGGTTGCTATTTTTAACATCTATTACCATCGTGTATTTATTCCCTACATCGCTGACAATTGACATATCATAACGCTGAGCCGACCCATCGTATTCTTTACTTTTGATGTAATAAGTAGATGAAATCGTAGCTGTTGTGTGTGTAAACATCGTCATAGACTCATTAAAATGAAACAACGTATTATCCTCTTTTTCAGTCAATAGCACCCATTCTTCATCGTCGTCGTCCCAGTAAGCTGTAAGTCTTTTTTCTGTACTGATATTAAGTTGTGCGTGGGTTTCTTGTGCGATAAACCCAAAAAACACAAAAGTCATAAATAAATTAAGTAGCAATTTTCTTTTCATTAGTCATTAAGTTTTGAATTATAATTTAGGTGTACACAACAATATAACACTATTTAAAATTAAATTCAACATTAGACCACCTTTTTGTTAAAAAAATTGACAAATCGCCCCCGTTGCTACTTTATAAAAAATTGTTCTACAAAAAATGTTTCAACTATTACTGATTTCTGGGATTAACAAGATTCAAGCGTTCGCTTTTTTCTAAAAATCCTGTCAAACTTGTCTAAAATAAAATGGCGAAGCAATTAGAAAACAAATACCTGCTAGTTTCAGAGTTAAGCGCAGTGTCTCTGAAATTTGTTATCCCTCAGGTCTTAAACGTGAAAGAAACACACCGTTACCGTTATATCATTTCAATCAAACCTAAAGTTTGCGTATCAGTAAAATAAAAAATGTATTTTTATCATCATTTAAGAATCAAAAAACCATCTAATATGAATATCAACAGCCGTAGGAATTTTTTAAGATTATCTGCCTTGACGGGCGCATTTTTAGGTTTACCCATCAAAGAAACCTATTCTATGGGCGAAGTTGAACGCCGACTGGAAGAGATTTCCGCTCTTCGCCCGCCTAAGGGAAAATCTGTAATGAACCTCAAAGTGCCACCTATTAAGGAGGTGAAAGTAGCTTTGATAGGTTTAGGCAATCGAGGAATGGGACATTTGCAACAGCTCAACGCCATTGCACCCAAAGCCAAAATAACGGCTATTTGTGATATTCAAGACGCTTTTACGGAGCGAGCAATGGATTTCTTGAAAAAACATGACCAAAAACCTGCCGTCTATTCGGGCAAAGAAGACGCTTGGAAAGAGATGGTCAGCCGTGACGATGTGGATTTGGTTATCATCGCTACGCCGTGGGACGACCACGTTCCGATGAGTGTAGCTGCCATGAATCAAGGCAAACACGTAGCCGTAGAAGTGCCTGCTTCTTTGACTTGGGAAGGCTGTTGGCAGTTGGTGGATGCTGCGGAGCAAAATCAAGTGAATTGCATGATGCTCGAAAACGTCTGTTATGGCGATGAAGAATTATGGATTTTGAATATGGTGCATCAAGGCGTATTTGGTACACTGACTCATGCCGAAGCCGCTTACATCCATGATTTGAGAAGTTTGATGTTTTCCAAAACGTACTATTATAATCAATGGAGACTTCGCCACCATATCCGTCAAGATGGGAATTTGTATCCAACGCATGGGCTTGGGCCAGTTGCTCAATATTTGGGTATCGACCGTGGCGATAGGTTTGAATATATGGTTTCGATGAGTAGCCCACAGGCTGGGTTGGAAGCGTATAGTTTGACCGTAGAGAACGACAATGAGTTTTTCAATCGCAATGATTTTGTGCGAGGCGATATGAATAGCACCTTGATAAAAACGGCAAAAGGCAGGAGTATTCTCGTGCAACACGATGTAGTAACGCCTCGCCCGTACAGTAGAATCAACGCATTGGCTGGCACAAAAGCGTATCACGAAGGCTATCCGAGTCGATTGTCGATGAATGATTATCATAGCGGACACCGCTGGCTCGATGAGGAAAAATATAAGGAAATGAGAGCCAAATACAAACACCCGATTTGGGCAAAACTCAAGGATGAAATTGCAAAAAATGGCGGACACGGCGGAATGGATTTTGTGCAAATGTATCGTTTGGTGGATTGTTTGAATCGTGGTTTACCACTCGATATGGATGTTTATGATGGCGTAAGCTGGTCTTCCGTTACGCCTTTATCCAAACTTTCCATTGACTTGGGCAGTATTCCCATTAAGTTTCCAGACTTTACGAGAGGCAAATGGAAAGGCGAACGCTCGTATGGGATTATGGTTAATTTATAAAATATAACAACCTTTTCAATACTTAAACTTTTTACAAAAACACGAATAAATGAAAATAGGAATTATTAAAGAAGGCAAAACGCCTCCTGACTCTAGAGTACCGATTACGCCTCAGCAAGTAGCTCTTATTAATACTAGAAATGATGTCAGCATTGTGGTACAACCTTCGCAGAATCGATGTTTTTCGGATGATGAATATTTAGCCGAAGGCATTACAATGACGGATGACTTGTCCGATTGTGATGTATTGATGGGAGTAAAAGAAGTACCGATTGACCAATTGAAACCTAATAAAACGTATTTTTTCTTTTCGCATACCATCAAAAAGCAAGCGTATAACAGAAAATTGCTGCAAGCCATCATTCAAAACAACATCCAAATGATTGACTATGAGACGCTTACCGATGATAAAGGAAGGCGTTTAATTGCTTTTGGCAGATGGGCGGGCATCGTGGGGGCGCACAATGGTATGATGACTTATGGCAATAGAACGAAGCAGTTTGACTTGCCGCAAATGAAGAATTTTAGAGATTTTGAAGCCGCAAAAGCATTTTACAAGCAGCTCGAATTGCCGCAAATGAAAATTGTTTTGACGGGAACAGGGCGGGTTGCTAATGGCGGAAGAGAGACCCTCGAAGCTATGGGAATAGAAAAAGTCAGTCCAACTGATTTTTTAAAGAACACATATCCAAATGCGGTTTTTACTCAACTTGACTGCGAAGACTATGCGGCTCGAAAAGATGGTAAAGCATTTGGTTTGATTGACTTTTTTACTAATCCTTCTGCTTACCAATCCATTTTTTCGCCTTTTACCAAAGTAGCGGATTTGATGGTAAACGGCATTTATTGGGACAATGCTGCGCCTGCTTTTTTTACAAAAGAAGAAATGAAATCTCCTGATTTTAATATCAAAGCTATTGCGGACGTGACTTGTGATATTGCTCCAGTATCTTCCATCCCTTCTACGCTTTTTGCGGCAACGATTGCCGAACCCGTATTTGGATATGATGTAAATTCAGAAACTGCCACCGAGCCATATCAGCCACACACCGTTGATATGATGACGATTGACAATTTGCCAAACGAGCTTCCACGAGATGCTTCTCAAAATTTTGGAGAACAGTTCGTTGCCTCTATTTTGCCAGAATTATTAAAAGAAGATAGCGAAATGATTCAGCGGGCAACGATTACTGAAAATGGCGATTTGACGAGCCATTTTGAGTATTTGAGAGATTATTTGAATGGATAAATATCTTGATAAAACACGATAGTCACATAAATAGTATCGTCGAAACTGCCTATGTGACTACGTGTTTTTAACCTCTTTTTACTTTTTATCCCCAATTCCCAAATCCACGATATATAGCAAATTTTCATCATTGCCAAGCGGATAAGTTTTAGTAGCCCAATACCTTTTGAGCAAATAGCCCGAAACGAAAGACGTACTCCCTACAATCAGCGCATCGCCTACTACTTGCCGAATGTTTTCGCCTCGATACAAAATATCAATTGTAGAAAACAGCAGCCACCCCGAACCAAATGTATAAAGCAATTTTTGGAAAGCGTTCGCTTTGCCGTAATTTTCATAAGATTTTACGGCTACTATATCACTAATTTCTATTCTTCCAGTTGGAAAAGTAATGGTTTGAGAAGCAAAATCAAGGTCTTTAATTTCAAAAGTATAAAAGAAATCTTGCCCCGAAAGTTGGAAATGAAATTCATCACCAATCCGATATTCCAAGGCTTTATCTCCATGATAAAGTTTCAAAATCTTTTGAGCAGCAGCAGCATTTGAGCCAAAAACAACAGCAAGAACGACCAAAAAGCGCATCATAATCTTCAAAATTAGGTTAAGAAAGTAAATCGTAGCACGAGGAATTTCATCGAACTCCTTTTCTCAACGCACAAAAACGTCAATTTGTGAATATAAAAAATAAAACCTGTTTGAAATCATCGACTTCAAACAGGTTTTAAATTTTATGAATAAATTATCCAAGAAGCTATCCATCTTGCTTGTCTTTCTCTGCTTCTCGTTTTTTCTTGAGTTGTTCTTTTTCCTTTTCTCTACGCTTTTGGAAAAAATCTACTAATTGCTGAGGCTCAATTGGCTTTTTATTTAAATGCCTATGATACGCCACAATAATAAAATCTGCCATATCTTCGGGGTGCTTCACGCCCACTTTGTTCATATACACCGATAAGCGAGAGCCGCCATAAAAGCCCCAATTGTACCAAATCCAACGCCCAAGACTAAAATGCAACTGTTGCATAGCTACCTTTTCATCTACGCTTTTGAATTTCGCTTTAGAAGCCTTACTCACTTTATCATTCAATTCTGTAAAGCATTCGCCCAAGTCTTTTGGAATGTAAACGCCATCCAGTTTTTCTTGCTTAATGCGCCAGTGATAAACATCTTCTGGCTTTTGAGAATTAGGTTGAGCTTGCAATCCGCCTACCAAAATAAGGCTGCAAAATAGTAGTGTTATTATTTTTTCTGACATTTTCTATAATTTTCTAATGAAACTAAATCAATAGTTAAAATATTGTGTGATATAGAAATATAATGCCAAAGTTCGAGAAAGATACGGTTCTATTATTAGCCATTATTCACAAAGCGGCGAAGCCGCTTTGTCTATCTTCATTATCAGTTAGTTATGTAATAGGATTTAGTTTTGTGAATAAAGTCTATTGTAGAAAGATTTTCCACTCCTGTATATTGGGCTTTCATTCGTAACGGGAGTTACCTTACATCCCATAATTTTGCACCCAATAATTCGGTATATTGCCTACTTGCCCTATTTCGTAGCAAGCGCAATACAACCAGCCCGGATTGAGCAAGGTTTTACGGTGTCCTCGATTTGGAATACCCGAATCCACCAAAAGCAACATTATCGACTCTCGAATATCCAAAGGCCCGCCCACGAGGTTTTCATTGCCGTCATTCAATTCTGGTGCTTGTCGCAGCACTCTATCCCATGGCCAAGAACCATCGCTACCTTGATGATTGAGGCTGCCTTTTGCCTTGCCTTCTTCTCCATGCAGTTTCGCCGCTTTAAAAATGCCCTCATGAGGTTTCAGTATCGAAAGGCGAGGCGTTATTTTTAATTCTGCTATCAATTCATGGCAAGTCTCAATGTGGTCTTTTATCCATTCTTTGCCCGAAACGACGCTTGCCAATTCTCCCTCTTGTTTCTGAATATAAGCCTCTACAATAGAAACGTAGCCAGTCGGATTAGAACGAATCAAGTTAATTTCTTTCATCATTGCCTTTTCTCGGTCGGTCAAATATGCTTCGTTTTGAGCCGTATCAAGGTCATTTTTTGAAATATCACCTTCCATTACAGGCGCAGCAGGCGCATTAGCACCGCCCGTTGCCAAATCAGCTTTCGACAAGCCGCTATTCCCTCCATTTGAATTTGTCACCGAATCCGCTTGCTGAACAGGCGCAGCAAATAGTTGCACCCAATAATCAGGCATATCCGACACTTGCCCAACATGATAGCAAGCCACGTATTTCCAGCTCGGATTTAAGATATTTTTGCGATGCCCTCGCCCAGGAATGCCCGAATCAACCAACAACGCCATTACAGAATCAGAAACATTATCTACTCCGCCCACTAAGTTTTCGCCACCATTTTGCAATTGAGCATCTTCCTTTTTTATCCTATCCCACGGCCACGAATCATCTGCGCCTTGATGCGTCAAACTCCCCTTTGCCTTGCCTTCGTCTCCATGTTTTTGAGCCGCAATATGTACTTTTTCATTCGGTTCTAACATGGAGCAAGGTAGCGTATTTTTAAGTTCAGCAATCAGTTCGTGTGCGGTATCTATCTCATCTTGAAACCAACTAGAATCAAACATGGAGTTTTTCTTTTCCGCCTCCTTTTTTTCAATATATGCTTGAACCGTAGGGATATATCCTTTTGGATTAGAGCGAATTATGTTGATTTCTTTAATCATATCTTTCTCGCTTTCCGTCATATAGGTAGCAAAGCGAGCGGTATCAATAATCGTAGCCATTTTAACTATCGTATCATTCGAAAAAAGAGGCATATTTGATGTTTTTAGAACACTACATGAATGAGTGTGTTAAGTAATTTCAATATTCTATTCAGCAAATTATAAAACTTATCTTATAATTGAAAAAGCATTTTGATTTTAATTTACTCCTAACTTACTTAAGGGCTTTCTTATAAAAAATTAAAAGGGTATTTTGATATAAAAATACTCGAATTTATATCTAGATAATTGTGCAAATTAGGTATCAGACGCTTCGCAAGCCTACGTCCTACACCTAGATTTTTATCCTTTTTTATAAGGATTTTAGGGATAAAACCTTTTGAAAATATCCTATTCCTAGGCTAAATATTTTTTATGAGAAAACCCTTTAACTTACTTACGGTTTCCAATAATTATCAATTATATATTCTCAAACCAAATACGATAATCATTGATAATACTACATTTACACATTAATAATAACATTTGGCTAAAAATAGCATAATAAAGCACATTTTTGGTGGTTCAATGATGTATCTGAAAACATTACTTTTGAGTCTTAATGAAATATAAATAGGTATTCTATTCCGATTTTAGTATTTTCAAAAAAAGAAAATGGCATATTTTTAGGCTTATTGAATCGGAGAATCCTTAAAAGTAATTTAAGAAAAATACTAACTCAATATGAAGCAAATACTATTATTATCCGTTTTAACATTCGGACTACATCATTTCGGTTGGGCGCAAAGCGTTCGTCAAGTTTCAGACTCTACCATAGAAGCCTTAAATCAATATCTGGAAGCGGAAGAAATACTCCATGAAGGAGAGGGAAAAGTAGCCAAAATCGTTCTGAGTGAAAATTCGGCAATGATTACTTTGGACCTGCCTTTGAGTTTTATAAAAAAAATAACAGCGGACGAAATAGATGAAATCACGGAACATTTACTGCCAATGTTACCTGATTTTGGTATTAGCAACTACTTCATCGGAGTAGAGCAGAATGGTAATTTCATCCGTCTTGAAGATTTTATCCCACCCAATTTTAGAGACAAAACAGCTTATGTACCGCTCACGAATAACGACGACGAAGCCAAATTCGATGAGCGTAGTGCGGATAAGAAGTTTTTTGAAAACGACATTCCCGACGCTTACAATACCCTTCCTTCTATTCCAAAACAGCAAGGCGGATTGACAGATAAAACCGTTTGGTTGAGCGCAGGGCATGGTTGGCTCTACAAAAACAACCGTTGGAAAACACAGCGAAAAAACAAATTTGGACTAGTTGAAGACTTTGGCTCTATCGAAGCTGTCAATTATTATCTGCTCAAATATTTACAAAATGCAGGTGCTAATGTTTGGACGGTTCGAGAGCGAGATATGAATCCCAATGAAGTCATCGTAGATGATGAAGACGAGGGTTTTTCGATGAAAGGCTATTGGGCGAAAAGCTCCTCTGCGGGTTATAATAAAAGCTATCGCTACATTTATGCAAAAGGTGTAACATCGGCTGCGGCTACCTTTACGCCGAATATTCCCGAATCGGGTTGGTATTGGGTTTCTACTTTTTATAGAAACGGAAACAACCGTGCAAAAGACGTTCGATACGTTGTCCGTCATGCTGGCGGCAAATCTGTGGTCTCGATTAGCCAAGAAACGCACGGGCTAACATGGGTCTATTTGGGGCGTTTTTATTTTGAAAAAGGCAAACAAGGCAGCGTCACGATTACCAATCAATCCACGGATGTCAATCAAGCTATCATTGCTGATGCGGTTCGTTTTGGAGGCGGAAAAAGCTCCGTTCCAGACGAAATAGGCGGATTGAGCGGCGAACCTCGATTTGAAGAAGCGGCTTTATATTATGCTCAATATCAAGGCTACTCAGGCGAAAAAAGCGACGTTTCGATTCGTCCAAAATACGCTGAATGGGAACTTTCAAAAGGCTCTTGGCAAGAAAGAAATAATGCTTGTTACATTTCGTGGCACACCAACGCTGGCGGTGGAAAAGGCACTGGTACGGAGACTTTTATATATAACGGTCGATACACGAAAGGAAGTCCGCAGCTTCGCCAATATATTCATCAAGAAGTCGTCGGGGATATTCGTTCGGATTTTGACCCAAATTGGAAAGACCGTGGACAAAAATCTGCCAACTTCGGAGAATTGCGCAACCTGAGAACCATGCCGGGCGCATTGATTGAAATTGGTTTCCATGACCATGAAGCCGATGCAAAAGCATTAAAAACACCTCAATTCCGACAATTGACCGCACGAGCCGTATATCAAGGCATCGCAAGATATTTTGCAGCAAAAGAAGGCAAAATCCCTGTTTTCTTGCCCGAACCGCCTACTCACTTGAGTGCTAGTAATATGGGAAATAATGCAATGATGCTCAAATGGAAAGCACCAACATTTGGTGGCGCAGGTGGTCATGCTGCTACGGGTTACAAGATTTACGTTGGCACGCACGGCAAAGCCTTTGCGGATGCGATTGAAATAAAAGGAGGCAGCACGACTTCTTATATTCTTAAAAATCTTGTAGCTAGCCAAACCTATTATTTCAAAGTAACGGCTACTAATGCAGGCGGCGAATCTTTTGAAACTGCCATAGTTGCCGCTCGTATATCGCTAGATGGTAGCAAAAAAGTAGATTTCTTGATTGTTGATGGTTTTGATAGAATTGACCGTTTTGCAGCAGTTCAGCAGTATGACGGCGATTATTTGGGTGTAACTGAGCGTCATTTTTTGGAGCGCATGAATAGCTACGATTATGCCGTAGAACACGCCAAAGCACTCGAAAAAGCGGGTTTTACATTTGATGGCGCAACGAATGAAGCCATTATTGACCGATTTATTAGCTTGAATAATTACGCTGCGGTCGATTGGTTTTTGGGCGAAGAATCGAGTGCCGACAATTCATTGGATTACAAAGAGCGAGAATTTATCAAAATGTATTTAAAGCAAGGCGGCGCACTGATGCTCTCGGGCGCAGAACACGCTTATGAACTCTCTAGGCAACCTAGAGGCGTTGCTCCTTCTTTCTATCGAGATTATTTAAAATCGGCTTATGCTGCGGATGATGCCGAAACGTATAAATTCTATGGCGTGAATGGTTCTGCGATGAACAATATCAAAGGGGATTTTGCCGATGATAAATCGCCTATCTATCATGTAGATTTTCCAGATGTACTCGTGCCTTATGGTGGCGCAAAAACCATTATGAAGTACAATGGCGGCAAAGGCGGTTCGGCTGCAATTGCTTATCTGGGTCGTGATTTCAAAGTGGTAAACTTTGGTTTTCCGTTGGAAAGTATTCCCGACGAAACCATCCGAAACCAAGTAATTGGCAATGCTGCAAAACTGCTCAAAAAGCCGAGTTCTAGTTTTGCATTGAACGATAATAACGAAAAAGACCCCAAACTAGAGGTAATAGCAGATTACGAAAAAAAGCCAGTTCCTCGAACCAACGTTTTTGATTTAAGTAATTTACCTAATCCGGCTAATGTTTCGCCTAATCCTGTGGTAAAAGATTTTACCATAGATATTTCGGGTTTTAGTTCGGGCAGAGCTACTTTTACATTATATAATAGCGATGGCAAGCGTGTAAAAGTCATCAAATGGTCGCACAAAAAAAGGGCGAACAAAAAAATGAAAATCGACAGTCGATTGCCAACTGGTATTTATACTTATGAAGTAAAAGTCAGAGGAAAAGTGCTGAAGGGTAAAATTTACAGGAGAAAAAGATAGGTATGACGGGGCTTGTTTTATCTAAAAAGATTACTTGACACAGTTATATAAAACGACCTTCTAAAGCGGTCAGCCTCAGAAGGTCAGTTTCCTACCGATAGGCAGCTTGTGTTTATACACAAGCCGACAGGCAGGCACTGGCTGCAAGCTAGGCTTGCCAGCCGCTAGCAGCCTTGTTTATTAGGTGTCGTTTTTTTATTTTTCACAATTACATTTTCCACCTAGTCTTATTTTTTTATCTATTAAGGTAAAAGTCATACTAGGTTTTGGTAATTTTTTTAATTGTTTTATATATTCATTACTTGTATTACTTGGCAATTTCTGATATAAATAATAGCAAACTTGGGTTGATGTTTCACAACTTGGTTTTCCAAATAATATTTTTACTTTATCTAAATCCAATTGCCCCAGACAAGCTCCATACCTGTATGTTAGAATACTACTGAAACTTTCAGCTAATAAATAACTATTATCGGTTTCAACATAAAATACATTATTGGGAACAAAACGGTTTAATTCTTTACATACTCCTTCTAGATTTAAATTTGTTGAATTTTCTGTGTTAACTAAATATATTTTGCTATTGCAACTTAAACAAGTTACAATAGCAAATAAAAAAATAAATGAATACTTCATAAGATTATTCTTTATTACAATTACATTTTCCACCTCTTTTTACTTTATTTCCAATTGTTGTGAAAACAAGTGCTAAATTTTCTGCCACTCTTAATTCTTGGCTAGAAACTGGACGATAAAGATATAAGTGATAACATAATTGATTATTTGTTTCACAAGTTGGATAACCAAATAATTGCTTTATTTCACTCAAAGTAAGGTTTTCAATACACTTATCATAGCTTGTTGCCAATATACTTTGAAAACCACGAGCTAATAAGTAACTATTATCGCTTTTGATATAAAACATATTTTGGGCAACAAAATCTTTAAGTTCTTTGCATTCTTGTTGTTGTATTTCTGTTTTTTTTAGTGTTGAATGAGTTAGATAAATATCTTGGCATCCCTCATTCATAAAAAATAACAAGACTGCAAAAGATAAAATAATTACCTTTTTCATCTATTTACAGTTTTATTATTTTGTTTACAATTTTCCCTTTGGGAGATTGTATCATTATGAAATACATTCCTGTTGGTAAGTGAGATAGACTTACAGAGGTATTCAATTTAGTTATAAATTCGTTATGAATAAATCTACCTTGTAAATCCACAATAGAAAGAACTAAGTCTTTTTCAAGTTGAGATAATTGAATATTTAAATTTTCTTGAACAGGATTTGGGTATAAGCTCATGGATATATTAGAAATAATTTCTTCATTTGAATTTATTATTCCACATTCATTAAAAGGTACTATTTGCATTGGAGTTTGGCAAGTTCCTACTGTTGGCGTATTAATAGCACTTATATCCATAATATAATTACCTCCTAGAAGCCCAGTTTGGTCAATTGTCCTAAAATAATTATTAAGAGGAAACGGTAAACCGTCACGTTGTTCCCACCACATTACTGTTAATATGTCATTAGTATGATTTAATAAATGAGTATGACCGATTTCATGAAGAGCCGTAGTTTCTAAGTCTTGGTCATCTAAATTAACAAGTGGAATTTGAGTTGTATCAGTGTACCAAACAAAGAAAGGGTTAAATTTCATGGTAAACTTGCGCATATAAGAATTTGGACTACCTGGACAATCTGGAATTAGCCAAAGTCCTGTTTCAGCAAGATTAGTAGATGGGTCAAATTTGATAATAAGTTCATTCCCAGAAGGAGTATTAGGCACGCTATCATTAATAATATAATTGACACCAGTAGCACAACGCCAAGAGGTAAGCGCACGTTCAAAAGCATCAGTAGCACCAGAGTGATTACTAAATGATGTATCGTAAGAAACGGTATAACCTCCTTGACCATTTCCGTCAATCACTAAAACAGGAGCTGGTCTGAATATTCCATTATCATTTATCGTTTCATTAAAAATGGAATATACAACATTAAGAATACTATCACTTTCAGCAGGATTAGGAATGCCATGTGCTGTAACCCTTATTTTGCCTGTTCCTGCAATAAATTCTCCAAAATCATAAGTACCGCCTGCATATTTTCCATATGAAGTAACTTTTACTTTTATTGTATCATTTGTCCATTTATAGTATTCATTCGTATGAGGTTGAAACCAATCTACTGGAACTGGACCGTGTGCAGCATTGGTAAACTCCACATATCCATTTGCTTGTATATTACCAAAGCCTGTTCCTACAATGGTAATTGTATCA
>CALOED010000221.1:0-10922 GCA_942492005.1 uncultured Saprospiraceae bacterium
GTTCCGGTACGTATTGCTCATTTCATCATTCACTATAAGACTTCCACCCAAAAAGAAGTAATCTACTTCTGATATAAGCGCCAACTCAATAGTTTACTCTACATTTTCCATCTTTATTCTGTCTGGGTCAATGGCGCAGCAAATTTTTCTTCTTTTCCGCTTTCGCTCGTTCTAAACCTTTATAAATCATGCTGATGGATTAATTTTTTGTCTCTAACCTTAGCAAAAAAATCGTTTTATGCGAGAAGACTAATTTGCAAGACAATCAATAATGGGCTGCAAGTTACTTTAAATCATCGAAAATAGTCTAAAAAATCATTCACGCATTTCAGATGAAAATAATATATAGTACCAATTAGAAGTAACAAGCTACTTTTTTTTAATAACTGCGGGATAAGTTTTACTCTTTTTATACAAAAAAAAATGCCCAACCTTTTCAGGCGGACATTCATTCGCATTTATATGTGCTTACTTAATACTCTAAAAATTTGGTGTATGTTATTTTTTTTCTGTGCGCAAGTCTCTAATTTTTGAACGTTGAACTTTCTTCTCGTCAAAAGAAAACTTGCTATTATTTATGTTTAGATTTTTTTGAATACTTTTTACGTTTACGGTATATCCTATGTCTCCAGATACTTTAGCTTCTATTTTTTGGATGTTATAGGTTGATTTACTGATGTAAACCGTAATTTTTTCATAAGGGCAATCATCATTATAAGAAGTAAATTGTACCACGTAGTTGTTTGCCTTATTACTTATAAATTCCACAGCGCAATATTTCTGATATTTTTGCAACAGCAAAGCTGGATAACAAAAGAAATTTTGGTTTTCGTTGGAAGCGTTCGTTATTTGAAGGCTTTTATCTCCTTTGAGATACACCCATAGCGATTTGCTATCCGAAACTATATCTTCATCACTTGTTTCTAAACGGTATTTATCTCCTTTTACAAAAGCCTTTCCCGTTTTTTTGTAAGAATAATCACCATCTTGTATAGTTATGTCAATGTCCATCATTAGCGATGAATAAGAGGCATATTTTCTATAAACGGTATTTAACACCTTGATGGCTTGTGCATCCGACGCAAGCGTTGCCGAAGCAGTTGCTGGCGTTGTCTTGTAAATCTTCGAATGACCGATTACTTCACTAGTTCCTAATAAATTAGGATAAATCTTGATAAATGTCTTAAATTCGATACAGCCTTCTTTTGTTAATTGTTGGGTAAAATTGGTTGTTTTGTATTGTAGCGAAAAAATATTAGGAAGTATCGTATTGTTTTGTTGTTTAATTATTGTTCTTAATGTGGGAACTGCAAAAAATGTTCCAAATTTTGGAGATAGTGTCACGAATTTATGTTGATTGTCATTTAATCTCATTCCTATTCTTTGTTTTCTATTATAAGTTAGTTCATAGTTTTCAGTCCATAGTAGCCAAATGATATGCCAACTTTGAGAATATGAGAACTCAGAAGAAAGTGCATTAAACACAAAACACTATTTATCAGCACCTTACAAATAAAACAAAAGTTGCAATTTTATTATTATGACAATTTTATAACACCATTTCGACGTAAGGTATGCAAATCGGAAAGTTTTTTTGATAAAAATATTGAAGCGTATTTTTTTTCGATAAATCGCTTGAAGCCAACACAAAATCTCCTCCCCACGCTCCCAAAGATTTAATTTCTCCGAAGTTATAACCTTTAAAGTATAAATCTTTCGCTCGTGGCAATTCTATCGTTTGAGCTATTATAGCTTCATGTTTTTTTATAATTTGATTAAAGTCAGATATTTTTTCAGTTGCTAATAAGGTCTTTGTCAGTTCTGAAATGTCTTTTATGGGCAATTTTTGATACGCTGATTTAGCTCTATATCTAGCTATTCCCTCACGGCTATTTTTTGTTTTTTGCCCAAATGCACAAAATACAATTGCTCGGCAAAAGGTGGTTGAAAATCTACTACTTCAACTTTAGGAGTCTGATTTTTCAATTCATAAAACCAGAGGATTGTCCGTCATTCCGCAGGCAATATCATAGCCAGAGCCTTTCATAGAACTAAACAAAATTTGAAACGCATCCGCCTTTGCCCACTTCGCTATCAAACAGACCAAAGTAGAACTGCTGCCCAATCCCCAATTGCGAGGAAACTCCAATTGCGTAGAAACCGCCCAGCCATTTTGAGTTAAAAACTGCGGGTTTTGCGTTTTCGCATTTTTAAGCATTAAAATCAAGCGAATTGAAATGTCTTTATCCGTTGTTTCTAATGCTTTAAAGCCTGAGACATCTATTTTGCGATCAATCCAAACTACTCCATTTACATTCAGTTCCAGTACTGAAAACCAAGCTTGTTTTGGTGTTTTCCTCACTCGTACCTGCCCCCTTTTGGTCGGCACGGCTAGTGCTTTTGCACCATCTAACACAAAGTATTCGCCAGTAAGGAGTAGTTTGCCATTCGCTCGGTAGGTTTGCATCCTGTTTTATTTTAAACCATAAAAATAAAAGATTGTCTGAAACTTATTGTAGAAACAAGAGGGATTATAACTTGCGATACCGATAGGCATCAGTACTAAGACTTGCTGCTTGTTGTACGCCTGACTTCGCAAGTCTAAAGTATCTCCACAATAATTGTCAAACCACCAAAATAAAATAGTGTATAAAAGTTTTAACCGCAAAGAAGAGGTTTATTTTGTAATCAAAACCTCATCCAAAACCGCCCCATCCGCTTCTATTATCTCTTCAACCACTGTTGTTTCCTCTTTCAATACTTTTAGTTTTCGTCCCATCCAAACTGCCAAGACGCTCATCCCGATGGCTATGAAGCCCACTATTTCGTAATTATCAAGCGAGCCGTCGGGTTTCTGAATAACGATAGCACCTGCTATCATAGACGAAACCGCTAATGCCAACTGCTGCGCTGATGTGCGCATACTCATAAAACTGCCCCTATTTTCAGCTTTTACAACGGCTGTGACCATCGTTGTAGCAGGTACATTTCTGCCGCTTGCTACTATAAAATAGGATGTAGTGACTAAAATAGCTATCAGAATAGCTACAGGCGGCAGCGACGTGAGTGCCCAAATTGAAAAAACTGCCCCAATACTCGAAAAGGCAAATATTTTAAAATTTCCGTGTTTATCGCCCAACCGCCCAAATAATGGCAAAGCCACAATGGTAGATAAACCTCCAAACAAATAAATATAAGCGACTTCCGAGATCCGAAAAGCCGATATTCATTTGCATATAAGGTGCGATGAATGGAATGATGGTAAAATGCCCCAATATTAATACAATGGTGAATAAAAGGGCTAATGATTGATTTTTATCTTTGATGATACCGATGAAGTTTTTCATTGGATTTGCAATCGTGCTTTGCTTACGGTCTAAATGTATTCGGATAGAAGGAACGAAAATAACAATGGCTATAATTACAAATACACTGATGCCTGCTACGGAGTAAAATGTCATTTTCCAACCATATTCGGCAGCTATAAATAACCCCGCAGGCACTCCAAAAACCGAAGCGGCAAGAGAAAGCAGTCATAATTAAGCCCATTGCCGTAGCTCGTCGGTGATATGGAATCACGTCGCCTACTATTGCCAAAACGAGCGTTGCGATGGAACCGCCCAAAAAGCCTGTTATGCTTCGTGCCAATAGGAAAATTTCAAATGTGGGAGCTAATGCGCAAGCTACTGTCCCGATAGTAAAACCGACGTAAGTAAAGAGTAGTGCCGTTTTTCGGTCATATTTATCTATAAAAAATGCGCCAATAAGCCCGGCAGCAAATGCCGCAAACGAATAAGAAGACACAATTACAGAGAACTCTTGAGGCGAAATACTAAAAATCTCCATGATTTGCTTGCCCAATGGCATGATTATCATAAAATCAAGGATGTGGGTAAACTGCACCATTGCTAATATGAGTAATACGACTTTTTCATTTTTCATTCTAAGGAATATTTATGCTATGTTTTCGCAAAAGCAAAATAAAAAACGCAGGAGGTCGTCCTGCGTTTTCTATTGGTTTGTTTTCACTATTAAGTTTCTAAAAAAAAAAAACGAGGCAAGCCATTATTAGACTAATGAAATAGTGTTGTTTGGCAAAATGGGTAAAAAACATTTTCATTTGTGGCTTGAATAATACTTAAACTGCCCTTTTCAAGCGAAAAGAGTATAACTCATCTCGGTCTATTTAAGTTTCAATTCGCTGAGTTTTACTTTACGTTTTATTCTCAAACTATCCGTTTTGTCAATTATTTGCATACTAATTTCGGGGTCTGCTACCGACCAGTCTATTTCAATCAAACCAAAATTATTTTCTCTCACTGGGCCATCTACACGATTTTCGTTGGAAGTAGCAAAGCTCCATGTAGCAGTAATTCCGCTTGAAGTTACATCATAAATCGGATAAAGATTATCGGATTCTATTTTTGAAATTTCAGCATAATGCACATCTCCAGAGATAAAAATTACACCATTTGCTCGTGTCTGTCGGATAAGGTTGAGGAATTTTTGTTGTTCGTGCGGAAAATTTGCCCATGCTTCATAGCCATTCCAACTGATTCCAAATTGCGTGCTTGACGCTACTATCCGAACATCGGCAGGTATCATGAATTGTCCTGCGAGCCATTTCCATTGAGTTTCGCCGAGTAGGGTAGAGTCGGTTGTTTCGTAAGGCGAATAATCACGATAATAGTGCATTTCTTTCATTTCTACCTTTGGATAATCCTCATAACGCCTCAAATCATCTCGAAATGTGCGTGTGTCCAGTAGAATAATTTGAACAACTTTGCCCCCATATTCATAAAAATAACTGGTATATATCCCTTCACGGCTTCTGCGCACGTCGTTTTCTGGAGCTTTCCAAAAGTCAAGAAAAATATTTTTAGATGCTTCTTTGAATGGATAATGTCTGCCGCTATCGTTCCAGCCGTAGTCATGGTCGTCCCAGGTAGCGAGTACTTCGGTTACTTCACGCAGTTCTTTATAATGAAATTTTGAACCTAAGCGATTATATTTGGCTATCAGCGTATCCATTATTTTGGTATCACCATATATATTGTCTCCCAAAAAGACAAAAACATCGGGTTTCTGGCTAGCGGCTAAACCCAAAACAGGTAAAGGGTAATCTTGCCTGCTACACGAACCAAAGGCAATTTTAGAGATTAAAGAGTCGGTGTGTTCTTTTGCGCCTTGTGGAATATCAACTTGTGGTTCATCTTTATCTTTGGGCGGAGGTGCTGCTTCTTTACAGTTTGTAAAAAAAAGGACAAACGAAAAAATGCACAAAATGGATGTTATTGATTTCATTTCGTAGTAGATTATAGGTGTTAGAAAAAATAAAAGTCTAAATTAATGCTAGAGTAAAAATTAATACCAACAATCCTCTTCGACTACATCCATTTTATAATCTTTCCTCTAGCTTTGTTTTTCAAACTCTTAGGTACATTATTCAAAATTTCTTCTTTAAAAACATCTATCATTTTCTTTTTCATAAAACTTCGGTGAGTGACCAAACTCACTTCTCGCACCGGTTGAGGGTCGTGAAAGGTTTTTACATTTCTCATTTTGGATGTTTCCATACCATAAGTAGCGAGTTCGGGAAGCATGGTATAACCCGACTGATGCTCTACGATTCGTTTGAGGGTTTCGAGGCTGCCACTTTCAAAACGCAACTGCCCAGTGCTGTCTGATACTCGGTCGGAGCAGATATTAATCATCTGATTGCGGAAGCAATGCCCTTCTTGAAGCACCCACATTTCGTTGAGATCCAGTTCTTCAGCATTGATACGGGTTCGTTTAGCGAAAGGATGGTTTTTGGAGGTGTAAATCATAAACCCTTCGTAGAATAAAGGAATTTCGAGGATGCTATTTTGCTTGAGAGGCGTGATAAGAATACCCAAATCAATCAAGTCATTATTGAGTTTGTAAACAATATCGCTGGAGAGCAGTTCTTCGATAATAAGGCGAACGTCAGGATATTTTTTCATAAACTTGGTGATAAACAAAGGCAAAAGGTAGGGACTCAAGGTTGGAATAATACCTACTCGCAATTCTCCACCTATTTCGTCTTTCTGATTATCAACTATCTCTTTTATTTTTTTGGCTTGTCGAAGTACTTCTCTGGCTTGCGATATGATTTTTGCGCCAATTTCGGTGGTCAATACGGGTTTTTTGCTTCGGTCAAATATCAAAATACCCAACTCTTCTTCTACTTTTTTGATTTGCATACTCAACGCAGGTTGCGAGACAAAACAGTTGGCGGCTGCTTCTGCAAAACTCTTATGTGTATCTACGGCAATAACGTATTCTAGTTGTATAATGGTCATATCGTTTTCATTTAGCACTTAGTAAAAGCTCTACTCACACAAATATTTAATGATTCCTTAGCGAATGTATTATTGATATGAATAGGCTAAATACGAATATAAGGACATATTATTAGAAAACAAATAATATCAGCGAAGGTTATAAAGATGTTATATTTGTGAAGTTTTAAAATAAAAACGCATTTTGAAGAGGCAAAAGGTTGTATAATCTAAAAATATGCCAAATTACTTGTCACATATTTTTAAAAGTAAACATTTTAATAGCAAAGTCAGTATTGATTATTAAATATTATTACTTAATTTTATATGTATCAATTATTGATTATTAGCTTTTTTCGATGTAGATTTGTATTATTAAGCTAAAGACAAACAAACAATCATGAAGAATATTTTTACTCTTATATTTTTACTTTCTTTTACCGTTTCATCTTACGCTACAGTCGAGTATGCAGAAGCCTTACAAGTAGAAGATTTTGATATGGGAAATATGCTCAGTTGGAAAACTTCTAAGGAAGATAACAACAAGCATTTTGAAGTAGAAAAATCATTGGATGGCGTTACTTTTTCTAAAATTGGAAAAATAAAAGGTAACGGAACTACTACGGAAGCTAACAGTTACAGTTTCTTAGATGTATCTGCGGCGCAAGGTAAAAATTATTATCGCTTGAAGCAGGTGGATACGGATGGAAAAAAACATCTTTCGGATGTGGTTTCTATCAATAAAGAAACGGCAAACAACTTCACCGTCGTTTCTATGACTCCTCCTACCGATAAGGACAATATCTTTGAAGTAACGATTAATGCGGTTGGAGAAGATGAATTGGATTATACGATTTTAGATATGAAAGGCAATGAAATTTACACTCAAAAGCAAAAACTAAAAAAAGGTATCAACGTAATTACGATTGATTTATCTGAAATTAGTGGTGAAAAAGATGGCGTAGAGGGATTTGCTGGAAACAATGAATTGTTAGGCGATAAAGTTGGATATAGATTATCTTTGGAAGGCGCAAACGAAGCAGAAATGCTCACTATCGCACCTCGCAATAAAGATGTAAAAACCAAAAAAGAGCGCACAGAGGTGAAGAAAGGAGAGGAGAAAGACAAAAAAAAAGATGATAACTAAAGATATTTAGCGCAAAAGTAAGATTTTGTCAAACAAAAGGGGAGTTTCAGCTAGTGTTGAAACTCCCTTTTATATTAAATTATAGTACGTTTTACAAAAATCCCTTCCCTTAAAACAAAACAAATTCATTCAAATTATTTTGTTTCTATTATTTAAGAGGCTGCCTCTCGTGCTTATTCTCGAAGGCTTTCTTTTGACATTTTTGCCGCACCTAACGAGAATTGATAATTGACAAACAAGGCAATTCCTAGTAAAAAGATAGCTCCTGCCTGATGGAAAACGCCCCAACTGACTGGTATTGAGCCTAAACTATTGATAATAGTAATCACTCCTAGCGTAAATTGTACGATTAGCATTCCCAAAAGCAGCCTTACTCCTGTTTTGAAAGGTTGAACATTGATTTTCCTAGCTCGCCAAAAGAAAATACCTATTAATATGGTCAGTATATAAGCCGTCGTTCGGTGAAAAGCTTGCACCAAGAGCGGCATAAAATCTGACGTGTCATAGTTCACAAAATTTTCCACATTCCACATTTCTTTGTGGAAAAGCTTAGAAGAAATAATTTCGCCATTCATATCTGGCCAAGTAGGAGCGACCAAACCTGCTTTCATTCCTGACATTAGCCCGCCTAACACTATCTGAACTGCTATGACAATAGTAATTGCACGGGCGAAGTTTTTCAACTGATTATTGTTGATAACTATTTTTTTCGGTTGAAAACTCTCAAAAGTTATCCAAAGCAAGTAACTAAACAGCACCAAAGCCAAGGACAGATGCAAGGTAAGTTTGTAAGCATTTACCCACGGTCGGTCTATCAATCCGCTTGCTACCATTATCCAGCCGAAAGAGGCTACAACCGCTCCCATTATCACTACGCCCCACAATTTGCGGACAAAAGGCTTTGGCAGCCACTTTTTGCGCAAAAAGAATAAAAAAGGAAATATAAAGACTAAGCCTATTGAGCGAGCCCACACTCGGTGAAAATATTCCCAGAAATAAATAAACTTAAACTCATTCAAGCTCATTCCTTGATTTATTTTGGCATATTGAGGAGTAGCCTTGTACAATTCAAATTCTTCCTCCCATTGCGCTGTACTCGTCGGCGGCAGCGCGCCGGTAACGATTTCCCATTTAGTAATAGACAAGCCTGAGCCTGTTAGGCGTGTAATACCGCCTATGACGACTTGCATAATCACCATAAAAACGCCAATTGCCAGCCAAATTTGGACGGACTTTTTTAAAGTATAAGGAACGGTCTGTATTCTATTCTGAAAACTCATTTGAAATGTTTTAGTTGATAAAGGCAAAACTAAAATGTTTTGTTTAAGGTTTTCATTTTTAAGTCAGTGAATTACTATTATTAATAATTATTATAAATTTTTTAAAAAAGCGACTCATCATCAAGGGTGTTAATACGTGGAAAAGAATATCTAGAAAAATTAGAAAGTTTAAAAACTCTAGAGTTACCAACAGTTATCCACAATTTATGAACAGGGCTAAGGTCAGGTTTTCAATTATTTAGGTATTTGTAAACATAACGTTAAGTATTTATAGACAGAATAACTTTTTGCTTGTGTAAAAGTAATAACTCTAGAATGAGTGTGAACAACTGCTGTGAACTACACACAAATTTTGGAAAAGCATGATTTCTCCCACCGTACTTTAAACTAAATGTGGATAGCTGTGGATAAAGGTATAGGTTATTCTAATGCCTCTCCACAATTTCGACACATAAAATGTTAGTACGTTTAATTTTAAAATACTGATTATCAATGCTTTGCAGAATGAAGTTTTTCTAGATGTGAATAACTATTTGTTTGATGTTTTTAACGGATTTGTTTTAGAATTTTGAGCGCCTTAAAGAACTTTTACATTATTGTAAAATATAAAACAGAAAAGGAAATGGAGAATAAGAAAGATTAGAGCTGAAAAATAGAGACAAATCAAGTTGAACGATAGAAGAAGTGTTAAATTTAAAATTGATAATGAAATGAAAATAAGGTTATATATATAAGGTAAGGTTTTCCACATTTTTTTCCACACTCAGAAACTATCATTGTATTTTAAAGCCTTATATGCCTGTGTTTTTTTATATGAATGTGCTAATTGCTTATATTTACAGTCTTACTCAATATATATAACATCAGCAGGATTTGTAAGATAATTTTACAAACTGCCAACCGCAACTAAACTTATGTGTGGAAGATTTTCATTAGCTGTATCTAAGGAGAGAATTAAGAAAAAATATACGGTTCAGGTAGAAGAAGAAATTGTACCTAATTTCAATATAGCACCTACGCAGTCCGCTTACGTGATTGCTAATAATAAGCCGAAAGTACTGCAAACCATGAATTGGGGATTGGTGCCGCATTGGGCAAAATATAAAAAAGTAGGAAATAACCTTATCAATGCTCGAAGTGAAGGAGTTTCGGGAAAACCTTCGTTTCGATTGCCGATTCGTAAAAATCGCTGCTTAGTATTGGCAGATGGATTTTATGAATGGCGCAAAGAGGGCAGGAAGCGCATCCCGTATCGAATCACCCTCCGAGACGATACGCTTTTTGCAATGGCTGGAATTTGGGATACGTGGATTTCGCCCGAAAATAATCAACCTTATCATTCTTTTGCGATAATGACGATTCCGCCTAATCTCGAAATGCAACGAGTACACGATAGAATGCCTGTTATTTTTCCGAATATGGAATCGCAAGAGCAATGGTTGAATGATATAAGCCTGGAAGAAACATTGAATTTGCTGCAACCGCTCAAAGACGATAGTTTAAATGTCTTTCCTGTATCGAGCAAAGTGAATAGCGTGAATTATAATGATTCTGATTTGTATAACGCAATAGAATTACCACCAACACTTTTTGATTTGAATAAGTTTTAGCCACTTAAAAGCACCAATCTTCATATTCGGAACAATTATAGTAAGTCATAAGGTAGGTTATAAAAGGTCTTTTTTAGGATTAAATTTTTAGTCACAAAAATAACTACCTTTTTCAATTTGTCTCCTACTATCATCAAAACGTTAAAAAAAGCTAATATTGCAACAAAAATCATTAGTTTAGCGTAATAATGACAGCAAAATTTTATTTTTTTTAGAGGTAGTTTTTGCTAAAAAACAATATCCCTAAAAAGAATAGTATTGCTTTATTCATCTGCATCATATTTGTATTTTGAATAAAAAAGTAATCAAACGGAACAAAACTAAGGAAGTCAATAATTATTATTCGGGGGATTAAATGGTGACGTAATATATATTATCGCAGTAATAATCAGCCTACCATCTGATTGCCAACGAATCAAAATAAAAATAGAGCAGAACAGTATAATTAGCACTTTACAAGTTTTCAAAAGAAACAACATCTTTTAACAGAACAAAAGAAAAGTCATGTCACAAGGGAAAGATAACTATCAACTACTCATACAGAAACTTGACCAATTCATCAGAAAGTTTTATATCAACAAAT
>CALOED010000222.1:0-5200 GCA_942492005.1 uncultured Saprospiraceae bacterium
TGCGCTGTACTGGATAAATAAAATAAAACCCAATCTTGATGGTTCTTTTATAGAGAGCACAGTAAATGATTTTGCGCACGGCTATAAGCTTTTATTTACACCAAATGGCTTTCCTGTTTACGGGAGAAGCATTTGTTATCGTCTCGGCGGCGCCGGCGCCACTTCTTATTGCAGCCACAAATGATAAGCCTGAGGCCGATTATCCAGATCAAAAAACGGTTTCCATCGGTCAAGCCCGAAGAGCGATGGATGTAACATGGCGCTATTTTATACAACACGGTGCATTGAAAGCTGGAACAGTAACGCAAGGCTATTGCGGCACTGACGCACGAATACTCGACTACTATTCTGGACAGGGCAGCTGCTTATGGTCTCTGCGCTCTCTAATTGTTGCCTTGTCTTTTTCTGTTAATAGCGCTTACTGGAAGGTAGAATCAGAGCCGCTACCAATAGAAATACAAAGTTATAATGTGGCCCTTAATGTTCCAGGCTGGCAGGTAGTTGGGGATAGTGAAAAAAAACAGGTAACACTGGAGCGCATAAACAAAAATAATTTGTATTCTGACAGCTCATTAGAGCAATATGGGCTTATAAAGAAGATTAAAGCTAAATTGACGCATAAATTACAACGACCTCAGAATATCGATGCAAAATACAATCGATTATCCTATTCATCTCATCATCCTTTTTGTGAGTGCATCGTAGACAATCAATGAAAATATTGCATGTAGTACGCAACTTTTCCCCGCCTACCGAAACATTTATTTATGATTTGGTGTGCGGGTTAGAAAAAGAAGGCAGCGTTAAGAATGAAATTTTGTGTTACAAAAAACGCACACTAATTAACGAAAGACCTTTCAAGCTAGTGCAAGACAGTTCAGCTATTGAAAAAAAATGGCTATCTTTTTTGGAAAAAGTACTGAGTTTGTTTAAAACAAAATTAATGCAACAAAGGGCATTGGAGCGGTATTTACAGCACAACGCGCCTGACATCATCCACTGCCATTTTGCCTGGACTTTATGGGATTACATGTATCCTACACTAAAGAACATACATAAAAAAATACCCATTATTATCTCAACCCATGGCACAGATATTACGCGCGACCCGTTTCGGAGGGACAACCAACTTATCCTAAAAGAGTTGGCCCAAGCAGAAAACATTTATTTTACGGCAACAACGCCTTTTATGATGGGTTTGCTAGAGCAACTAGATGTTCCATCAAAGAAAATTGACCTAGTTCCAAACGCTGTAAACCCCATGTTTTTTTATGGGCGAAAACAGCAATATTTTAAAGCGGGCAAAATATTAAAAATAGTAACTAACGCGCGTCTTGTGCGCTGGAAAGGCCACGAATATTTATTAGAGGCATTCGCCCGCCTGATAAACGAGGTCGTTGAAAGCGCCGAACTGACATTAATTGGAGATGGAGTGCTGCGTGAGCAGCTAGAAAAGCGGGCCCGCGAGTTGGGTATAGCTAATAAAGTACGCTTTTTGGGCAATATCCCTCACGATACCATTCCCGCTATTCTTGCAGAAAACGACTTGTATATTCAGCCCTCCATTGTTGACGAGGCAACGGGACAACAAGAGGCCTTTGGCATTTCAATTGTTGAGGCCATAGCCGTGGGCTTACCGGTTATTGTTACTGATACCGGTGGAATGCCCCATGTCATTGGCCAACAAAATGTATTTGCTCATGTGGTACCACAAAAAAATTCAGAGGCTTTGTTTAAAAAAATAGGCGATCTTTTAAAAAGCGGCAATGCATTTAAAAGTAATTTGGACTATGCAACAGAAAGAGTAGCTTATTATTCACAAGCCAGCCAGCGCGAGGCTTGCCTAAGTTTGTATCGGAAAGCTTTAAGCGTGTCATAACACAGCATGAACGTGTGCCGACCTGGCTTTTTCTCATACAATTCAAACTGTTTTAGCTCAGCATGCATCCATGCATTGTCAGGGCGAACATCAATATTTTTAGCGCCATAGTTTTTCTGGTAAAAATACTGTAGATCAGAGTCTTGCAATAGAAGGCTAGCAGGCAAATCCGGGTAAAAATGTTTTATAGTTTTATAATAAGGTAGATTTAATGCCGCCATTTCTTCATGTTCCGTTAAAGACATTGTAACCAGCTTGGTTTTTGTTAAGTTTCGCCTATAGTGGGCGATACTTTCAAAAAGCGGCACGAGTTGTTTTTTATCACGACTGGATTTTGCTGTATTAAAATGAAATTTTTTCGGAACTAGTTCGCGCAGCAACCAATATTCTTCCCATGAAATGGAGCTATTAGAGGCATCGTACTCAGCACATATTTTTAATGCTTCATTTATATTAATACGCACTTTCAAGTAATCTAAAAAACTAGCGATAAACATTTCAATCTTGTCTTTCTGAAAATAGAAAATATGCATATTTTCGTTACCTCTTTCCTTAAGTATCTCAGAAATACTTTTCAGAATAATTCCGGGATTAAATTGATATTGTGCTTTTCTTTTTATAGTTTGATTGTTTAAGGCTTCTTTAATTTCACTTATATTGCGCAGAGTATAGATAAGCGTTATTTTTTGGCAAAAAACCCGCTCTTCAAGAAAATGAATATCATTTATTGTTAGCCGGCTAAATAACTCACTAGAAAAAAATATTTTTTCACAGCCTAAATCCTTGGCTTGGTTAGTGATGGAGTCTATAGAGCGCTTAAGAGCAAGGAGCTGATCAGTATTACGAAGCGCTTTATTAAATTGATGAAATAAAATATGGTGCGCACGGTTAAAATTAAATTTTGCAGCAAAGTTTTTCTTTGAGAGAAGGCGGGGCACAAAAATTTTGTGTTTAATAAAGGCGTCTCTGTTTAAAAAAATAACAGACTGCAGAGTTGTAGTAGCAGTTTTATAAAATCCAGCATGCAAAATAATTTCCATCTGTTTTGAGCCTATTTGCAGCGTTTAGAGCAAGTCAGTATATTTTTTACACGACCAAAAATTGTTTTTTGCGGCTTATTTTTTTTTGGCACTTTATCAATAATGCGATCTTCGGCTTTATTTTCGTGCGGAAAATGTTCACTTGGTATTTGTTTATTCAGAAATTTGCAGAGCTTTTCCCATCCGTCACCTTTTGAAAAGTTTAAAATCAAAAGATCTTTTTCGCGCCCAACAAAATAATCTTTTACTTCTTGGTAGTGGGCCATAAAGCGCGCCTTATAAATATCTTCATTGTCTTTTGGAGCGCCAGCACCGTAAATCCACATCCGCATTTTTGTGCTACGAGGGCCAAAGTGTTTCACTTGACTGGTAATCCAAGCATCAGGCGCTCTCTCCGTAAGAATGAATTTACTATTGGGGAATAATTGGTCAAGCTCTTTATAAAGAATGGGCCAGGGATTATCTTGAAAGGCATCATATTGTGGAATGAGCTTGCACGCTGTGTCTAAAGCCGTATGAGTGAGGTCAGGATCGTTAATACCAAAGGGCCCTTTTACGCGATAACCAAGAACTTCAAGGGCGCGCCCTAGGGATGTTGTGCCTGTTTTATGAAATCCGATACAAAATATTTTTTTTGACACCAGATGCTCCATGAGTTCCGCGCTTAATCTTGAAGGCTTGTTTGATAGAATCTACAATTTGTTAGTACTTATCAATTAGTATGTGTTTTCATCAAGCTATGGCGCCAACCAACCCTTATGCCCCAAAAAATCAAAGTAAGTGTTATTGTACCCGTTTTTAATACCGTCAAGTATCTTGCGCAAGCTGTTGATAGCTTGCTTACACAAACGCTATCGGATATTGAAATTATTCTAGTTGATAACGGTTCTACGGATGGCTCATTAGAATTATTAAAAAAATACGCAAGCCAGCACAGCAATATTGTTTTACGTCAGGTCGAAGGTGGGCGACAAGGGCGTTGCCGCAACGAAGGCGTTAAGGTGGCGCGAGGCGAGTTTATTGGCTTTGTTGATAGTGATGATTGGTGTGAGCCGGCCATGTATGAAACACTGTACAACACAGCCCACCAGAGCGGCGCTGAAATCGCCATATGCAAAATACAAACATTTAATGAAAAGGGAGTTATTGGAGAACACTATAACAATAATCTTTTTAAAGAGGGGTTGTATTCGCCTTATGCACATGTCTATTTAACACGCCTCACTGGCTCATGGAATAAAATTTATAAAGCGGAGTTGTTAAAAAATAACGATATTGTTTTTACGGAGGGTGTGATACACCAAGATGTACCTTTTACGTACAAAGCGCTTTTTTTAGCAAAGGCCATTGCGGGCACCAAAGAAACGCTTTATCACTACCGTATACACAATGAGTCTGCAACCCGCGAATCAAAAAAGGACCCAAAGCAAACAAAAACAATTTTTGATGTGTTTACGAATATTAATGCACTGCAAAGTATATTGTTTGAACTAAAAGCAGGCCCCGAGTGGCAGAAGGCCGCTGAAAAAACTATAGCCCACCACTTTAACTATCTGGTTCCTCGGCTGCATCCTGAGTTGATCGCAAGCTATCTTGAAAAAGCGAGAGCAACGATAGGGTGTCTACCGGCAAGCCTTATATTTAGGCTTTCAGCAGATCAAATTAAAGCATTGCCCCAAACACTAAGAGAAGAAATTAATACTCATATTGCACTAGGAGATAATGAACAGAGCAAAAAAGAAAAAAAGCTTAAATCCAGGGTGAGATTTTATAAAAAAAGATATCAGTTGCTGTGTTATGCGTTAGCGTTATGTGTGGTGTTATTTACTGCCATTGTAATAAATTGGTGTAATTGAAAGCGCGCATGATAATTTCTCATAAGCACAAGTTTATATTTCTTAAAACAAACAAAACAGCAGGCACGTCTGTAGAAATAGCACTTTCTAAATATTGTGGCCCTGATGATATTATTACGCCTATTGCAAAGGAAGATGAAAAAACAAGGGAGACTTTGGGTTATCGAGGTCCGCAAAATTACCATGCCCCATTTTGGAGTTATGGCCTTAAAGATATATCGCAGAGACTTTCAAAAGGAAAAAGAAAAGTACGCTTTTACAACCATATTGGAGCAGCTGAAGTTAAGCGCTTTGTTGGCAACAAAATTTGGAATGAATATTATAAATTTTGTATCGAACGTAACCAATTTGACCGCATTATTTCTCACTATTATTGGTGCCATAAGACAGAGCCGCGCCCAAATATTTCTGAATTTATTGACTCT
>CALOED010000223.1:0-20625 GCA_942492005.1 uncultured Saprospiraceae bacterium
GTCCGCCGCAGTGGCTCCGGGCAGCGCGGGCTCGGAACCCGCCGTGGATGTCACGGCACCCGTGTGCGCCGCACAGCCGACGAAAGACGACGCGACGAGAAGAAACATGCTCCGCATCCAGCCGCTGTAGCAGGATGCTGGCCCGAAAGTACGGGGTCAGCTCACTCAGCGTGATGCCGTACTCGGTGTCGAGCCGCTCTTCCCTGAAGGAGAGCATGCTGATGATGGGATCCGGCACCGTTGTGTCGATATCCATCATGGCCCAGGGCCGCCTGTCGTGTTTGCCCACCCCGGACGAGGTGAAGTCGACGACGGGGTAGCCGATGTCCGTCTCCGTATCGCGGTACTTCTCGAACTTGTTTAGTGGATGTCGCTGCTGTGCCACACCACGCCAGCGACCCGATTGCCCCGGATGATCGCTCCCGGTCTCCCCCGCTGGTGCGACTCCGGTGAGAAGAAGGCGGTCGTTTCGGCAAAGGTGTTGGACCCGATGCGCGAAGACGGCGAGCCACCGAAAGCGCGCCAGGAACGCAATCGCCTGGGCGCGCTTTTCAGTCCTTGCATTCTGGCCATGGTGGGTGGAGGCCGCCTCTACCGCCGCGAACGCGCCGCAGGTTGGTGCCTCGCGACTCTTGGTTGGTTCACGCTGATCGCAGGGATCGGCGGTTCCCCGCTCTTGTTTGCGCACCCATTGTTCGTCGCTCTCGACATCGCGGGCTGTCCCTCGGCCGTGCGTCGCGAACGCAGGTCAGACGAGAGTCTCCTGTGCTGCAGCTCCTCTGGGTCCTCGCCCCTGCAGCGCTGGTGCTGCTGGCCACGTTGAGCTGGAACCCCAACCGACCGCAAGGAGCGTCAGGCTTCCCGTTCGGCGGATCGCGACTCGACATCGGCTGGGATGGCGTACCGATTGCGCCCTACCTTGAGACGGAAGCCGGCTCTGTACCGCGCATCCTCTTCTCACTCGTGTTGCACATGAACGTTGCGCTCGAGCCGTCTCTTCGGGTGTCGTTGTAGGTGCGGACCAAGTGTCCGTCCGCGTTCGAACGAGTAGATGAGGGATTGCAGACTGTCGTTGTCGCCGTTGGGCTCGGGGATGTCCGGTCCGGTCACCGACCCAGAACACGTCGCCGTGCCGTGCACGCCAATGACACTGGGGATTGTCGCTCCTCACAAGGCGGTGTTTGCGCATGTGGCTCCAGACTCCTCGGGGAAGATGCCCATGATGCGCAAGTACCGCCACGCTCCATCAGGACCGAGCTCAGTTCCCGTGGCTGCTTCGTACGCGGAGGCCAGGTGGCTTTCGCTGCGAGGTGTGGACAGATGGAGACCGTATTTCGCGCACTCCGCGTCTGCGGGATTTGCGTACTGCGGCGACGGGGTCCGGAGCTTCAAGAACGTATAGCCCCGCCGTCGGTCGTCATGTCGCAATAGACGGTGGCGTGTCGCGCAGCGCCGGGTCGCTGATCACGTAGGTCCCCGAGCTGGCGGTCGGAGTGCGGGCCAGGATGTCGTTGCAGTCGGTCCCCGTGATCGTACAGCAGCGAACTTCGCCACTGTGGTCTTCGCAGACCTCCCCCGGCGCCGCAGCCGTCGGCACCGCACGCCGGCTTGCACGTGCCATCGCTGTCGCGATCCTGGTAGCCCCCGGCACAGCGATCGCACCGCGGCCCGGCGTAACCCGCCTGACAATGCATGGGCACCCCAGTCGATTCGCAGCTGGCCGCGGTCTCGGCGCAATAGCCTTCGCCTGGAGCACCACATGCTGCCGCAGACGTTTGGTAGCGCTGCAGCCATACCGCCCCCTGATAGAAGCCGAACTCGTCGCCGTGCTGGAAACGCTGCAAGGTCGTGGCTAGCTGCGCCCTACCGTGGATTCGTCCCCACGAGAGGTGCACGGGAGTCAGCGTGTCCTTGGACAGCAAGCCCGGGCTGAAGCTTCCCGCCAGGCCGATCAAATCGCAAAGCCCCGCGCGAATGGGCACTGCGATATTGGCCTGAACAAACTGCCGACCCCGCCCGGCTGGCTGGGTTTGCCCGAGAACACTTGCGTGGAATGGACCCACGCAGGACGTTGCTTCGTACACCAAGGTGCGCGTATTCGACGCCGAGAAGGAGCCACTGGGAACAAGCTAGAAGGTGAGCTCCCGCAAGATGCGGTCGCTGTCGGCCTGACCAGATTCGCGTTTCCATAGGAGGCGTCGGGGCGAGCGGTCCATCGATTTGGTCGACCGCCTCGGCGGCGCAGTTACCCTGCCCACAGACGTGTCCGCTCGCACAGGCCAAGCCCGCCCCGGTGCCGACTTGCTCGCAGGCAATGACGCGGTTGCCGTCGCAGACCATGTCTCCCGCTCCCTCCATGGCATCACAACGAAGCGCCACTGCGACTCGGCGTAGAGGGGCGCGGTGTGGGCTCCCGCCGTGCGCGCCCTCGCTTGGCCAGCATCACCGTCGTGGCGGGCAGTCCCGTCCCACCGCGCGCCGCTCAACGACAGGGCGCGCCGTCCCGGGTAGTCGAAGCTCGTCCACTGGGCGGCCGGTGCCCTCTGGCTGGGCCATGCAACAAAGCCCCAGCGAATTTCGCCAACGGGCGTACTAGAACTAATATGTAAACCGAAGATAGCATCTACTTTAGGGTTTTCCATAACGCCTTCTTTTAACATCACTTCCGCTCCGCCTTCTTCTCCCGGAGGTGCGCCCTCTTCTGCGGGCTGAAAAATAAACTTGACCGTGCCTTTGATTTCGGCTTTCATATCCGTGAGGATTTTAGCTGCTCCCATCAGCATAGCAATGTGCGTATCGTGTCCGCAAGCGTGCATTACGCCTACTTCTTTGCCCAAAAACTCAGTTTTTACTTTGGATTTGAAAGGTACATCAACACGCTCTATGACGGGCAACCTGTCAATATCGGCATCGTAACGCGACTATGCCTCGTGTTTTCCGCCTTTCAATAAGGCAACTACGCCCGTTTTGGCAACGCCTTGTTTTTACTTCCAGCCCTAAGTCTTTTAGGTATTTGGCAATGTATTCTGATGTTTTAAATTCTCGGTTGGAGAGTTCGGGGTTTTCGTGGAAATGTCTGCGCCATTCTATGACTTTTTGTTCTATTTCATCCGCTTTTTCATCTACCAATTGTGTGAACGGATTTTCAACCTTGTCTTGTGCGTTGAGTATCGGCATCATAAATGCCAATGCGAAAACTAATGTTAAATACGATTTCATGATTAAAATTATTTGGTTTTAAATAAAGATTAGTATGCTGTGAAGTTAGCGATTTATTTATTTCTTACTCGCTTAATTCGTAAAGGAAGGGTAATTTCAATCAATAATTCACCTATGAATTAACTTAAAATCAAGTCGTTTATTTTAAAAAATGGCGCACCAAATCAGCCCATTCTTCCTCCAAACTCACTTTGGGCATCTTTCGGTTAGCTCGCCTGTACCAGTAGTTGGCATTCCAATTATCGCCTTCTTTTCGATGCAGATAGGCATGAATCCACGCAGCATCCGAGCCATTTATATCTTGAATGATGTTGTGCGACGTTTCCCAATCGCCTTTGCCGTCGTGCCAAAGAGAACGAAGATGAGGAGACCAAAGGCTATCGGATTCGGTCTGATGTAATGTATTTTTAAACTCTTGAAAAGTCATTGAGGATGAGTTTTGATTGTTGAGATTGTTGAGATTGTTGAGATTGTTTGATTGTTGGATTGTTGGATTGTTTGATTGTTGGATTGTTTGATTGTTGGATTGTTCCCTGAATGGTGTCTAAAATATTAGTCGCCCAAAGTTTAACTTCTAACTTTGAGCGACTCATATCAATACCAAATAAAACTACTGCTTCACAAATCGCTTTACTATTTGCGATTTCCCATTCACGAATTGAACAAAATAAACACCTTTTTGGAGTTTATCCACAGGTATTTCACGAATAAAGGCATTCGCTTCTATATCCAATACTTCTTGATGAACTACTTTTCCTGAAACGTCCAAAATCGTTAATTGAGCGTTTTGAACTGGTTGCAGAAATTCAAAATAAAGATTCAAAGAAGACTGAACGGGGTTTGGCGCAATGATGATTCTGTCCGTAAAAAATCGTTCATTATCCGTATTCACAGGTGCTTCTACACTCACCACTACTTGCTGCGTATTGCTATACAAATACCCATCAAATACTTGAAACTGAATGGTATCATAAGGCATTCCTATCTCGTCTGTCGCTGGCGAAAACACTAAATTAGGAATATCCATTGCAGGAATATTATCGCCATTTGCCACAGCTACAATTCCGACAATTTCAAACTCCCATGAAGGGGCAATCCTGTAATTTTTATATGAGTGTAAGTGCTATCATCCGCATCATTAAAAGCAAAATCGCCATTATTAAATACGTAATCCGTATTTTTGATAGTAGAAACCACCGTGTCGGCAGATGCAGGTGCTACGTTATGTTCCTGATAATTGACTGCTCCACCGTAGTAAACGCCAGCAAACAAGTCCAAATCGCCGTCTTTGTCAATATCTGACCACGCTGCCGCTGCAAAACTAGCCCCTGAACCTACTGGCATTCCAAAAGGGTCTGCAGCAGCCACGGCAAAGGCTGGTGCTGTAATAGTTCCAGCATTTTCAAAATATTGAATTTTGCCGTAATATTCGCCTACAAAAATATCCAAATCGCCATCCTTGTCCACATCGGCAAGCGATACCAAAGAGTAGCTATATACTTGCGACAAGCCAAACGGATTCACTGCATAATTACTAAAAGATGGCGCTGTTGCACTTCCTACATTTTCATAATATTGAATATTGCCATAATAGTATTCGCCTAAGGTAGTATCAAAATCGCCATCATTATCCAGAGTACTCCAAAGCTACGGTGGTATTGCCATTGGCTGTTATTCCAAAAGCATTATTAACTGGTGCAGCAAAGGAAGGAGCAGTATTCGTTCCTGTATTTTGATAATAAGTGATGCTATAATTCTCGGCAGAAAGAATATCCAAATCGCCATCGCCATCCAAATCTACTAACTGCGGAGCAGAAAAAGAATAGCCGTTCGGCGATAATCCAAAAGGATTGTTTTGCGACGTAGCAAAACTTGGAGCCAGTGCCGTTCCTGTATTCTCATAATATCTCAGCACGAAGCCAGTACCCGAATATTCTCCAGCTATCATATCGTAATCGCCGTCGCCGTCAAGGTCTCCGAAGGTCGGGAATGTAAAGTATCCGCCCGTTGGACTTATTCCGAAAGGATTCACTTGAACGGGTTTGAAATTAAAATTTTGAGCCGATGCCGTATTGCCAAACGCCAAACCCAACACGATGGCAGCCGACGCAAAAGCGTGTTTTACTCGTTTGGAATGACCATAAAAAGACAACTGACCTTGCAAACGCTTGATGCGAGCAACTAACTTTTTCTGCTTCTTAGCAGACAAAGCGATAAAACGTCCCGTTTTGACCAATTTTTGAAGCTGACTAATGTATCGCTCCAGTTGGTGTAATTTTGTAAAAGGAGTTTTTTTCATTTTTGATTGTTATTTTTTTCGATGTAAAAAGAAGTTTTTTTAAGTTTTTTCTTATCGATTAAAAACTTATTAGACTTTATTCACAAAACTAAATTCTATTACGTAACTAACTGATAATGAAGATAGACAAAGCAGCTTCGCCACTTTGTGAATAATGCCTACAGAATGATTATTTTAAACGAGGCAAACCAAGATGACGCACAATAGAAGCAACTAAGAATAGATAATCCTTTTGGTGCATATCTCCCAATGTATTGACAATGCCTCGTCGCCGAATACCTTCCAATATTTGAACGTCATAAATCTCATCAACGCTGGCTAAATATTTCAATCCAGCTACTTTTTTACCGCCAGTCGGAACCATATGGTCATAATATCAATGCCCGAATAGTTTGCAAATTTGGCAATTTCTAATTGCCTAAAAGTAGAAGAATTTTGCCTGAGTTTGGATAGACCTAGAAATAAATAATCGCCTGATACGAGCCATGTCACCGACAAATCCATTCAAATGTACCAATGTCTCGAAAGTGTCTTTTTTCGTGCCTGTCACCACAACGTCTCCCGTAGCGGATGTCAGCATAAATAATTTGCCGTCATACAAGCGAGGCGAATGCGGCATAGGAATGTTTTGAATAATGATTTCATTAGAATCTACGTCCATGACGATGCCGCCTGCTGTAATATTTTGCCGCCAACTTTGCATCGAGTTGCCATTGCCTAGTGCCGAAACGTATTTGGGCTTGCCGTTTTCCATTGCCAAACCATTGAGGTGGCAACGGTCTTCCGAAACCAAAGCATCTATAAAGTGAGGCTGCCACTTAGGCGTAAAACTATATTCCTCATCTACCAAACACAGGCAAGAAAAAGAAGTATTAACGCCCCAAAGCCCTGCGGTTTACAATCGGAGGTCGTGAATATCCACTTCGCCCGTGTAATAAGTTGCTCGTGGCATAAATGAAAAAGCGTACATCGTACTTATTCGGGAAATTACTTTTCGGATACGTAGGGAGCTAGCTCCTTTTTTATCGTTTTTTAATACAATTACTTCATTTTTAGTAGCTACTCCCATCTTATCTCCGTGCAGTGCTAGTCCCATTGCTTTGTTGAACGTGCGAGGCAATTGCACCAGTTGGTTTTCATCTTTGGCACTCACGAATACCACTTTCCCAGCCTGATAAGTAGTAAGCGCAATGGTGCAATTGAGCTGAAGCAGCAACTCTGGCAAGTTCGGGGTGTATTGGCAGCTAAACGGCGGCGGCGGTTGTTTTTGCATAGTCGTATTTTTCTGAATGGCTAACGATTGAATCTTTCAAAACGCTGACAAAGATATATTTTGAATAGTGTTTTATTTATAAAATAATCATTTTAATTATGAATTTGTTCAGAATACTTTATTTATAAAAAAAGCCGAAAGAATGCTGCATTTAGCATTCTTTTCGGCTTTTATTGTGTGTGTGTGTGTGTATGTAAAATAGGTTTTAATTATTATTAGTTGCTTGCTCTTGCTATACGAGCGAAGTAGAATTGTAAACCCACTGAAAAGTCAATTTGATTGGTTCTCGTAATGGTTTCAAAACTTTCACCACCTATTTCTATTGCAGCATTACTATTTGCATAGTTATATTTTACGGCTGCTTCGATACCAATAGCATCATTTGAAAAAATCGTAAATCCTGGCCCAATACCTAAGGCAAATACTCTTGTGGCTACGTTTTGAGTTTCATCATTCAAATTAACTTGGTCGATAGAGTTACCATATCCGAAGTTAGCTTCTATAAAAAAGGCTTTATCCGAACCTACTGGCAAATAATAACGTGTGAATGGTCCGAAGAGTAAGTCACTATCTACACTTTTTTTCCATCTTCGTCTTGGTCAATGGTATTCAATGTATAGTCCAATCCAAAACCTAAAGCGAAATTATCTGTAAGAAAATATCCGATAGATGGAGCTACATTTAATTGGGTAGCTACGGCTCGTTGAACGGTTGCATCTCCGCTTACGGTTTGCTCTACGTCAGAGTCTGAACCGGAGAAACCTAAAGTACCACCGACAATAAAATTACCTCTTTCTAAGACTTGGGCGTTCAAAGTGGAGATACTCATAAAAGATGCAAATAACATCAAAGTCAAACATTTGATTAAGTTTTTCATAGTATTTATTATATATTTTTTTAGTTAAAAAAAAGGTTTTTGGAGTTGGTTATTGGGAGTATTTAATAGATTGAGAAAGGGTTAGTTCCTCAATCTACTTTTAGTTAGGGGTTAATGTGTTTTTTGGGCGTTCAATTGTTTCTAGAGTGTGTTCAATTGATTTTTGTATATGATTATTATGTGTATAATAATGGGTGACTACTGTTCGATTATAGCGTAATCAATCCACTAATAGAAATATCTAAGGTGACGTTTGCGCCTGCTCCTACGGTGACATCATTGGTACTTAATACACCTAATAAGCCCGAATTTAATAACCCTTTCAATTCAAAAGAGCCGTCGTTGTTTTCGTCTTTGTAGCTGGCAAAGTACAATTCATAATCACCTTCTTCTAAGAAAGACAATTGATAGTCGCCATTAGAAGCTACCGTAGAGCTAGTTACTGCGTTTTTGAATGTGATGTTGCTAGAGCCTTGAGCTTGCGTTTCGGTATCTTTATTGAAAGTACCTTTGGCGTAAGCAAATACCACAATTTTGTCGCTATTACTCACATTATCATTGCATTTACCTTTTACCGTACCTGCCATATCTTTTTCGACGGGTCTTACGGCTGCATCCATTTCAGCATCTGTTACAAACGAATAGTCGCTTTGAGAGCTGCTATTGGCATATTTTATAGATTTTCGCAAATCGAAATCCAATACAATATCTGTGGTTTGATTCGCCATTACATCGAAGTTTTTAGCTACTACTATTTCTTTCATAGTGCTGCTACTTTCTGTGGTGAGGTCGTGTTTAGTACCGTTGGCAGCCATTACGTAGCATCCCGGAGCATTTCCACTAGCATCGGTTTCGTAATCCAACACAAGGGATATATTATTATATGACTTCGCCTCCAATTCGCTCAATCCCAATGCTTTGGTGTTTCCGTTTTGGTAAGCCATAATATCTATGGTTTGTTTTCCCGAGAAACCATCGAAGGTTTGCCCATCTACTTTTACTTCTGCTACCGTAACGAATACGCTTTCAACATTTGCATCATCTACGGGCGCGTCGGTCATTTCAAAATTTACATTTCCTTTTGTGTCTTCTCCAGTTGTATTTGTATCGCATTGCGTAAATCCTACTATTACTAATAGCGCAACCAATACATTAAATAAGTTTTTCATATCGAGTTTTATAGTTTTATAAAAAAATAATTCTGTTTATAAGATTTTTTGTTTATATTTCAAACAAATTACAACTATATAACGCTGTGAAGTTTATTTTGTTCAAAAAATAATCAAAATAATATTAAAAAGTTTATTAATTAAACATTATGGGCGTTTTATCGTTTATATTATAAACAACATTTAATAAATACAATATGGTATGAGTTTTTTTTTAACAACAAATTTAAGATACCTAAGAAAAAGCAAGCAACTCAGCCAACAGGAGCTTGCTAACCAATTAGGTATTTCTAGAAGTAACGTAGCAGCTTACGAACGTGGAAACGCAGAACCTAACGCTCAAAGACTAATGAAAATGGCAAATTATTTTGATATAAGGTTGTCGGATTTTTTAGGTAAGAATTTATTAGAAGAGCCTGCTAAGAAAGTAGGAAATGATAATAATTTAAACAATCAACATTCTGAATACATTAATACATTACAAGAAAAAGTAGATGAAGTAGATAATATGCTCAATAGTATTAGAAAGTTTCATCAATTTCGATTACCTAATTATAAGGATACCTCCAAAGAGTTTGCGGGTTTGATGTCCAATTTTGATAATCTAATGAACCTTTGCGAGTATTTGATTGAGGAGAACAGAAATTTTCTGAATGCCACTCAAACGGACAACTGACTGCTTCTGCTTCCTCCTAAGCCTGCCTTACAAGCCGCTTAAATAACCCCTGACCCATTAAACCATTATTTTTTATAAAAAAAACAGATATAAATAGTATGAAACAGCAGTTCAAAAAAAATTATAGATTACTTATTGCATTCGGGCTTTTTGCCTTGTCTGCCATTATTACCGCCCGATTTGGCTGGGAACAGTCTATATTATTATATGTATTCCCAATAGCCATTACCATCAATCATTTTAGGCTCTCGACTACCCAAAATGCGTATAGAAAATTGAAAAAAGGGAAAATCGCTGAGGCGAAAGAATTGATAGATAGCGTAGAAATGCCATCTTTATTGACCCAAAAGAGGCGAGCAGTGTATCATTTTGTAAAGGGTGTTTTGCAATACAACAAGCAAAAATTTTCAAAAGCACGTAAAAATTTAAAAAACAGCTTAGAATACGGCTTGAAAAATCGTAAAGACAAAAGCATCGCTTTTAGAATGTTGGCTAAAATAGCTCAAGAAAAAGGCGAAGTTTCTTTGGCAATGAGTAATATCGCCAAAGCTCAATCCGTTGGAACGGAAGATAAAAGCATCCAACGTTGGATTTCAAATTTAGAAGAAGAAATTGCCTATGATTTTGTAGCTAAAAAATCATAGCACTAAAAATTAGAATACGAAGCATCAAAAGCCGCAAAAGCATCTTAATCTAGATGCTTTTGTGGCTTTTATATTTCTATTTCTTCATATATACTTTGGCGGCTCGGATAGCCCGCCTAACTAATATGCACCCAAATCATATTGAACTTATACTTTAGACTTTATTCACAAAACTAAATCCTATTACATAACTAACTGATAATGAAGATAGGCAAAGCGGCTTCGCCGCTTTGTGAATAATGGCTTTTTAATACGAACTAAAAGTAATCAGGCAAAACTATTTATGAATTATTTTATTTAGAATAATTCTTAATAAAAGACTAATAATAAAATCACCTTACTACTTAATTTATAAAACAAGATAAGGTATTGCAATTATTTAAGATTTTACAATATATAATTACATAAGCGAATGATAGGAAAATAAAATTCTATCATTCGCTTTTTTTGATTTCAACTTAAAACTTTGGGCGAAATTTTAACTGACTTTCAATGATTTACAATATTTGTTTTAGGATTTGAATATTCATAATAAACCATTACCTTTGCACCGATTTTAAAGGACTAGCCTTTTAAAAATCAGTTGTCTGAATTTTAGATTTGAATAAGTAAAGATGATTAAAATTTTCTTTCATTCAAATTTCAGCATACAATTATTACTTGATTATATAAGATATTTTAAACGAACTTGATTATGGCAAACATAGGTCGCGTCAAGCAGGTAATCGGACCGGTAGTAGATGTAAGTTTCTCTGATGAAGGAACTGCATTACCAGAAATCCTCAATGCTTTGACCATCAAAAGAGAAGATGGCTCTACATTAGTATTAGAATGTCAGCGTCACTTAGGCGAGGACAGTGTACGTACCATTGCAATGGACTCTACAGAAGGTTTGAGAAGAGGAATCGAAGTATTAGATACTGGTTCTCCTATCTCAATGCCAATAGGCGAACGTGTAAGAGGTCGTTTGTTCAACGTAGTAGGCGAAACCATTGACGGTATCACGCCTATCACAGGTGGAGAACGTGCTCCTATTCACGCAAAACCGCCATTGTTTGAAGATTTGACGGTAGAGCAAGAAGTATTATACACAGGTATCAAAGTCATTGACTTGGTTTGCCCTTATTTGAAAGGAGGAAAAATCGGTTTGTTTGGTGGTGCAGGTGTAGGAAAAACGGTACTTATTCAGGAGTTAATCAACAACATTGCGATGAAATACCAAGGTCTTTCAGTATTCGCAGGTGTTGGAGAGCGTACTCGTGAGGGTAACGATTTGCTTCGTGAGATGATAGAAGCAGGTGTAATCAGGTACGGTAAAGCTTTTGAAGAATCTATGCACAAAGGTGGCTGGGATTTGTCAAAGGTAGATGAAGAAGAATTGAAATCTTCTCAAGCTACTTTGATTTTCGGTCAGATGAACGAGCCTCCGGGCGCACGTGCAAGAGTGGCATTGTCTGGTTTGACGGTGGCAGAATATTTCCGTGATGGCGATAAGAATGACCCGAAAGGCGGACGTGACATCTTGATGTTTATTGATAATATCTTCCGTTTCACGCAAGCCGGTTCTGAGGTATCAGCACTTTTAGGTCGTATGCCTTCAGCGGTAGGTTATCAGCCAACTTTGGCTACCGAGATGGGTTTGATGCAAGAGCGTATTACTTCAACTAAGCGTGGTTCTATCACATCTGTACAGGCAGTATATGTACCTGCGGATGACTTGACTGACCCGGCTCCTGCAACTACTTTTGCTCACTTGGATGCTACTACGGTATTGTCTCGTAAATTGGCTTCATTGGCAATTTATCCAGCAATTGACCCATTGGATTCTTCCTCTCGTTTTCTTGACCCACAGGTTTTGGGTGATGACCATTACGGGGTAGCACAGCAAGTTATTCAGCTTTTACAACGATACAAAGACCTTCAAGATATTATTGCTATCTTAGGTATGGAAGAATTGTCAGAAGAGGATAAAACGGTAGTTCACCGTGCTCGTCGTGTACAATTGTTCTTATCTCAGCCGTTTCACGTAGCAGAGCAATTTACCAACATACCAGGCGAATTTGTTCCATTGGAAGAGACCATCGCAGGTTTCAAAGCTATCTTGAGCGGTGAGGTTGATCATTTGCCAGAGAAAGCATTTCACTTGGTAGGTAACTTGATAAAGCTATCGCTAAGGCTAAAAAATTGGAAGAAGAAGCTTAATTTTAATTGAGAATTAAGAATTGGGAATGAAGAATTATTGTTTCGGCATTTTTCAATTCCTAATTCTTAATTCGTAATTCTTAATTGATATTATGAACGTTTTAATATTAACTCCTGAAAAGGAGGCATTTAACGGAGCAGCAAAATCTATTAAAGTACCGGGTACATCTGGCGAATTTGAAGTATTGAGCAATCACGCACCTATTGTTTCTTCTTTGGAAAACGGCGCTGTTCGTATTATCAAAGAAAATGGGGAACGTGTAGTATTTCATATCAATAGCGGTTTTGTGCAAGTGCTGAAGAATGAAGTTTCCGTTTTGGCACAAGGACTAAGAGAAGCTGAAAACTAAAATAAATAGGTAGTTAAATCTTTGATATCATAAGACTTTATTCACAAAACTAGATCCTATCACATAACTAACTGATAATGAAGATAGACAAAAGGGCTTCGCCGCTTTGTGAATAATGCATATATTTAACAATATATAAATGCTAGTGATATGCTAGCACTATTACATGGAAAATAGGGGTAAGTCATTCAGTTGGCTTGCCCTTTTTTGACCCCATCTTTATTTTTTCAATGTTATGCTGTATTATTGTATCAAAACTAACCTAAAGCATGAAACAGCCCATTGATAAACTTCCTAATGTAGGTACAACCATTTTTACGGTAATGTGTCAACTGGCTCGCCAGCACAAAGCGATTAATTTATCGCAAGGCTTTCCCTATTTTGATATGCCTGAGCGGCTCAAAGATTTGATGAATGAGTTTATTCAAAATGGCTATAATCAATACGCACCTATGGGCGGCGTACCTGCCTTGACCCAACAGTTGACATTGAAAAGAGAAAGTCTTTATGGCAAAAAGGTGAATCCTGCAACCGAAATCACCATAACGGCAGGCGCAACACAAGCCATTTATACGGCCATTACTGCCTTAATCCACCCTGGCGATGAAGTCATTTTGATTGACCCTGCTTACGATTGCTACGCTCCTGCGGTAGAATTGAGCGGCGGCGTTCCTGTGATTTACGAATTGCTAGTACCCGATTTCAAGATAGATTGGGATATTTTCAAAACGCTCGTTACGGCTAAAACCAAAATGATTATTGTGAATACGCCACACAACCCAACGGCGAGTATTCTCAAAGATGAAGATTGGCAAGCCTTGAAAAGTATTGTAAAAGGTACAGATATTTTGATATTGAGCGACGAAGTGTATGAGCATATTGTATTTGACGAAGAGCCGCACCAGAGTATTTTGCGCTATCCCGAACTTTGGAAACGCACCATTGCAACTTATTCTTTTGGAAAAACTTTTCATAATACAGGTTGGAAAACAGGATACGCCGTTGCGCCGCCAAACCTAATGCACCTTTTTAGAAAAGTCCATCAGTTCAATGTGTTTTCGGTACACGCTCCAACGCAATTTGCTATTTCAGAATTTATAAAATCGCCCACCGAGTATCTGTAACTCAATGATTTTTATCAAAAAAAGCGTGATTTGTTTCAAGAAGTAACCAAAGGCAGCCGTTTTGAATTTTTACCATCACGGGGTTCTTACTTTCAGTTGGCGCATTACAATAATATTAGCAACGAAAAAGATACGGATTTTGCCATACGAATGACGAAGGAATTTGGCGTAGCCGTGATTCCTGTTTCGGTATTTTATTCGAGTGGCAGAGATGATAAGTTGATTCGTTTTTGTTTTGCAAAAACCACGGAAGTCTTAGAACAAGCAGGCGAAGTGTTGCGGAATATTTAATGGAATTTGTTTGGTCGTTATACCTAGTTAATTTTTTGGTCTTATATAAAACTTATCTTTAGAGTTAGGGTATCAATATGACATTAATTTTAAAAGCGTATTATTATGGTTCATTGACAATTTTTGCCAGAAAGCCCCAAAGGCCTGCCTGCGGCAGGCAGGCTTTCAGGGGTTTTATCTTGGCAAAAAATTGTCAATGAACCCACTATTTGAAGCAAGATTTAACGGGGATTTACAAAAGCAGCAATTCCCCATAAGTGATATTTAACTTTTTTTGCTTCTTTTAGCTGGAAAAAAGAAGAATCTTAATGCTCCCCTTCATACTACTATACATTTTTTCTTTGAAAGTAAAGCGAACCGAAGGTTTACCTACTTTCACTGGACATTTAACTTTCAACAACCAACGTATCGAAGTGCAGGAATGACGAACAAATCGCTGAATAGTGCGCTCAGAAGCGTAACCGCTATCAAAGTACCAACTACGATACTAGGCGGATGAATGGAAAACAGCAAAACCAAAAAGCCAAAGAATAAAATCACGGTAGTCAAACAAATTGCCTTACCAGTTTCTGTAAAAGTAACTTTCATGGCATCGTCAATGCTCTTGCCTTTCGCTCGTTCGAGTCGGAATTTACTCAGAAAATGTATGGTATCATCTACCGCAATCCCGAAAATAACCGCAAAAACGATAGCTACGCCAGCTTCCAATTCTATATTAAAAAAACCCTAAAAGCGCACCTGCCAACAACAACGGAAACATATTAGGGATTAAAGCAATAATCACCATTCGCCAGTTTTGGTAGATAAAACCCATCAAAATACTGACAATCAGAATTGCCATTCCTAAGCCCGAAATCAGGCTTTTCCGAATGTATTGAGCATTTTTATCAAGCATCAGACTGGTTCCTGTTTGCCGAGTTTTGATAACCGAAGTATCTATATTTTCATTAATAAAACCATTCAAATCCGCAGAAATAGCCTTTACCTTATCCGCTCCAATATCCAATACTCGTGAAGTAATGCGAGCCGTTTTTTTGTCTTTGCTCACCAATACATCCAACGATTGAGCGGGCGCATTCTTTGCAAAACGTTGGTATTTTATAAACTTGCTTTTGGTTTCTGGAAACTTATAAGCATCTACTTGATTGGCATTGTAGGCTCGATTCAAGCCTTTGTATAAGGCTGTAATTGAATTGACATTTTGAATTTCGGGATAGCTTTCGAGTTTTTTCTCTATTTCATTTATCGCTTTCACCACTTTATAATCGTCCGTATCATAGCCGTCTTGCACCAAAATAGCCACTTCCAACGGACGAAATCCTGCCAAATTTTCTTCAAAATATTGATAATCTTGGGTTACTTTTTTATTCTTCGGCAAATTTTCTTCTAAGCGATAATTCGTTGTAATCATCGTAATACCTACGATACAAAGTGCGGCAAGCAGCCCCGAAGCAATAGCTATTTGACGAGGCTTGAGTTTTGTAAAATCATAAAACCAAACCATCCAATGTTCCCAAAACGCTTGACCTCTGCCTTGTTTGATGATTTGATCGGCTTTGAAAAAGGACAAGAGCGAGGTGGTAAATATCAAAACGGTAACATAAGCAATAAGAACGCCGATGGCTGCATTCAGTCCAAATTCTCGAATAGCAGGAATTTTGCTCGTCATTAGAGAAGCAAAACCAATAGCCGTAGTGATGGAAGTGAGCAAAGTAGCTAGACCAATCTCTCGAATTGTGGTTCGTATCGCATCTCGTTTGGTGTTATTTTTTCGGAGTTCGTCCACGTATTTTGTGAGAAAATGAATAACATCCGACGTAGCCACAATGGACATCAAAACAGGATACAAGGCAGAAAGTGCGCTCAACCCTCGCCCAAATACATACATACTACCGCCAAACAACGCCAAACTCATACCGATAGAAGACAATGCAATGACTACACCTGCCATCCGTTGGAACAAAAACGCGATAATAATAGCTGTAAGAATAGCCGAAATGACAATAGAAACCATCAATTCTCGCTTTTGCATATCCACGAGTTCGGTCATAAAATTGGATCGCCCTAAGAAGTGATAATCTTCAAATTCGTACTCCTTGACCATATCTTGGAGGGCATACATGAATTGTGCGGCTTCGGGTTGTCCTATTTTGTCTTCATTTTTTATAAAAAGAATCAATGCGCTACCATCCTTTGTAATCAGGTTGTTCACGAGCATTTTATCTCTAAGAATGTCTTTTTTGTCTTCGGCGTATCGGTCGGGTTCGTCTCGGTGCACGGCAGGCACTTGCATCGAAAAAAGCGGCGGACGAATAACCGGAAACTGCAAAGTAGTAATGGATTGTGTGCCAGTAACATAAGGCAAGGTATCCGCCCGAAGGGTCAATTCATGGAATTTGGCAAGAAACGTACTATCAAAAACATCGGGTTTGTTCTCGATTGCCACGAGCATAAAATTGTCGTCGGCTTCAAAATTTTCAGTAAAATCTTTGAAAAATTCTAAGTCAGGGTCGCCCTGAGGGAAGAACTGGTCAAAGTCGAATGTCAATTTGATATTCAGCGAAAAATATATACTAACTGCGGTAAGAATGATAAAACCTCCAATCGTAAAATAACGGAAATCTGACTTCATAAAGTTGTACTTTGTGTGTTTTCGATGTCTAACATCTGGGATAAATTATTGTTTTCTATCTTCTCAAAATAACAAAAAACGCTTTCGGTGCATCCAGCGTCCCCATAGGATAAGACCGCTTTCTTCGTGCGTATCGAGTTGTTTAAATTCATTTTTGAGTAGTACCCTATGCGAAGAATAATTGAGTCTGGGCGTTTCGGCAAGGATGCGTTTGAGTTTTGGATTTTTTTTTGCCCAATTGATAAGTTCGTTAAGGGCTTCGGTCATATAGCCCTGATTATGATAATTTAAATCTATGGAATAGCCCACCAATGTTTCGCCTTGCTCGTCGGGAATGCCACTAAACCCCGTGTTTCCAATGGAGCGATTTTCTTCCGTCAAAACGATTTCCCAGTTCGTATGCCAAAGATAATTTGTTGGGTCATTTTCTACACATTCTATCCAAAAATCAATCGCTTCTTCAATTTCGGGAATAATCCAATGTGCGGTTTGCATATTAGAAGGCAACAAACCAAGTGCTTGCTCCATCTTTACTCGGTCTTGTTTGAGCAAATAAAGGTGCGACAAGTGAAGCGGAATAAGTTGAAGTCTTGGCGAGTGAAGCGAAAACATTTGATTTTATTTCGTTGGTCTGTGCATTGATAATAATAAAAAACGAACAAAGAATAAGTTATTCTCTATTCGTTTTTTATCAGAAAAGGGTCAATGTTATTTTGTATTCGTTACTTAAAATGCTATTGTTGAACGACCTTATACATCATCCGAACGGCATCTTCGGTCAAGGTCTCTTCTGCAAATCCGCCTTGAAAAGTGTATTTATTCGTGATGCCTCGGAGCATTACATACCTGAAATCAAATCCCGAAACATCGTCGGTTTTGTATTCATAAATAAAGCCGTTATCGTCTTCCTCCACATATCTAATAAATGTATTTACGGAATCCGCTTCGATATTGGTTTTCATCGTTTGGATAATTTGACTCACATCCGAAATGTTGTTTTCTTTATCCAAATAGATTTGTAAGCAATAAGAAGACGACGTATCTCTTGACTTGATAATAATATCATTCATCCCCAAGAAATCATCCTGGTTAGCTATTATTATGGTGTCCGCAGGTGCTTTTATCGTAAGAGGCATTCCAAAAGGAAGCAAATTCACATCAACGAGTTTTTCGGATTCGCCGCCTCCACAAGCCCACACGAAGCACAATATGGCAAATATTCCTAAAATTGATTTTTTCATTCTATCGTATTTTTTTCGATTATATTTTTGTTAAAATAATTATGTCTTCTTGTTTTATAAAGCTCAATGCACGCTGCCAACTCATTCCCCTGCCTCTCGTTCCCATTTTGTTTTTTCAAAAATATCTCGTGGCAAAAAATACTCTTTAGGCTCTTCGTGTATCGTAGGTTCATTTTCCCAATTTTCTTCTCGATGTCCTGCCTTTATATCCTTGCGCATCAGCAACGCAATAGCCGCTCCTACCAAACCGCCCAACAAATGACTTTCCCACGAAATACCATCTTGATTGGGCAAAATGCCTTGTATCATGCCGCTATACAAAAATATCATAACTAAGGACAAAACGATAGAAAGGCGATTGCGAACAAAAACACCGCTAAAAAATATAAAGGCAACCATAGCATAAACGACTCCACTCGCTCCAATGTGATAAACGATACGCCCACTTTCCATATCGTTGCGAGCAAATGCCCACACCAACACGCCCGTTAGCACATACATCCACCCAAAAGCCCGAAAAGCAACACTTTTATAAAAATACATGATAAGACTACCTGCTACCAAAAACGGAATGCTATTAGAAATCAAATGCCCAAAACCGCCATGTATCAAAGGAGAGAATAAAATCCCTTTCAGCCCTTCAACAGTGCGTGGCAAAACGCCATAGAAAAAAAATTCCAATTCAAATAGTCGTTCCACAATGGCAATGAGCCACATCACAGCTACGAATATGAGCGGAAAAATCAGGCTCTCTAAAAAACTATTGCTCGACCGTGTTTCCATTTCTTATGATAAATCGCCTTCGTGACAGGCGCAATTCATTGATACTTGAATGATGACAAAATACATAAACTGCTAAGGTAAAAATTTTTTATGGTTTGGACGATTTTAACATAGAACGAGTCTTTATATAAATGCCCCCAATTTGAATTTTATAAATCTCTAAATAACTTTGGCGGGCTAGTTAAAAAAACATCATTTACTTACAGTAACTCAAATTCATCCTAGATAAGATTAAGAATCAAAAAACCTTTTATTAAAGATTCATTCGTCATTCTCAAAAAAAAGTATTAAAATTATACTGAAATATGATGTAGAATAAAAAAATGTAAGATACTTAACACATTAATAATCAAAATGATATCGTCTATGAAATTAAAAAACCAATTCAAATATGGCTCTACTAAATTACGATTAGAACGCAATTGTAATTTTTTCGCTATTAAAATAAACCCTAACTCAACCGAAAAAATCAATGAAGAGATTTATAAAAAAATAGGGAATTATAATGTTTATAAACATAATAATTCCCAAATCAACCCGCAAGCAAGTCTTGTATATAATATACAAAACGAACGAACCCTAGTTGTTCCTACGGGCGATTTCTATATAGAATTTAAAGCGAGTACATCGCCCGAAGCTATCAATATCATATTAAACCAATACGGACTTTCGACTATTGAAGTCGTTGATAAACAATCGTTTATTGTAAAAAGTCAGCATACAGACATACTAGAATTGACACATCAGTTACAAAATGATGTCGTTCAAATCAAAGTAGCCGAACCTGACTTGATGGCAGATATAGCACAATATGAATTTATTTTGCCATCGGATGAGTTATTATCTCGCCAATGGTATTTAGAAAATAACGGACTAGATGCTTCTGGCAAAAATCAGCATTGGAAATACCGAAAAGGCGCAGACGCAAAAGTGCTAGAAGCATGGGCCATTTTGCAAGAACATAAAGGTTTTATCAGTTCGCCTGATATTACCATCGCTGTATTAGATAAAGGCTTTGACTTGAGCCACCCCGATTTTGAAGGAAAAATAATAGCCGCAAGAGATTATAATTATGAAAATAGTTCTTTGATACCAGAGCCTTTTGCGGTTCAAAAATCGGATGTGGACGCTGACGGTAAAATTTCGACGGAAGCCGACCACGGTACAAGCTGTGCAGGCATTGCGCTTGCAGCAGCCAACGGCACAGGCATCGTAGGGGTAGCACCCAACTCTAAATTTATGCCTATCCGATATTATGTAGCCAACGGGCGATTTATGCGCTCCATGTTTCGCCACATGATGGCAAACGGCGCAGATGTAGCGAGTTGTAGCTTTGGAAATGTGGGCTTGCCGATGGATAGATTGACCATGCGCACCTTACACGAAGCATCTATAAGAGGCAGAAACGGCAGAGGTATGGTGATTGTGTTTGCTACTGGAAATGCTTATGATATTTTAAAAAAGAATGAAATCGCAACCCATCCCGACGTTATTGCCGTAGGGGCTACGACGAGTGAAGACACTTTTGCTCCATACACCAACCGAACGAACAATATGTCGGTAGTTGCTCCGGGAGGATACGGGCATTCAGGCACAATGACAACGGCTGATGTTGGGTTTTTGAAGCAGCTAAGTGCTTCGGGCGAGTTGGTTGGCGCAGGAAAGGGCGAAGCGGATAACCCATATTATAGACACAATGCGGAAGGCACATCTTTTGCTTGCCCTGTGGTAGCAGGAGTAGCGGCATTAGTGCTATCTGCCAATCCTGACTTGACGGCTAAAGAAGTCAAAAGCATACTAGAGACAACTGCTGATAAAGTAGGAGACGCAGGAGACTATCACGAT
>CALOED010000224.1:0-5625 GCA_942492005.1 uncultured Saprospiraceae bacterium
ACCACCACGAAAAGGCGAAAGGTAGAAAAATTAGAAAAATAGAAATGTAAAGAGAAAGTCAGTTTAAGTTAGTTATCATGTCACAGTTGGAATTATTTTTGTAATTTTGAAAATTAGAATAAATATATTTTCACTTCTTCAAGAATAAGTCATTGTATATGAGGCTAACAATTATCGTACTTTTCTTTGTTTTCCCTACGCTTAAAGCGTTTTCTTGTAGTTGTCAAAACCCCACAAGCGTATTGCAGGCTTATAATGGAGCAGAATTGGTGATTTCGGGAACAATAAAAAAAATTGAAATAGTACCGCTCATCGAGAGTATCAAGGAAATTCCTTTGGCTGCAGGTTCGGCATTATGCATTGCGACCTACCGAAGAAAACATTATAAAAGTAGAAGTGAAGATACAAAAGGTTTTTAAAGGTAAAACGGAAGAAAAAACCGTGACTATCTTTACGCCTGCCGCTAGTGCTACCTGTGGTTATACTTTTTTTGAAAAAGGAAAAAACTACATTATTTACGGATATGAGCGTAGTTTTTTATTCAATACTTTTGTAAAAGCTGCACGAGGTCTGGAACTCCCAGATACGTATTGGACAAATCAATGCACACGAACTCACCTCCTCACCGCAGCAGAAGAGCAGCAACTTTTCAATATCAGCACCGCTTCGCAGACATTTTTCTTCCTCGTATGAACGATAACGAATACAAAACGATACTTCGATACATTGATAACAATGCCGTAGCTGTTTCTAATAGCCAAAGTAGGGATTTGAGTATAGCGAGAACGCTCAACGAAAATTTAGAAATAATAGATAACGAACACTACATTGATGTAGAAATGGTGATAAAAGGTAGAAAAATTACGCAGTTGTTTTTTTATGTAAAAGACGAATATACATCCGATTTCTCAGATGCCTCTCGCCCCATTTATATTAAATATCTAGGCAAGAACGGAGAAAAAGGAATTTTTGAAAGTTTATTTATCACCCAATTTGATGGTAGCGTATTATCTATACAATGCTCAAAATCAGCCGAAAAAATCATTGTAGCCAAATACGATGAAGGTGTATTATTAGGAAGATACTTAGAGTTTGACACCTATGGCGTGTTGAGGGTTTTGGGAAATTATTCGCAAGAAAATGCTTTTTTTACAGAAATCATAACGGAATATAATCCGAATACTTTTGAGGAGCGACAGGTAAAAAAGGAGTTTTCTAAAAAATCAAGAAAATCGGGGAGATGGAAATTCTATGATATATATGGAAATTTAGAAAAGGAAAAAGTGTATTAATCTTTTTATAAAAGAAATAAAAAATTAGAGTGTTGGAGTGCGAATAGGACTTCAGCACTCTAATTTTTTTAGGCAGATTGTAGAAAGATTATCCTTTATTTCTACTATTTTCACATCCAACTATTTGCAAACTTATGAAAACACGCTACATATTTTTATTCCTATTCATATCTACCTTAGAGCTACTAAATGCTCAAAGCCGATTGCGCTTTGACCGGCTGACTGTCGAAGATGGTTTATCGGCAACCACTATCCATACTTTTTTTCAAGAGAATAGCGGCTTGATGTGGATAGGCACTGAAAATGGCTTAAATATCTACGATGGCTATACATTCAAAGTATATAAACACGATGATAGAAATCCCAACAGTTTGAGCAACGATGTCATAAAATCCATATTTCAAGACAGCAAAGGCACTATTTGGATAGGCACTGAAGATGGATTGAATCGTTACCTACCCCAAATTGATGGTTTTCAGTCTTTTCATGCCGAACCCAACAACAAAAAAAGCCTTACCGATAACCATATCAGAAGAATTATTGAAGATAAAAAAGGGCATCTTTGGTTGGCTACAAGCAATGGAATTTCCAAAATTACGAGCTATACAAATGATAAGATTACCTGCGTGCAATATGCCGTCAAGGATGAAAAAAATCCTAAAATTATCCATCCTACCATTAGAGGCTTGTTTATAGATTCCAAAGAAAGGGTATGGATAGGCACAGACGGAGGCGGTATGTATAAGGTGGTGAATGTCGCAAAAGCGGGAAAAACAGCCCAAAAAGAAAAATTTATACACTATCAATACGAAGAAACAAACAGCAATGGTATTTCATCAAATCGTATCAATGCGTTTGCAGAAGACCAATTTGGTAATATTTGGATAAGCACATGGAATGGTGGCTTGAATAAATTTTACTTGGATAAAGACGGGGAAGAGCGCATTATTCATTATAAAGTAAAAGCGAATGGCAATAGCGTTAATCTCAATAAATTGACCACCATTTTTACAGATAGTAAGGGCTACATTTGGTTAGGAACGTACAATAAAGGCATCAATCGAGCTAAAATAAATGATAATGCCAACGAGTTGGTTTTTGAAAGTTACGTGCATGAACAAGACAATCCTAAGTCTATCGGACACAATACGTCTTATGTTTTCTTTGAAGACAAAGCCAGAGATATTTGGATAGGAACATGGGGCAATGGTATTAGCCGACTAGCGAATCACAGCAATCAAATTTTGCTTTATGGGCATCAAACTGGGTTTTACGACCCAGTTTTTGAAGAAATTTATGCCATTGATTTTGATAAAAAGAAGAATTGGTGGATAGGAACTTGGGATGGGGGCGTGGCTCGTATTCGATTTGATACTGATAGTACGGTATTGAGTTACAATAAGCAGATTGACTATTTTAAAGCCAATAAAAATAATCCGTTTTCGATTAGCGACAACAAAGTGACAGCGGTTTTTCATGACAGCAAAGACCGCCTGTGGGTAGGTACTTGGGGCGAATATATGAATGTTGCTTTTAATATTTCGGATGCTAACCAACCAGTATTCAACAAAATAAAAATAGGAGATAATACTTACTTTGTCTATGAAGATTCGAAAGGCAAAATTTGGGTAGGCACGCAAGAAGGCTTGTATCAGATACACGGCACGGAGCAGTCCAATTTTTCGGTAAAAGTGGTGGATTTGACGGTTTATCGCAAAGGCGATGCGGCTAGAGGATTGCCAACGGACAGGGTGCGAACGATGTTGGAAGATGATAAGGGGAATATTTGGCTAGGAACTGTGGATGGCGGTGTGGCAGTGGCGCAGCGCAGCACTTTCGATGAAGTGCCCAACCCAATGGATATGGTTTTTGATGTGTATGCGCACTCAAAAAATGATAGCACTTCTCTAATTAACAATAGCGTGCGAACTATTTTTCAAGCTAAAGATGGTACTATTTGGTTGGGAACTTTGGGCGGATTAGAAAAATATGTAGAAGCCACCAATTCATTTGAGCATTACAATATACAAACGGGGCATTTGAATAATAATTCGGTGAACAGCATTTTGGAAGATGAAGATGGGAATTTGTGGATTTCGACAGAAAGAGGCATTACGCAGTTTTCGCCTAAGAATGCAGTGTCAATACATTTTGAAGAAGATGACGGGCTGCAAGGAAGTAATTTTGTGCCATTATCCGCTAAAAAAGACTTGAACGGAAATATGTTTTTTGGTGGTTTGCATGGTCTGAATGCGTTTAATCCTAAAAAAATAAAACCCAATCCGAATGTGCCGCCTTTGGTTTTGACCGACTTTAAAATATTGAATAAATCCGTCAAACAAACAAAGCACCAGTGCCTTGACGGGATTAGTTTTGGCGAGCTGCGAGATATTACAGTAAGGCATTTTGAAAATATGCTGACCTTTGAGTTTGCGGCATTGAATTTTAATAATTCCGAAAAAAACCAATACCAATACCAGCTAGAGGGATTCGATAAAAATTGGCATTTTATTAAAAACAAACGGGAAATTACTTTTACGAACCTCGATGCAGGTAACTACAAACTCTTAGTGAAAGCTGCTAACGATGATGGAATATGGAATGAAGAGCCTTTTGTTTTAAATATTAAAGTTTTACCTCCATTTTGGAAGACTTGGTGGTTTCGCCTCGGCATTCTTACGGTTATTGGAGTGGGGATATTTTGGATAGTTAGGAGAAGAATAAAAGCGGCAGAAAAACGAAACGAAGAACTCGAAAAACTGGTAGTCCTAAGAACGCAAGAAATTGAAAAACAGAAACGGTTGGTAGAGGAAAAGTCTCGATACAAAGAGCAATTTTTTTCGAGGGTAAGCCACGAACTCCGAACGCCTTTGAATGGGATTATCGGCTTGAGTTATCTGTTGGAACGCACCGATTTGAGCGATGTGCAGCATCAGTTTAGTAATGTCATAAAAGACTCTGCCGAAAACCTCTTAGTTATTGTCAATGACTTGTTGGATATTTCAAAAATAAACGCCAGCAAACTGGAGTTGCAAAATAAACCTTTCGAGACGAGTAGGTTTTTTAATTCTCTGTATGAATTATTGCGCCCAAAATCAGACCAAAAGAATCTGCATCTAGATTTTATTATAGATAGCAAACTGCCCGAATACATCACAGGAGATAGCGTGCGACTGTATCAAATATTGGTTAATTTGCTCGGAAATGCGCTTAAATTCACAATCGAAGGACACGTTTCTTTGGTAGTAGAAGTAGTAGAACAAGAGGAGGAGAGCCTGCAAATCAAGCTAGAGGTAATGGATACGGGGATAGGCATATCGCCCGAAAAACTCGAAAACATTTTTAATAGTTATTCGCAAGTCATAGATAAGCATGGCTATCATTACGAAGGCGCAGGGCTAGGTCTGACGATTGTGAAAAACCTTGTAGAACTTCAAAATGGCAGTATTTCTGTTAAAAGTTATCCCGAAGAAGGGACGATGTTTACGGTGCTTTTACCTTTTGAAATTCCTACTGCGCAAGCAATAAAAGAAGCGCAAGTAGAAAAGAAGGCAGTTGCTTTTTCGCATAAATGGAAGGATAAGGAAGTATTGTTGATAGAAGACAATCAAATCAATTTACTGTACCAAAAGAACTTATTTGTACAATGGAACTTGGGGGTTACGGTAGCAAAATCGGTAACAGAAGCCATCAAGCTGCTGTCTATGGCTCAATATGATGTGATTATTAGCGATGTAAAATTGTCTGATGGGAATGGAATAGATTTGATAAGAACCTTGCAAAAAGATAACCGTCATGTCAATTATGATACGCCAGTAGTCGTACTTTCGGCAGGTACTTCTCTGAGTGGCGCAAGACCCAAAGACATTGCGGTAGAAGCCTATATGACAAAACCATTTATGCCTCAAAAACTAGCCGAAGTATTGAGCAAAATATTTGAAGATACACTCGTAGAAGCGGCAACTATGGGAGATAATGCGGGAGTTTCTGATGGTCAAGAGGGCTATCTTTCGCACCTCAATACGATGATGAATGGCAATACGATGCACATTGTCACCATGATAAAAATATTCTTAAAGCAACTGCCAGAGAATATAGAAAAGCTAGATGCCGCTATTTTGGAGGAAGATTGGGAAAGTGTCAATTATATCGCACACCATTCTAAATCTACGATTCAAACCATTGGATTGATGGATTTGGCTGCCGCTGCTAGAGATATTGAAATGGCTTCGGAACAACAAAACCCTAACCTTATTTATATTCTCGACTTATTTGAGCAATTCAAACAGCGATGCAATGACGAAATTCCACGATTGAAAGAAGAGGTCGAACA
>CALOED010000225.1:0-14147 GCA_942492005.1 uncultured Saprospiraceae bacterium
TTAGAATTGGAAAAATCCACTTTGGTTTTCCAAACGCTCCCGTCTGCCTTTATTAGAAATATTTCAACCCATATACACCTTCCTTTAAGTTTTTAGTCCGTACTTTTGCTCGAAAAGTAAGAACGGTTTTTCAACTTGAACGAAAGAAAATGATAGAAAAATTAGCAAAACAACTCCGAGATGCTTATGCTAGGAGGATTGCCTGTCCGCCATTACGTGAGGTTATTGGTGTAGAAGATATTGAATTAGCCTATGCTATTCAGAATACGAATAATCAACTTTTGATTAAGGAAGGAGCAAGGGTTACAGGTAGAAAAATAGGATTGACCTCTAAAGCTGTACAAAAACAATTGGGCGTTAATCAGCCCGATTTTGGCGTATTATTAAATACGATGGAGGTACTAAATGGCGATTCGGTCTCCATGTCGGAACTCATGCAGCCCAAAGTAGAAGCGGAAATAGCCTTTGTATTAAAAGAAGATTTACCAGCCCATGCCTTGACGACGACCGAACTAATTTCAGCAATTGATTACGCCTTAGCTGCCATCGAAATAGTCGGCAGCCGCATTGCTAATTGGGATATAAAAATAACGGATACCGTAGCCGATAATGCTTCGGCGAGCCATTACGTGTTGGGGCATCGCCCTGTGCGCCTCGAAAATATCGACTTGGTTGGTTGTAAAATGCAAATGACCAAAAATGGCGAAGTAGTCTCGACGGGCAGCGGAGCGGCTTGTTTGGGGTCTCCCCTCAACGCAACGCTTTGGTTAGTCAATCAGATGGCAGCACTCGGAACGCCTTTGAAGGCAGGCGAAGTGATTTTGTCGGGCGCATTGGGCCCAATGGCCAATGTAGAAGCTGGAGACACTTTTGCAGCGACATTCGACGGGTTGGGGAGCGTGTCGGTTAGTTTTGATTAATTGGTACAAGGTTACTTTGCCAGAGCTTTCGCATAATTTGGCGTAAACAAAATTTCTATAAAAAAGCCCTTTACTTTGTTATTTAAAATTGAAAAAAATGAAAAAGACAAAAGTTGCAATTATAGGTTCTGGAAATATCGGGACGGACTTAATGATAAAGATTTTAAGAAAATCTGAGGTATTGGAAATGTCGGTGATGGTAGGCATCGACCCCGCTTCTGACGGCTTGGCAAGGGCGAGACGAATGGGCGTTCAAACTTGCCACACAGGCATCACGGGCTTAATGGAAATGCCCGAATGGAACGATATTGAACTTTTGTTCGATGCTACTTCCGCCAAAGCCCACCATTATAATTTTAAATTTATAAAAGACACCAACAAACGAATTATTGATTTAACACCTGCTGCGATTGGTCCTTACCTCGTTCCTGCGGTGAATTTTAATGACAATCTTAATTTACAAAACGTAAATATGGTGACTTGTGGCGGTCAAGCTACGATACCGATGGTGGCAGCCGTAGGACGAGTCGCAAAGGTGCATTATGGCGAAATTGTGGCTTCTATTGCCAGCAAATCGGCAGGCCCCGGCACTCGTGCAAATATTGACGAATTTACAGAAACAACCTCTTTGGCCATCGAAAAAGTGGGTGGCGCAGACAAAGGAAAAGCCATTATTATTCTAAATCCTGCCGAGCCACCTTTAGTGATGCGAGATACGGTTTTTACGTTGAGCGACCAAGCTGACCGTGAAGCTATTCGCCAAAGTGTGCATGAAATGGTGGCAGAGGTTCAAAAATACGTGCCAGGATATTCACTCCATCAAGAGGTGCAGTTTGATGATATTCCAGAAGACGAGCCTGTTTTTATTGAAGGTTTGGGGCATCGTCACGGCTTGAAAACCACCGTTTTGTTACAAGTCATTGGCGCAGGGCATTATCTGCCCGAATATGCTGGAAATTTGGACATTATGACCAGTGCAGCATTGGCAACGGGGGAGAAGATGAGGCAATATAATGACAATGAAAATTTAAATAAAAATTAAAAGGTGGGATATTCTTATGTCAATATCTAAGATAGCTACACCAGCAAAGATTTTTTCTCATAAAATGGCAATAAGTGCCTGGACAGAATTATATAGCCAATGGGTCATGACCCATTGGAAATAATTTTGTCTAACTACTTAGTTCTAAAAGAATTGAAAGAAACATAGGGAGCATTGAAAATCTTAGATTATGTTGAATAGAAGAAGCTAATGAGCTAGGAAATATTGCCGCAAAAATGATTTTGAATAACAAAGAAAAAGATAATTAATAACACGAAAGCCAATTTTACTTACAATTTTCGGAAGTGGTGTTTTCATTTTAATTTTCATTAAAAATGCTATACATACAAGACGTTACACTTAGAGACGGGATGCACGCTATCCGTCATCAATATTCAAAAAAGCAAATTGAAGCGATTGCTTTGGCACTCGATGCAGCGAAGGTAGATGCTATCGAAATAGCGCATGGCGACGGGCTGACGGGCGGTAGTTTCAACTATGGATTTGGAGCGCAGACCGACTGGGAATGGCTCGAAGGTATTGCCGAACAATTGAAACACGCCAAACTGACAACGCTCCTGCTGCCGGGAATCGGAACTATTCACGACCTGAAAAAAGCGAGAGATTTGGGCGTTCAGTCGGTACGAGTGGCAACGCACAGCACGGAGGCGGATATTTCGGCGCAGCACATTGAAGCGGCTAAAAATATGGGCATGGATGTGGGCGGATTTTTGATGCTCTCGCACATGACCGAGCCTAAAAAATTGGCTGCACAAGCCAAACTAATGGAATCTTACGGGGCGGATTGCGTTTATGTAACGGATTCGGCGGGTGCTTTGCTCATGGATGGCGTTGCGGATAGAGTGAAGGCATTCAAAGATGTTTTGGATTCTAAGACCGAAGTGGGTATTCATTGCCACCAAAATCTTTCTTTGGGCGTAGCAAACACCATTGTAGCGATGCAACACGGCGCTACTCGCCTCGATGCTTCTTTGGCAGGAATGGGCGCAGGAGCAGGAAATTGTCCGCTAGAGCCTTTGATTGCGGTTTTGAATAAAATGGGCGCAGCGCATAATGCTGATTTGTATAAATTGATGGATGCGGCGGATGATTTGGTTCGCCCGTTGTTTGAGCGACCTGTTCAAGTGGATAGAGAAACACTTTCTTTGGGATACGCTGGCGTTTACTCTAGTTTTTTATTGCATTCGGAGCGAGCCGCAAAGAAGTATGGCTTGAAATCACACGAAATCTTGGAAGAAGTTGGTCGTCGTAAGATGGTCGGCGGACAGGAAGATATGATTATTGATGTGGCTTTGGATATGTTGAAAAAGAAAGGGGCGTAGTTTGGTGCGATTGCTTAGTGTCGTGCGTAAGTGTTATGTTTTTTGCAATAAAAATGTATATTTGGTAAGGAATCTAGGTTCAGTAATTTTCTTATTTGGAAAATTTGGAAGACTTGCAGCAACTTCTACAAGAAGTTGCTGCAAGATTTAAATTTTCATTTGCCTATATATTTTTAGTATATTTTTTATAAAAAAAACGGACGGATGGCTAAGCTCAAAATCATTTTATCGGACATATTGCGGCTAAAGTACGTTGGTATATTGATGGTTTTATGGATAATATTGGGGCTAGGATGCAGGGAAAAACGCCATCATCTGATAGAAGATGTGACCAAAAAAATACGGCATGAGAACGACACGGTTGGTGTGAGCCATATTTTGAGGCGAATGCACGGCGTATGGATGGAGAGAAAGTATCGTGATTTTTTGTTGAACAATAAAGCCATTCACCGAGCGAACAACACTTTTCAAAATAACATTACCATTATTAATATAGATACTCGTCTGTTCCTATCTGACAGCTTGCCTTTTGTGGCTATCAATGCCAACGATTCACGGATTTTTGATGGCTGTTTTTATTTTTATAGAGAAGAAAACGGCAATATTGAAATAGAAATGGAATCTCGCCATCCTGTTTTTGGGCTGTCTGATGTCGAAACGATGATTTCTTTGGAAGAACTGGAGTTTGAAGATTTTTTGGTATTGAATCAAGAATTTGATGGAGCGTTTGCCATTGAGACCAAAGAGCGATACGCCAAAGTTTCGGATGATGTTTCTGATAAAGTATATGATTATGACCCTTTGGTAGGCATTGAGATTTTTACTCGAAAATTCGTGCAAGGGACTTATAATGTTTATGATGGCAATAATAGCATCTTGATGCGGAGTGTTCAATTCAATGAGGATGGCTCGATTGATAATCATCCGTTTGCGAAATATAGAATGCTGCCTTCTGCGGGCTTCGATGTGTTGATGATAGAAGGTTTGCCGCTGGTAGAAGAGCAAGGAGTCAAAAGCCGATATTATGGCTTGCAAATGCGTGGCAACGATTTGGAGTTGTATCGAATTGTTCGCAATAGAGAGGAAGAACTCGTTTTCGGCGCATTGGAATTGATTTTGCGAAAGTGATATTTTTTAAATTAAGGGACAATAAACCTCGAAAATTCCATTCAAAATTCCTTCAAAATACTTTTTATAACTCACCATTTATTTTCTTTTTAATTTTTTTTTCATGGACTTGTAACATCCTTGAAATAGCATCGTCATTAAAGCGAAATGAACCTAATAGATTTTAAAAATAAAGTACTGCCGAATAAAAATAAGCTCTTTCGAGTGGCGCTGCGCATTGTGGGTGATGCGGCAGAGGCGGAAGATGTGGTACAGGAAGTCTTTATTAAAATCTGGAAACGACGCGCCGATTTTTCCAACATCAAAAACATAGATGCTTTTTGTATGCAAATGACTAAAAATTTGGCAATTGACAAGACACGTTCTAAACACAAACGTACACAGGAATTGGGGTTAGGAGTAGATTTTGCAACTCATTCCGCCAATCCGCATCAGCAAACAGAAACGAACGATACCATTAGTCGAATCAAACGCCTTGTGGAACAGTTGCCCGAAAAGCAACAATTGGTCATGCAGCTACGAGACATTGAAGACCTTTCGTATATCGAAATTTCAAAAGCATTGGATATGCCGATGAATCAGGTGAAAGTCAATTTGTTTCGAGCAAGAAAAAAAATAAGAGAATTATTGATAAATAGAGAATTCGATGGATTACAATAATAATATTATCAAATCACTTTTGGATAAATACTGGGAAGGCGAAACGTCTTTGAGTGAAGAAACTACGCTTTTTGAATATTTCAATGGCGAAAAGGTAGCAAAGGAGTTGAAGACATTTCAGCCAATGTTCCAGTATTTTAAAGCCGAAAAAGTAGCGAAAATTGAAAATGAAAATTTTGAACGAGACCTACTTGCGGAGTTGAGCGCAACGACCATTGTGCCTATCCGAAGCCGTAGAAAAGGCATCATTCGGACTTTGACTAGAGTGGCAGCCGTAATTTTAGTTGTAATGAGCGTCTATCTGGCTTATCAACAATTTGCACCCACTACCGATGCACCTAAAGGCGATTATCTTACACTTGATGACTTGACGGATGAAGAGCGACAGGCTTACGAAACTACTAAAATGGCTCTGTACTTTGTATCGAGTAAACTCAACAAAGGGACTAAAATCGCAACAGACAACTTTATTAAAGTGCAGAAAAAAGCACAACAAGCGGCAGAAGAGCAGTAATTATTTTTAAAACCGATTACTACGCAGCTAATTTTTTTAGCTAATCAATTATTTTAAAAAACAGCCATTCACAATAGTATAAAATAGAAGCCATTAAATGGCTTTTGTGAAAGTGGCTTAACAAAACACAAATCTAATGAAACGTTTTTCAATTATATTCATAGCACTTATAGCAATGGCAGTGATGATGCCAAACCAAGCACAGGCGCAAAACGACGCTATTTCTAAGTATTTTGAAAAGTATATGGACGATGAGAGTTTTACCGTCGTATATATTAGCTCAAAAATGTTCAGTATGTTCGCCAAACTCGACCCCGATGTGGACCAAGACGTAAAAGATGTGATTAAAGACTTGAAGGGTTTGCGCATCTTAGTGAGAGAGAGCGAAGGCAAAAAATATTACAAAGAAGCGATTAAAAAGATTGATTTCAATGAATACGATGAACTCATGACTATTCGCTCCGAAGATGAAAATGTGAAATTCCTTATCAAAGAAAATGGCGATATTATTGAAGAATTGTTGCTAATAGTTGGAGGAAATGACGAATTTGTATTATTGAGTTTCGTTGGAAAAATCGACTTGGCTAAAATCTCCAAACTTGCAAAAGATATAGACATTGATGTAAATGGACTGGATCACTTGAAGAATTTGGATGATGATGAGAAGAAAAAAGATGGAAAAAAGAAGAAAGATAACGACGATGATGATGACGATGACGATGACGATGAAAATGATGAAAACGACTAAATTATAATGGGCAAGAGGTGAGCAGTATAAAAATCACGCCACACACAACAAAAACAACAAAACCAACGCAAGATGAAAAAACACAAACCAGAGCCAAACCCCCCAAGCACAACGCAGCGAAAAGAGAGGAAAAGAGCCGCAGAAAGAGAGCGGATAACCGCGAACACGCACACACACACACACGGACCCACCCACACACAAAAAAGGACAGCAGCAAGAAGAAAAGCAACGAAACCAAAAACAACGCACCAACGAGAACAACAGAAAAACAACAGAAACAAAACGAGCGCCCCAAAGAGGCAAACACCAAAACGCGAAGAGACACGAGAAACGAACATGAGAACGCACGCAAAAAAACAGAAACGAGCGAAAGCAAAAAAGCAGAGCGAAACCGACCCGAGGGACAAGACGAAAAGAGGAAAAGACGAAGGGGGCACAGGAGAGAGAGCGAAGGCAAAAAAAACAAAGAACGATAAAAAAAAGACAATGAAACGAAACCAGACACCCCGAAGATGAAAAGGAAACCACAAAGAAAAGGCGAAAGAAGAAAGCAATAGGGAGGAAAGACGAAGAAGAGCGGGAAAAACACGGCAAAATCCCAAACGCAAAAAGATAAGACAGAGAAAGGACGACACGAAAAAGAGGATGAGATGAGAAAAAAAGATGGAAAAAGGAAAAGAAACGACGAGAGAGACGAGACGATGACGAGAAAATGAGAAAACGACAAAAAATGGGCAAGGGAGTGAGCAGTATAAAAAAACTGCTCACCTCTATCCGACAATCAATAAACTATACAAAATCAACGCAAGATGAAAAATACTATTCTAATACTCTTATTGACGCTCATTATACCCCTTTCTTCTAATGCACAACGCAGCGTTAATCGCTTCATCGATAAATATTATGCTAAAGATAACGTAACCACCATTGAACTCAGCGGACCTCTTTTGAAAATGGCAGCAAGGTTTGCCGACGAAAAAGGCGGCACAAAGATATTATCTACCATTTCTCGCTTGCAAGTAATGGTGATTGACGGAGAAAATCATGTTAAAAATTCGGATTTGAATAGATTTAAAGAAAAAGCGGTCAAAGATGGTTTTGAACAATTAATGTATGTCCGAAGTGGAGACACACAAGTAGATTTTTATATTCGTGAGAAAAAAGATGCTATTACTAATGTGCTAGTGATTGTAAAAGAATCCGACAATTTTATCTTGCTCAACTTGAAAGGGAAATTGAAATTTGAAGATTTGAGAAAACTCGATTTCGACGTAGATGGCGGCGATCAGTTTAAGAAATTACCAAAATCGAAAAAAGATGTGCCACGGGCTTAGGCGGTTGGCAGTTGGCGGTTGGCAAAAAAAAGGTTTCAGCTTTAGCTGAAACCTTTTTTTTGATATAATACGTTTTTTATTTTATTAAGACGTATTGAGTTTAATGTGTTTAAATTAACCGCTCCTTCTTATACGACATAAATATTTGAAAAGCGTATAATTTTCAAAAAGAGAACTAAAATCTCTATGGTCAGTAAACCGCCAACTGCCCACCGCTACCTAATACCCTCTCACTTCTTTTCCTTTGATTTTCAAGGTAGAACCCAGTTCGATGCGATGCAAGACTTTGACTGCCTTTGCGTCATAATCATTCACTACAATGCGACTTCCGCCAAATTCGGGCTTTTTCTGGTAAGCTGCAAAACCACGTTTACAGTTTTCGAGTGATATTTTTTCGATAGTTAGACGAGACATATCCTTCGATACTACACCAATATCTGTGTCTTTAATTTCGATGTATTTAATATTGACTTCCGAGTCGTCACCTACGATTAAGCCATTATTTGCAGCTTGCTGAATAGTAACATCGTTCAATTCTACCTTACTGCCTAGCAATTCTACGCCAATCAGCGTATTGGCAAAAAATCGAGTACGTTCGATGCTACCCGTCGAAAATAGCGTAACTAAGCCCTTTCTTTCGTTATTATTAAAATTGCAATCCACCAATTCAAACTCCGAACCCATCAAACTCAAACTTTCGGGAGCTTTGCTATACGAAAAGGTACAATTATCAAAAGTCACTTTAGAATTATAAACCGTTACACCGCCCGGCAACCACCAATTATTGTAATTTAAATTAGATGATTTCAGAAAATAAGTATTTCTAAAAATAGAAGGCTGTTGGATATCCAATAATAAAATACCGCTTGTAGAGCGCAGAATGACAGGATTATCCGACTTGCCAAAAGTCATTACGGGCGATTTGGATAAAAATTTTGCACCGCTTCCAAAGGTCAATTCCGTTCCTGCAGGAATATTGACTTGATAACCTTCTGGTATAATTATATCTTGCCCGATGCTGTATTTTCCTTTTTTGAATGCAATCAATCGGTCACGTACATCATAAATTTGATTAGACGAAATAGTGACGTTTTCAAAAAGTTCTTGTGCTGGCACGCTGGCTTCTGGCACATCCCAATACGAAATTTCGGAATGAAAAATGCGATTAACGCCTGGCAATTGATAGAAAATATAATTGGCACTCGAAGGCAACTGCAAATCGACATATTTAGGCGGAAGGCCTGATAGGTTAGTTCGCAGTATTGGTTTTTGGGAAAGGGTAGTAGTGATTTTATCCTTAGCAGCACCAAAACCCACAATCTCGAGTGGCAAATTATGATAATTCGTCACTTTTACGATATTGCCTTTTCGTTTTGCACGGAGGCTGATGCTATTTTCTGGCACGAGGTGCGCTCGAATATTTTTAGCATTTTTGATAATTGCAGAAGCATCGTAAGAGTAATCGCTAAATTCCTTTCGGATAAATTGCTGGCGACGTAAAGCCTCTTTTTCTATATCCAACAGAAAACTTTCAATGTAGCTTTTCTTTGAAAAATCGTGCAAATATTGGCAATATTTTTCCATGAAGGCATCATCCAAAAACAAGTGCATATATATACTATAATCCTTCACATCGGGATTATAAAGCCCTTGTCCGATAAATGCACGCTTGCGATAAGATTTTACTTCTATACCAAAACCACTCATGCCCACAGGTTCGAGTTTGCTAGTAGCAGGGTTGAAATAATAGCGTTGGTCGTGCCAATCTAAGCCCTGATAGGCTTGCATCACATCCATGATAGCAAAATATTTTGCCATCAAATCTATATCAAAAATATCTTTGGCAGGTTTGAGGTTGTATTTGTATTGATACATCAGCGATTGCGCCACTTGAAAATGCTTTTGTATTTCTGCCGAAGCCAATACCTGACTTGACTTGAAGGGCTGAACGACCGAAGCATTCAAATCATCAACAAACTGGTTTTGTCCGATTTGTTGTCCAAATTCATCTACTTGCCGCTTCACATTATACCAAAACGCATCTTCACTAAATCGCACCACAACGCTTTTGGGGCGTTTGTGCGTAGCCGCTAATTGTTCGTCAGGGTTTTCTTCAAATGCGTAAATTCCACGATTTCGATTGTTCAATTTCAATTGGAAAAAATCATACCTTGCAGCAATTACGCCTTCTTTTCGCAGCAATTGATGATAAATCCATTCCCTCAAAAAACTCTTAGACGCAGGATTGTGAATAGAAAAAGTTTGCATCCCATTCCAAGCATAAAACGATCTCCACACGCACTTTGTACGACCATTTGCTACCTTGCAAGTGATACAAGCGGTTGCCTTTCAGCCGAATATCAGCCTTGAGTTTTTGGCTACCATCATCAATTTTGGCATTCACCCAGTCGGCATCATCTGATAACAAAACGCCAGAATTTAACGCATCAAGGCGTTTTTCTCGGATTTGTTTCATGTATTGTTCTGCGATTTCGAGCTTGAAAATGGAAGCCTTGAAGGGAGCTATATTTAAATTATCTGCCGTAGCAGTGAGTTTTTCTATTTTTAAATTATCAAAATAAACAGGCGTATTGGAGTTGGAAAATACGGAAATGGAAATGGTGCTGCCGCCTTTTTCGGGAACATTGAAACTTACTTCGAGGAGTTCCCAACCGTTTTCATCTTTAGAAGAAGCCAAGTCCACACGCTTCTCAAATCCGCCATCTTTATCGCCTTTTACAACCAATTCGCCGCCCGTTGCGCCGCCTCGATAGCGATACACCGTGACTCGGTAACGGTCGTTAGCTACTGGCGCACGTAGGATATATTCTATCCCCGTAGGCTCATTTCGGCTGGTTTTTGAAGAGAAATTGCCTTTATAGGATTGTTCGTTGCTTTGGGTTTGCGCATTTTTAAAAATATACCCCTGCGAGACAAACACATCGCCTCGAATGTATTCTGCATCACAAAAAATTTCTCCTTCTTTGCTTGCGCCCCAATATGGAAAGAAAAAGCTCAATACAAAATATAGCAATACCAGTAATAATGCCGAGCCTACGACATATCGTCCTAAAATGACCCATTTGGAGGGTTGATTATTTTTGTCTGATATTATCATTTATTATTAGACTTTCTTCACAAAACTAAATCCTATTACATCACTAACTGATAATGAAGATAGACAAAGCGGCGAAGCCACTTTGTGAATAATGGCTATTATACTATTGAGGACTTGTATCAGTTTTTATTTCCGATGCTAAACTATCAAATCGGGCTGATCCACTATTGAAAGCGTTGTGAGCGGAGATAGTTCTGTTATTCTTTTTCGTATAGCTTCAATGTCTTTGATGTCTTTGGCTTTACAAATATATGCCAAATCCAAACCCGAACCGAGCGTATCCAAACGTTTGAGTTCTACATAATGAAACGTTTCTTTTAGCATTTGGTTAATCACCTCTAAGTCATTTACGTCAGTACTAATATTTACATAGAGTTTATCTTCTGATTTAAATTGGGTTTTGCCTTGTATTTGTTTTGAAACAAAAAGCAAAACCAATATAAAAGCAACTGCCGTAATTGCCAATAACGACTGATTTGCCCCCGATGCCAAACCTACTCCAATGACTAGAAATAAATAGGTTAGTTCTTCTGGGTCTTTTATCGCTGCTCTAAAGCGAACAATTGACAATGCGCCCACAAGCCCTAATGATAAGGCTATGGAAGATTTTACAATAGTAATAATGAGCATTGTCGTGAGACCGAGCGGCATAAAGTTACTTGCAAAACGATTTCGGTTGGTGATAGAGTTCCCAAAACGAACGTAATACAGTCTCAATAGGTTGGTCAAGAGTGCCACGACTAAGATATTAACCACAAAGTCTTGAAAGACAATGGTATTGTTAAACTCTTCTAAATATTGTTCAAATTGTAGCATTAGTCTTTTTGTGTTAAATGTGTGTTTCTACAAATATATAAAAATCTCGTTATTACGAGGTTATGACTAGGGAATAGTTTATAGTGAAAGCCAAAGCATTTAGACCTTAATTTTTCTACGCTTTATAAAACTGCCAACTGCCAACTGCCACTGCCCACTACTCCAACGGCTTTAGCATCCAACAATTACAACTAAAATGCCCTGTATTGCCCAAAGCCTTGTCCAATTCTTCAAAACCAAACTTGCGATACATACTCACCGCACTGCTTAGTTTTGGTAAAGTTTCGAGATAGCAAGCCGTATAATTGGCTGCTTTCGCAAAATTCATACATTTTTCCATCAATGCACGTCCAATGCCTTTTCCTCTCGTTTCGGGCTTCAAAAACATTCGTTGGAGTTCGCATATTGCTTCTGCTGTGCCTTCAAGTTTTCGAATACCTGCGCCGCCAACTACTTCACCATTCCATTCTGCCACATAATAAATGGCATTTTCAGTTTGATAATTTTCAAACATCGTATCTAGCGTTGGGTCTGCGAAAATAGTACCTTTTTCGGCAGCATCAAATTCTATCATCGCAGTTCTTACAATCCTTGCTATTATTGGATTATCTGCGGGTTGAATGGTTCTAATATTTAAACTCATAAGAAAGATAATTCAGAAAATGGAACAGTTGAATATATTCAAAATCTAAGTTAATAAAAGTAAGGCACGGTAAGGATTTTTGATACCTAAGATTTGTAATAAAAGTATTGTTTTTAAACCAAAGGAAGGATATGTTTTATAAAAATATTTAAATACGCTCTTCTAAAGATTCGTAAGGTTTTTGTGACTATTGGTAAGAAAATTGATTGGAATTTATAAATATAAATAGGCAAATCATTTCAGAAAAAACTCGTTAGAAACAGCCTATTGCTTATCAACAATTATAAAAATGAAACACTTTACAATTACACTTTTTATCGCTTTTCTTTTCAGTTATAATATTTCAATGGCTCAAAACTGGGCAAAAGCCCTTGGAAGCACCAATATTGACCAATCAAATGACATTGTGGTAGATGCTGCTGGCAATAGCTACGTTGTGGGATTTTTTAGCGGCACGATTGATTTGAGTGGCAATGGTACGGCCGTTTTGTCGAGCGCAGGGCAACGAGATGTGTTTTTTGCGAAATACGATGCCATTGGCAATTTGGTATTTGCGAAAGGCATTGGCGGCGGCGGAGACGACGAAGGGAACGGCATTGCTTTGGACAATTCTGGGAATATTATCATTGTAGGACAATTTAGCAATTTTGTGGATTTTGACCCTACTTTGGGAATTGCATTAAAAAATAGTGCAGGCAGTTCGGATGTATTTATTGCAAAATACGATGTAGGCGGCTCGTTTGTCAGTGTAGCAGCTATCGAAGGGAGCGGCACAGATTTGGGCGAAAATATTGTGAGAACGCAAAATGGAGACCTTTAAATTTCGGGGCGTTTTACTTCTGATTTGGACTTTATCAATACTTCTACTGCTGATAATTTAAGTACTACGCAGACTTCGGCTAGTTTTTTTGCTAAGTTCGACGGAAATGGAAATTATATTTGGGCAAAAAAAATAGAAAGTACGGATGCCGTGGTTTTTAATGATTTGGATGTAGATGCTATGGGCAATCTATACGGAACGGGGACTTTTAAAGCCAATACCGATTTCAATCCTAGCGCAAGCAGTGCTACCATTTTGACATTAGCAGGAAATACCGATGCGTTTTTGGCAAAATATAATGGAAATGGCTCATTGCTATGGGCAAAAGCCTTGCAAGGCATAGATGTAGATGTGGCAAATAGCGTGAATGTAACGCATGATGGCAACGTATTGGTAGCGGGCGTTTTTATCAATGCGATTGATTTGGACCCAAGTGCAGCAACGAATTTTGTAACTTCTGTTGGGCAACGGGATGTGTTTTTTGCGAATTATTCGCCGAAAGGGGCATTTCGTTGGGGCAAACGCATTGGCGGCACAGGCAATGATTATGGCTATTCTATCACGAGCGACAATCAGCGCAGAATATTTTTAGCTGGCACTTTTCAAAACACAATAGATGTAAATCCTGATGCAACGGCTTCAACGAACCTAAGCAGCACAGGCGATGCGGATATGTTTTTTGTGAAATTTGATTCGTTGGGCAATTATAAATATGCCATCAGCGCAGGCGGAAGCAATGGCGATTTGCCGCAAGCCATTAAGGTAGATAATGCACAGCAGATTTACACGACGGGTTGGTTTCAGGGGACAATTCGTTTTTTTGGAAATATAAACTTTACCAGCAAAGGAGATAGAGATATTTTTACGGCTAAAATAGATGCTAGCCCTATTTCTAATACTCATTTTTCTGCTTTAACTCGTATCGTGAAAGTTTACCCCAATCCATTTATGGATTACATTCAGTTGGATGGTTTGGATTTAAATTCTGCTTATTATCAAGTGACTATTACCGATGTATCTGGACGAATAGTGGCAAATTTTGAAGATGTAAATAGCGAATT